>NZ_JAHXKI010000001.1:0-300000 GCF_019392195.1 Marinobacter sp. F4206
CAGTGAGCATCTTCGGCATCGTAGCTCTCCTGTTTCGGAGTTATCGATGCGTGTCTATTGAAGTGGGGGAAGTGCAGCCAGACCAGGAATCGGTTGTTAGCTGGCATTTCGAAGTCTGATTCCAGAAGCATGCCGTGATCGCGGGCCAGATCCTCAAGCTGCGACATATCTCGAATCCCCATGGCCGGGTTCCGCTGGCTGAGGTGGCGGTCAAACAGGGCGTTACTCTCACTGGTGTGCTGGCCCGCGTATTTGAACGGTCCATAGAGGCAGAACATTTCCCCGTTCGTCAGTGCGGCGCCAACTCCTGCGAACATGCTCGCAACTTCGTTCCAGGACATGATGTGGGCCGTGTTGGCTGAAAAAACACCATGAATCCTGGGGATATTCCAATCCGTTTGGCGGACGTCCAGCGCCAACGGTTGTTTGAGGTTGGGTAAAGCGGACTCCTGAAGTCTTGGCAGGCAGAGCTGGTAGTTCTCAGGATGGTCGCTGGGCTGCCAGACTATGTGGGGCAGGTGATGGGCAAAGTGGACGGCATGCTGGCCAGTTCCCGTTCCTATTTCAAGGATCGTGCCGGAGTGCCTGAAAATCTCAGCGAGTTTTTCCAGTATCGGCGCCTTGTTGTTTTCGCAGGCCTGCGAAAACGGTTTGTCGTGATTCATGTGCGAGCCCCTATCGTCGAATCCCAAAGTCGCTGTACTCGCCGGTGGCCGGGGCCGTCGTCACCTCAATGTCATCCACCCTGGCGGCCGGGGGGCCATCGCAACACCACGCCTTCAGTCGTTCAAGCTGGTCTTCATTGCCTTCGGCCACAATCTCAACCCGGCCGTCCGGGAGGTTGCGGGCGTAACCGGTAAGGCCGAGCTCTGTGGCTCTTGTCGTAGCCGAGGCGCGGTAATAAACGCCCTGGACCAGGCCTGATATCAGCAGATTCCAGCGTTTCATATCCATATTTTGTCCTTGTCATGCGGAGATGGCAGGCTTTAATGAATCTAACGTTTGACCCTGTGTTTGTTCAAGGAGCAATAAGGCGAATGGCAGGTATCTACACCAAGCACAACACGACCGGCTTTTCCGACGCCCTGATCTGTGAGGCGGAGGGGTTGGAGCAGTTGGCAAGCGTCCTGGAAATAGCAGGGGTTGAGAATGTCCGGATTCCCGAGGTGCTTGGTGTTGATCACGAGACATTGAAGATGACGGCGATCCAGGCTGCTCGGGCGGATGATCGCACCCTGGAACTCTTGGGTGAGGGACTGGCGAGTTTGCACAGGATCGTGCAAACCAGCTATGGCTGGCGTCGCGATAATTACATCGGGCTGGCTCCGCAACCAAACCAATGGACAGCGAACTGGGGCGATTTTTTCGTCCGGGACCGGTTGGGATATCAGGTCTCGAGAATTACCGATGCGACGATAAGGCAAGAGTTCGAGCAACTGCTCGACCAGCACGGCCCGGTGGTGATCGAGTGGCTGAACAGGCACTGCGAACATCCCAGTCTGCTGCACGGGGATCTATGGCGCGGCAACGCCTTGTTTGACGGGAGGGACGCGTGGTTGATTGACCCGGCCATATATTGCGGAGATCGGGAGGCTGATCTGGCGATGACGGAAATGTTTGGCGGATTCGGTGCTGCGTTCTATCGCGGCTATGACCGAATTTACCCCCGGTCGGCCAGTTACGATAGAAAGCGGGAAATCTATAACCTTTACCACTATCTGAACCACTACAACCTGTTTGGCGGCGGCTACCTATCAGGCTGCAAACGCGGATTTTTGGCGCTGAGCCGGATGGCCGCAGAGTCTGACCAGAGTGCTGGAGAGGCCCGTTAAATTACACCGACACTACGGAGGGTGAATACGCCCAGCGTTACGGTAACGCTGGCCATGAGTGTTGTCAGGGCGACGATGTTCGCAGCCAGGCGATCGTTCCCCCCGAGAATTTTGGCCATCACGAAGCTTGCGGCGGCCGTTGGGCTGGCGAAAAACAGGAACATCAGGCCCAGTTGCGGGCCGCGGAAACCAGCCAGCCAGGCTGCAGCAGTGCAAAGCGCGGGCAAGACGACCATTTTCAGCAGGCTGGAACTGAACGCGGTTTTACTGTCGCTGCGGATGGCACTCAGTGACACCGTTGCGCCAATGCAAAGAAGCGCCAGGGGCAGGGTGAGTGAGGCGAAGTAGTCTCCGGAGGTCATCACCCAGGTCGGAAGCCGAACGTCGAGCCCGGCAAAGGGGATGGCCACGACCACGGCGAGAATGAGCGGGTTGCGAATGATGTCATGGAAGATTTTCTGCCAGCTGGCGGATTGGCCAGGCTGATAGGCAATGAGCACGATCACCGACAGGGCGTTGTAGGAGATGATGACAAGCCCCAGAAGGATGCCGCCGGCGGACAGCCCGAAGTCCCCGTACAGATTGGCGGCCAGCGCCAAGCCCACGATTCCGCAGTTGCCTCGGAAAGCCCCCTGGACGTATACCCCGCGATCCTCCCGCACGACCCGCCAGCGCGCCCAGAGCCAGGCGAGACCAAAACTGGCGAGCGTGGCAAACAGAAAGAACAGTAACAGCCCGGGATTGAGGGCCGTGTCCAGGTCTGCCCGGATGATACTCAGGAAGACGAGCGTCGGCAGTGTTGCCTTAAAGACAAGGGCTGAAGCCGTGTTGATAAAGGCGCTGTCTATCCAACCGATGCGGCGAAGACCCAGACCCATAAAGACCATGGCGAAAACGGGGAGGGTGGTCTCCAGGGTTTGCAGGAAAATCGCAGTCAGAGTCATGCCGGGTTCGGATCCAATGGTCGGCGAAGGGAGTGCGGAACGAGTTACGCAGAGCGAGGCCAATATTGTAAGGGGTTGGTAGGTAGTAAGCTATCATCACTACTGCAAAACCGGATCATGCTGCCCCCAGCGTCATCGGACTCGCCGCCTAGGCCTTTACCTCCTTGCCGGCCGCGCGCTCAATGGCCGTCAGGATCCGGTTGTAGGTGCCACAACGACAGAGATTGCCGGCCATGGCGTCCACGATTTCCTGAGTGTCGGGTTGAGGCGTTTTTTTGAGGAGTGCTGTAGCGTTCATGATCTGCCCGGCCTGACAATAACCACACTGTGCGACGCCAAGGTCCAGCCACGCCTGTTGCACCTTCTTACCGACCGGGTCTTCGGACATGGCTTCGATGGTGGTAATTTCTCCAGAGGCGGCAGAAGCCGGGGTGACACAGGACCGAATGGCCACGCCATTGAGGTGGACGGTGCAGGCACCACACTGGGCCATGCCACAGCCAAATTTGGTGCCTTTCATTCCTATGACATCGCGAATAACCCAAAGCAAGGGCATGTCTTCGGGAACGTCGAGCTCATGTGTATTGCCATTGATATTGAGTGTAACCATTGCCTGTCTCGCAGGTTGGAGTATTAGCGGGTTTACTGTGTTTCAGGCCTTCAGTTGATCCCCAACTGGCAGCCTTCGAATACGCTTGCCGGTCGCCGAATAGATAGCATTTACCAGAGCAGGCGCAACCGGCGGCAAACCAGGCTCGCCTACGCCGCCCATGGGGGCATCCGGGTTGTGCACCAGATGAACTCGTATCTCCCTGGGTGATTCGGTCATCCTTGGTAAAAGGTAGCGATCAAAATTGGATTGTTTGGCGACCCCATTCTCAAAGGCCATTTCATTAAGCAGCGCAACACCAATACCCATTATGCAGGCCCCTTCCATCTGCGAATGAATGCGCTCCGGATTGGCCTGGGGGCCACAATCGAACGCAATATCTGCGCGGTGAATGGTCAGGGTCCCACTGTCGCTCACCTCGACATCGAATACCACGGCGGCGTAAGAAGCAAAACTGTGGTGGAATGCCAGCCCCAGCCCTCGACCGTTGGGCAATTCCTTGCCCCAGCCCGCTTCTGCGGTGACTCTTTCGATCACGCCACGCATTCGAGCGGTGTCGATGAAATAAATATTCGGATCTTCATCGTAGTTGTAGTTGTCGCCAACCGAGAGGTTGGAAATTTTCCGATCTTCACCCAAGAGTTCTAGAAGGAAATCACGGTGGTCTTTGCCCGCTGCTGTTGCCAGCTCATGGGTGAAGCTTTGAATCGCCCAGGCATGGGGCAGGTTATAGACCGATCGAAACCAGCCGATGCGGACGTGGGCCGGCGCTGGAGGGTTTTCCAGTCGCATGGCTGGGACCTTGAAGGGGGTCGTGTTGAAACCCATGCCCCGCTCAACCCTTGTTTTATGCTCGTAGTTTGGTCTGAACAGGGAAAGGGTGCTGGGCGAGAGTGACCGGTGCAACCACGCGGTCGTGCGTCCTTTTTCATCGAGGCCGGCTTCAAGATGGTCCATCGATACAGCCTGATAATAACCATGCTGTAGATCATCTTCCCGGGTCCACTGTACGGTCACCGGCCGACCCTCAAACGATTGGGCAATGGCTGCCGCCTCTATCGCGAAATCCGGCTTTGCTTTTCGGCCAAAGGCTCCCCCGAGCAAGGTGATGTTCACGGTCACATGGGTCTCATCCAAACCTAACCGTTCCGCGACTTTGACGCGAATAGCATGAGGGTTCTGAGTGGGTGCCCATATCTCTGCGCTGCCTTTCTGCACCCGAGCTGTTGCCACTGGGGGCTCCATAGGAGCATGGGCCAAATGTGGCATGTAGTAGGTCGCTGAGACTCGCTTGCCGGAAGTCTCCATGGCTCGGTCGAAATCGCCTTCGTCCCGAATGACCTTACCGGGTAACTGCGCTCGCTTTTCCAGCTTTTCACGGTAGGCGGAGGATGTGTAAGCGCTGTTATCCCCGGCAGAGCCATTGTCCCAGCGTACCTTCAGTGCTTTCCGACCCTGGATAGCGGCCCATGTGTTGGTTGCCACCACGGCAACACCACCAAGGGGATTGAACTCTGTTGGCAGGCCGGTGCCCTCGATTCGTAACACCCGTATAACTCCGGGAACTTTCAGAGCATCACTCTCGTCGAATCCGCCTAAGCTGGCACCATAGACCGGAGGGCGGGCGATGACCGCATACAACGGATTGTCGAAGGCGACATCCGCCCCATACACGGCGGCGCCGGTGACGATGTCCTCTCCGTCGATGGCTTTCGGGCGAGGTGATATAAGTGCCCCATTGATAAATCCGGTTTCCCTGCCGATGAAGCGAAGCTCATGGTGCGTTTTTAGAACCAGGGAGTCAGGATCAGGGACATCAAGATTGCGGGCGGCTTTGGCTAAATCACCAAACCCTAGCTTTTTCCCCGACGGCTCATGCTTGATTTCGTGAATGCCGGCTTTCACTTCACTGATGGGGACCTGCCAATGATCCGCTGCGGCCTGCTCAAGCATTTGCCTTGCTGCGGCGCCCGCCCGGCGTAGCGGGTCAAACCATTGCCGCATGCTTCTGGATGCTTCCGTGTATTGGTTACCGTAAAAGTTTCGGACGCCCTTGGCCTGATGAACCCTGACTCGCTCCCAATCCGCACCGAGCTCATCGGCAATAACCATCACGTTGCTGGTGCGGATACCCTGGCCCATCTCGGAGCGATGGTTGACAATGGTTACAGTGCCGTCAGCGTGAATATGAATGAATACATTCGGGTTGTCGGTGTAGCCGCCGGGCATGCCTGCGGCGCCGAACTTCTTCATTTCGGCGGTTTCCACCCAGTCCCAGCGGGCGGCTAGCACCAGGGCGGTCCCCCCTGCCACGCCGGCAAGGAATCGACGACGGCTTACATTTGCAAGCTTCAGCCGGTCCTTCGGCTTATTTTCCATGGCCTTCTCCCAAGGTTATGCACACTCGATGATATTGAGAAATCGTCTATGGTTGGGGCCATATTTACGTCAAACATCGCATCTGCCCGATTTTAGTTTAGTAGTGCCAACGAAAAATGCCAAAGATTCAGTGTGCTGAAATCCTGAACGAAAGGTAACGAAATCGCTTGCGCCGAAGCCTGCGGGCTGGGCTATAGTAGGCGCCGGTTGCTGCGAAATAAGAGGATCAGGATGGAAGCCGTAAATCCCACCCCCGAACAACTTCAGAAAGTGCTTTCGGATACTCCCAAAGACCAACCCGTGGTGATGCTTAACCTCCTGAGGTTTCGGGATCGGGCCAACTACACGGACGAGTCGACAGATCGGTCAGGTCGGGAAGCTTACAAACTCTATATGCAGGAGGCCGCGGCCTGCGTTAAGGCCGTCGGTGCGGAGGTGATCTGGTCAGGACACAGCGTAGGTTCTTTGATTGCACCTCCTGACGAGTCCTGGGATCAGGTTCTTCTGGTTCGCTACCCCTCGATTGATGCCTTTATGGCCATGATTGAAAGTTCCGACTACAAGGGCGTTGTCAAACATCGAACCGCCGCAGTCCGGGATTCCAGGCTGGTTGCCAACCTCGAAGACCGGGTTTAGGTTCCCAGAATTCCGGTTTGCTGCAGCACCATGTAGCTGGCTGTGCCCGCGGCGATGGAGAGCAGGGCATTGCCGCGCCACACATGCATGCAGACCACGAGCACCCCTGGAATGAGAGCGTCGAGCCCCGGAACTGTTGAGGTCCAGCTGGCTGAACGCTGGAGGAAAATCACCGCCAGCAGGGCCATCACTGCGGCGGGCAGGTATCGTCCGAGATGCTGAATGAGCGGGTGCTCCGTATGGCGTTCAAAGAACAGGAACGGGATTACCCGGGTCGCGAACGTCGCCACAGTCGCGACGGCGATAAACGCGGCGACGTAAGTCGTTTCATCCATGGCTTATGCCCTCTTTATTACGCCCGGCTCCCGCCCGGCGGTAGTGCACCAGCAAAGCAATGGTGACAATCCCGATGGCGCCGATCAGCTGATGCGCCGCCGGAATAACCATCATTGCGACACCCGCTGCGGCCGCGCCGGTCCATATTGGAAAGCCATCTCCCAGCGCCTTGTACTGCTCAATGGTCAGAACGATGAACAGGGCGACGAGGGCGAACTCTATCCCTGTGCTGTCGAATTCCACGTTATCTGCGAGCAATGCCCCGAGGGCGCAGCCGATCACCCAGTAACACTGGTTGAAGGCGGTAATCCGGAAATCCAGCAATTGTTCGTAGGTGCGGTCAGGTCCGCGCGGTCGGCTGGTTAGCAGAGAGTAGGTTTCATCGGTCAGGCCGAAGATCAGGTAGAGCTTGCGCCAACCCGCACCCCTGAATTGCCCAAGCAGGGAAAGGCCGTAGAAAAGATGTCGGGCGTTCAGGACGAACATTGCAATGAACACTTCCACAAGACCGGCATTGGCGGCCATCAAACTAACGGCCAGGATCTGACCGGCGCCCGCAAAAATCAGAATGCCCATCAGCGGAGCGATCCACCAGGCGTAGTCCAGTTGCGTGGTGAAAAGTACCCCGAAGGCCATGCCCAGGGGGAGGTAGCCAAACAGGATAGGCAATGTGAGTCTGAAAACGGAGCGATTCATTAGCATCCAACCCTTTATAAGTCGGGGGATAATAGGCAAATGAAGCGGGTTTTTGAAGCGGTGCGTAAGGCTGGCTCCGGTTGAATTGACATTCAGTACACACGGGCGAAATAAAAGCGTCATGAAACGGGAATAATCTTCAGGCCATAGCCCGCTGTTGGAGTTGTCATGCTAGGCACTGTTCGTACCCGCATCCTGTGTTTTGCGGTTCTTTGCGTCTTCGCCCTCGCCGGTCTGGCGGCCCTGTCCTGGACCATTATCCTGAAGGCGGAAGAGGCGTCCGGAACGCTGACCCACACCAACCTGAAAGAATCTTGGTTGTTGGTCGACCTTGAGCAATCCCACCGTCAGCTCCAGGACCTTGCCTACAAGGTGAAAGCCCAGTTAATGCTTTGGCACGAGATAGAACCGGCGTTTGCCGAGCTTGAGCGGACTATCCCCGAGAATTGGAACGCTGTGCGTGAAAATGATGCTCTCAGGGACTGGGCAGGGAATCATTCCCAGGCGTTTGAGCGGGTGCTCGCCTTGATGGCCGCCATTGCCGAGCAGACCAACCTGCTCGCCCTCAATGCAGCCATTGAGGCTGCCCTGGCCGGTGAACACGGTCGCGGGTTTGCCGTGGTGGCCGACGAGGTCCGGACCCTGTCGCGGCGAACGTCGGACTCCACACGCGACATTTCCCAGTGGGTGCAAGATCTGGTTTCGGGTGTTGGCAGCGTTGACGGTCTGTTGGGAGAGATGCGCGACGCCGGCAGTGAGAACCAGGAGCATCTGGTCGCGCTGAGAGGCCATCTGGAAAATCTTGGCTTGCGGTTCGAACAGCTCGAGGCTCACAGTGCTGAAATCAGTGACGCTGTATCAACCCAGCGCAAAGAGATCGGGCGGGTAGGGCGCCGATCGGCGATGCTGCATGAAAGTGCGGATTTCCTGGTGACAAGCGTCAAGAATACCCGAACCATCAGTGAGGACCTGCGGCAGGGTTCGTTATCCATGCGCCAGTTAACGGCCCAATTCAGAACCATCAATGATAATGCTTAGCGGTAGGCTCGTCTGGCTTCGGCACAAAGGGCTTCTCTCGCCCGAGCATTGTCCTTACCATGGTAACGAGACAGGAGGATCTATGACCGACGACGCAGCCCATCAGCCCCAGCCGGACCCAAGAGAAGAAAAGTTCATTGTTGACAGTGAGTTACTGACCGAGGATCAACTGAGTGGACTGGTGGGTGAATACTGCACCCGATATCATGGCCTGAACGACACTGAGCAACCGCTGGCCGAGCGCGACCGGGTGCTAAAAGCGGTTAAATGCGGGGATTTGGTCGTCTGGTTTGATCCCGTAGAGAATACTGCCGGGCTGGGTTCGCCCTCTTGAGGCATTGTCCGGTAATAGGATTTCCGGTTAAAGCTACCCGGATGCTAAGGTACCCGGTACAATCTCGCTGTTTTATCGTAGTCCGTGTACGAGGTGAATTTTGATCAGGGTACTGGTTGTCGATGACCACGAGTTGGTGCGCTCCGGGATTACCCGGATGCTGGCGGATAACCCCGACCTGGAAGTTGTTGGGCAGGTATCCTCCGGAGAGGATGCCATAGAATTCGTTCGCAGGGACCGACCGGATATTGTCCTGATGGATATCCGGATGCCAGGCATTGGCGGCCTGGAAGCGACGCGACGTATCCTCCGGATTGACGACTCGGTTCGCGTGATTGTCGTGACGGCCTGTGCGGATGACCCATACCCCACCCGAGTGATGCAGAGCGGCGCCACGGCCTATATTACGAAAGGCGCCGACATTAAAGAGATGGTCCGCGCGATTCGTATGGCCCACGCCGGTCAGCGTTATATCAGCCCTGAAATTGCCCAGAAAATGGCGCTTAAACAGTTGGGCGGCGACCGGGACGATGAGGGTGAGTTATCCCTGTTTGAGCGTTTGTCCGAGCGTGAGATGCAGATTGCGATGATGGTCGTGGACTGTCAGAAGGTTCAGGACATCTCCGACAAGCTGTGCCTGAGCCCGAAAACGGTGAACAGCTACCGGTATCGGATTTTCGAGAAGCTGGACATTTCCAGCGATGTTGAGTTGGCCCTGATGGCCGTCCGGCTCGGGTTACTTGATGCCGACAAGGTCTGAGCCCGCCAGTTATCCAGCGGAGTTCGACAGTAAGAACTTCCTGAAGCAGCTTACGGAACGGCCCGGCGTCTATCGCATGTACGACGAAGACGGTTCCGTCCTGTACGTGGGTAAGGCCCGCAATCTTAAAAAGCGGGTCAGCAGCTATTTCCGCAAGACCGGGCTGGCGCCGAAAACCGAAGCGCTGGTGGCCAAGATCTCGTCCATAGAGGTCACCATCACCGGAAGCGAGACCGAAGCCCTGCTGCTTGAGCAAAATCTGATCAAGTCACTTCGGCCTCCCTATAACATTCTGCTCCGGGACGATAAGTCCTACCCCTATATTTACCTTTCCTCTCATGGCGATTACCCGTCGCTGACCTTTCGGCGGGGACGCACCAAAAAGGGTGGGGGAACCTGGTTCGGTCCGTTTCCGAGCTCCGGGGCGGTCAAGGAAAGTCTTAACATTCTACAAAAGGTATTTCGGATAAGATCCTGTAGTGAAAGCTATTTCAGGAACCGAACGCGCCCCTGCCTTCAGTATCAGATCAATCGGTGCACCGCCCCCTGCGTGGAGTACATCAGTCCGGAGGACTACCGGGAGGATATCCGGCACGCCACCATGTTTCTTGAGGGCAAGAACCCGGCCATTCTTCATGACCTGATGAGCGCCATGGAGTCCGCGTCCAGGAACCTTGAATTTGAAAAGGCGGCCGCCTACCGCGATCAGATCAATCACCTGCGCCACGTCCAGGAGCAACAGTCAGTCGATGGCGAGGGCGGAGATGCGGACGTGATTGCCATTGCCCAGGACGCCGGAATTGTCTGTATTGTGGTGATTATTGTGCGCGGTGGCCGGGTACTTGGCACCAAGGACTATTTCCCACGCTATTCTATAGAGCAGACAGAGGGTGAGCTGTTAAGCGCGTTTCTGGGCCAGTATTATTTTGGAGGCAACACCCGTCGGGAAATTCCCCGGGATATTCTGGTCCCGGTGGACGTTGAGGGCCAGGAACTGCTGGCCGAGGCGCTCTCCGAGGCTGCCAGCCGGGAAACCCGGATTCGTGGCAACGTGAGAGGAGAACGCCGCCGCTGGTTGGAGCTGGCCATGACCAACGCGCGCCAGACCCTGCTGACGCACCTGGCGAGCAAGGAAACGGTCTACCGCAGATTGTTGGCATTGCGCGACCTTCTGGAATTGGCGGAGACGCCCTCCCGGATGGAATGTTTCGACATCAGCCACAGCCACGGGGAAAATACCGTCGCATCCTGCGTGGTTTTCGACGAGAATGGCCCGCTGAAAAGCGATTACCGGCTGTACAATATCGAAGACATTACGGCGGGAGACGATTACGCGGCCATGCGGCAGGTGTTGACCCGTCGCTACAAGCGCATGGTCGCAGGTGAGGGAAAACGGCCGGATCTCGTGTTTATCGACGGTGGCAAAGGCCAGCTGAACATTGCCCGGGAAGTGTTTGACGAGCTAGAAATCTCGGACATACCACTGATCGGGGTCGCCAAGGGTGTTACCCGCCGGGCAGGTATGGAGCAGTTGATTGATGCCATGACCGGCGACGTGTTTCGGGTGCCTGCTGACTCGCCGGCGTTGCATCTGATTCAGCACATTCGGGATGAGTCCCACCGGTTTGCAATAACCGGTCACCGGGCCAGGCGGGATAAAAAACGACGGCAGTCCACCCTCGAGGGGATCGAAGGCGTCGGCCCGAAGCGTCGGCGCGATCTGATCCACTATTTTGGCGGGATACAGGAAATCCGCAAAGCCAGTGTGGATGAGATGGCCAAGGTTCAGGGCATCAGCAAATCATTGGCGGAAAACATCTACGCAGCGTTGCATGACGAGTAAGGACAGCATGAATCTACCCAACATTCTCACTCTCTCCCGCATTATCATGATCCCGGTCTTTGTGATCATTTTCTACCTGCCAGTGGAGTGGAGTTATCTGGTCAGTGCCTGCATTTTTGCCCTGGCGGGACTGACCGACTGGCTGGATGGGTATCTGGCCCGGAAGCTGGATCAAAGCACTCCGTTCGGCGCATTCCTCGACCCGGTCGCGGATAAGTTGATGGTGGCGGTCGCTCTGGCCGTTCTGATCGAGGAACATGCGGCGATTCTGCTTACCATCCCGGCCACAGTCATTATTGGACGCGAGATTGTGATCTCGGCTCTGCGGGAGTGGATGGCGGAAATGGGAAGCCGTGCCAGTGTCGCGGTGTCCTACATCGGCAAGATCAAGACCACGGCCCAGATGGCGGCCATTGTTGGCCTGCTGGCCTTTCCCCCAGGCGTTGTATGGGCGGACGTGTCCATCGGGTTACTGTATATCGCAGCGGGTCTGACGCTCTGGTCCATGGGGCTCTACCTGAAGGCAGCATGGGCGGATCTTTTTCCCGCCTCTTAGTCGCCCGCACCATTGCACTTCGTCGCCCACTGGGTGATGGTTTTTGAAAGCCGTTCACCGGCCAGGCTGAACGCTTCAACGACCGATTCAATGCTGGTTCCGTTGGACTGCTGCTCAATTCGGAAACTGTCGGAACACAGTGTGGCCCGGGACCGGTTATTGACGACCTGGCCGTGCAATTCGATCACCACGTTGGCCGTCTGGCCATTGTTTTCACTGTGGAATGCTGAGAGTTCGCTGATCAGGGTCCAGTCGGCGTCGGCCGGATTGGTGTCACTGATTACGTTTTCAAAGCCCCTGCTGGCGCGAACCGTCCTCAGTAGTAAGTCGCGAACAATCACCGGTACCGTGTCCCGCCAACGTACGCCGTCGTACATCTGGAATTCCCAAGGTGTCGGTTTGGCCAGAATCCGGTTGCCGTTTAACGGGTCTGACGCGTAAGGGGTGTCCACGCGAAAACTGTAGGGCCGGGTTTCGCGAGCGCGAAAGGTTGGATCAGGCACGGAAAAATCCATGACCCGGGGAGGCTCTGGATTGGGAAATACCGTGCAGCCGGCCAAACTGGCCAGAAGCCCGGCGGTGAGTGTGAATACAGCCAGACGTCGGTTCACTGTGACAGCTCCTTGATGGTTTCACCGCCCCAGATCGTTCGTGTGGGATCTTCCCCCAGTCGCCGGGTGAACTGATTGAGGTTACGCAGGGTACTGCGCAGTTCACGCAACGCGGGCGCCAATTCCCCCATACCCTGCAGGCCTGAATCCATGGCACCTTCGTTCTCCCGGGTCAGCCTGTCAATTCGGGACGAGGTCGCGTGTATGGTTTGCAGCGCCTGATCGAGCGAGTTCAGCACCGCGCGGCCCTCATTCTGCAGAATGGCGTTGGCGTTATCCGATACCTGGGCCACCCTGATAGCGGCTTCGCCGGTCCGTTTGCCTGCAGAATCCAGTCTTTCGAGCAGCGCATTGAGTTGACTCCTTTGGGCGAGCAGAGCGTCTGTTGCCTCCCGGGTGTTGGCGAGAATGGCCGTCAGATTCTCCGTGTTCTGATCGGAGAACATTTTGTTGGCGTTGGTCAGCAATGAGTCGGCTTTTTGCAGCAGGTCCTCCCCATTGGCCATCAGACTGTCGAACGCCGAGGGCTTGGCCATGATCAGCGGAGGGTTTTGTTGGTCACCTTCGAGTTCGGGGCTGTCCGGGCTGCCGCCACTGAACTGGATGCTCATGCTCCCGGTTATATTAGCCAACACCAGGCCAGCCTTCGTATTTTCCCGAATCGGGATCTGCTGATCGACACGGATCAGCACGCGGACGTGGCTGGGGTCGTGAGGCTCCAGTCTCATTTCAACGACATCCCCTATCTGAACGCCGCTGTAGAGCACAGGATTCCCCGCCGCGAGTCCGCTCACCGGATGGTTAAAGCCGATTTCGTAGTAAGCCCAGTCCCGGTCGGCTGCGGACTTGCCAAGCCAGAGGGCAAAACCGAGTGCTGCGGCAAACGCTGTCACCGTAAACAAGCCAATAATCACATGGTGGGCCTTAGGCTCCATGATGCTTACTCCTGAGACCGGGGTGATTGGGCTCGGAAGGCGCTTTCTGCAGCGCGCCCCCGAGGGCCGTTAAAGTAGTCCTGTATCCATGGGTCATCAATGGCGGCGACCCGTTCCAGGCGGTCCGCCACCAACACTTTTTTCTGGGCCAGCACGGCAATTCGGTCGCAAGTGGCGTACAGGGTATCGAGGTCGTGGGTGACCAGAAAAACCGTGAGGCCGAGGGCGTCCCGCAGGGTGACAATGAGCCGGTCGAAGGCGGCTGCGCCAATTGGATCGAGGCCGGCCGTGGGTTCGTCCAGGAACAGGACCTCCGGGTCGAGGGCGAGTGCGCGTGCCAGTGCGGCACGCTTGACCATGCCACCGGACAGTTCCGCAGGATACTTCAGGGCCGCCTCGGGCGGTAAGCCTGTCAGTGCCAGCTTCATGCGGGCCAGGCGTTGTGCCTCCGGCCGGCTCAGCCCAACATGCTCGATCAGCGGAACGGCTATGTTTTCCTGCAGGTTTAACGACGTGAAGAGCGCGCCACCCTGAAACAGAACACCGAGTCGTTGTTCAACCAGGGAACGTTGCCGGGCTGGTAGTTGTTCAAGGTCCTTATCGAACACCCGAATTTCGCCGGCAGCAGGGGGGTTAAGCCCCACGATAGTTCGAAGAAGTACCGTCTTGCCGGTTCCGGATCCCCCGACCACGCCCAGGATCTCGCCGTTCATCAGATCGAGATCCAGGTCCTTGTGAATCACGTGGGTCCCAAACTGGTTGCAAAGCCCTCGCACCTGGATAACGGCTTCCCCAATCGAGTCGGGATGTGGTTCAAGCTGATGATGTTTCATAGATGCCTACCACCCCATTTCCATGAAGAACATGGCGGCGATCGAGTCGAACAGAATCACCATGAAAATGGACTGAACCACACTCGAGGTGGTGTGCTCGCCAACCGATTGCGCGCTCCCGCTGACCTTGAAGCCTTCAAGGCACCCGATAACGGCAATCAAAAATGCGAATACCGGGGCCTTGGAGAGCCCTACAAGGAAGTGACGGAGTTCTGTGTCCCGCTCGACAATGGCCAGGAACTGGGCAGGATAAATGTCGAGCGCCAGGGCACAGACAGCCGCTCCTCCCGCCATACCAGCGACCATGCCGATAAAGGCGAGAACCGGGAGGCTCACCATCATTGCCAGCACCCGCGGCAGTACCAGCAGTTCAATCGGATTGAGGCCCAATGTCCGGATAGCGTCGAGCTCTTCATTGACCTTCATGGCACCGATATGTGCGGTAAAGGCGCTGGCGGTCCTGCCGGCAAGAAGGATTGCCGCCAGAAGCACCCCGAATTCCCGCACAAATGAAAAGGCGACCAGATTGACCGTGTAAATAGTCGCGCCAAAACTCTCGAGAACGGTGGCCCCGAGAAAGGCAACGACCGCCCCCACAAGGAAGGTGAGCAGGGCGACAATGGGCAGGGCGTTGAGCCCGGTTTCCTGTATCGCGGCCACAAAAGGCGTGATCCGCCAACGCCAGGGGCGAGGCAGCACCCAGAACATTGCCGCCAGGGTCTGGCCGATAAACCCGTTCAGCGTCCGGAGTAACTGGAGAATACCGTCGGTTTTCTCGCCGGTTTCGGCCAGGAAGCGGGTAATCACGGGTATCCGGGGTGGTTCCGGTTCGGGCCGGTTAGCCATCGCGGCACAGACCGCGCACAGCAGTGCCGACTTCTCCGGAGCCAGGCCCTCCGCACGGGAAGCCAGATCGTGAAGGTGTTCGGGGCCTAGGAGAGAAACCAGTTGAAAGGCGCCGGCGGTATCCAGACGCCCCAGCCGCGAGAGGTCAACACTTACAACATCCGCCAGTTTCGCTGATGCTCTCCAGACAATGCCCTGCAGGTGCTCGTAATCCGAGAGCGTCCAGTCGCCTCGAATGGCGAGAGAAGTGCCATCCACGATAGCTTCGCCGGGCGTTGAAGCACTCGCCGCGAAAACCGGATTTTCCTCACTGGCGGGGCTGGTCACGTTGGTCAACAATCCCTTGTTCGTTTTACTGTCTAATCACAAGCTTAGAGACTCCCGGGAGTATCTGCCAGTAAGTGTTTCGCTGTCTATCGAACAAAAAATGCCCAGAAACCGATATAAAACAGAAAGTTGAAAAAATAGGTTGACGCAAACGGCCGAATCCGTAGAATACGCCCTCGTTGACCAAGCGGGAATAGCTCAGTTGGTAGAGCACAACCTTGCCAAGGTTGGGGTCGCGAGTTCGAATCTCGTTTCCCGCTCCAATTTTTCCAGTTCAACTGGATGAAAAGTCAGCACAGTCTCTCAATGCCCACCTGAGAGCATGAAAGTCCAATTCCTTTCGGACTTTTACCCGGCGCGGTGGCAGAGTGGTTATGCAGCGGACTGCAACTCCGTGTACGCCGGTTCGATTCCGACCCGCGCCTCCAATTTTCCCCCAATTTCAAGTACCCGTTGGACCGCAGACAAGTTTAGCGTTCGATTTGTTGCGCTATCCATCATCTGGCGTCATCCCGGCCTGATATGCTTCAATGACCAGTAATCAGTCAAGTCAGCCAATCAGGCTGGTTTCGATACCTTGGCGCCTGGTCAACAACAATGAGCACAGACGAGAAGATGGTCAAACGCCGGCGCTCTGCTCTTCGGGGTCGTGAAGTGCAACCGGCTGTACTGTCGGAACTTCGGGACCTGATCGGTGACGAACGTGTCGATCCGGCATTGCGCCACCGTGATCGCCTGATTGAGCACCTGCATTTACTGCAGGACGCAGACAGTTACCTCTCCATGCCCCGGCTTCGGGCCTTGGCGGCTTTCATGAACCTGCCTATGGCCGCGATTTATGAAACGGCCACTTTCTATGCCCATTTCGACGTTATCCACGACGAGCAAACCCCACCACCCAAGCTGACTCTCCGTGTGTGTGACTCGCTGCCCTGTCGTTTGGCCGGTGCGGAGGCACTGCATCAAGCGTTGTCTGATGGAGCTGATCCCGAAACGGTAAGAGTACTGCACGCGCCCTGCATGGGGCGCTGCGACACGGCACCGGTGGTCGCCGTCGGGCATCACCATGTATTGAATGCCAGCACCCAGAATGTTGAAGCCGCGGTAAAGCAGGGGCAGGTGGAGCCGGGTAAAGTCCGGTGGCAACGTCTGTCGGAGTATCGTTCGATCGGTGGTTATCAATTACTGGCGGATTGCCGAGAAGGCCTGGTGAGCATCGAATCGCTCGAGAAGGAACTCGAGCAAGCGGGCCTGCGCGGGCTCGGCGGTGCCGGATTTCCCACCTTCCGCAAGTGGCGGGCCGTGCGGGCAGAGCCGGGCCCCCGCTACGCCGTGATCAATGCCGACGAAGGTGAACCGGGCACGTTCAAAGATCGCTATTATCTGGAACGAGAACCTCACACCTTTCTGGAGGGTGCGCTTGTTAGTGCCTGGGCGGTTGAGGCAAAGGCCCTATACATCTATTTGAGGGACGAATACCCCGGCCTGCAGGGTGTGTTGAAAGAAGCTATTGCTGAGTTGGAAGCAGTCGCCATCGTCGAAAAGGGCTTCGTGATCCTGCGCCGCGGCGCGGGTGCCTACATCTGCGGCGAGGAATCGGCCCTGATCGAGTCTCTGGAGGGCAAACCCGGCAAGCCTCGCCATCGCCCGCCTTTTGTGGCCCAGAAAGGCCTGTTCGGTCAGCCCACCCTCGTTAACAACGTCGAGACCGTTTACTGGATTCCGCGTATCCACGCGCAGGGTGCCGAGTGGTTTGCAAACCAGGGGCGGCATGGTCGTAAGGGGCTTCGCAGTTTCTCGGTCTCCGGGCGGGTCGCCAGGCCTGGCGTTCATGTGGCGCCTGCGGGCATTACGCTTAATGAGCTCATTGAGGAATACTGTGGCGGCATGGCAGAAGGGCACCGCCTCCTGGCTTATCTGCCCGGCGGCGCTTCCGGCGGCATACTGCCGGCCAGCAAAGCCGATATTCCGCTGGATTTTGACACGCTTCAGGAGCACGGCTGCTTCATCGGTTCCGCCGCCGTGATCGTTCTGTCTGATCAGGACAATTTGCAAGCCGCGGCTTCCAACCTTTTGGGCTTCTTCGCGGACGAATCCTGCGGGCAGTGCACCCCGTGCCGTGTGGGCACCGAAAAAATGCTGACGCTGCTGGAGCGGGATACCTGGGATGAGGCAACGCTCCAGCGACTCGCCGCCGTGATGGCCGATGCGTCCATCTGTGGTCTTGGCCAGGCCGCGCCCAATCCGGTGCTGAGCCTGCTGCGGGATTTCCGCGGCGAACTGGCCAGCCACAATCTCATCGCCAAAGGGTAGGGAAGCCGCCATGAGCCATTCCAGCGAATGTTTTACCCTGACCCTGGACGATATGGAAGTCGAGGCCTTCCCCGGTGAAACCCTCTGGCAGGTCGCAAAGCGAGCCGGCGAGACCATCCCGCAACTGTGCTTCAAGGATGCCCCGGGCTACCGTGCCGATGGCAATTGCCGGGCCTGCATGGTGGAGGTGGAAGGGGAGCGGGTGCTGGCAGCAAGTTGCATTCGGGAGGCAGCGCCCGGCATGGTCGTGCGAAGCGCGGGCTCTTCACGGGTTCAGGCGGCCCGTAAAGGCATTCTGGAATTACTGCTGGCCGACCAGCCCGAGCGAGAGAGCAGCCCCGATCGGTCCAGCCATTTTTGGGATACCGCGGACCAGCTGGCCATCGATGCTGGTGCCGTGCGCCAGCGCCTGCCGGCACGTTCAGATCGCGAAGGGCCGACGGTCCACCATGTTGAACCCCGTTCCGATTCACTGCCACACGCCGGCGGCCACGACGCTACCCACTCGGCCATGCACGTCAATCTCGACGCCTGCATCACCTGTGGTCTGTGCGAGCGAGCCTGCCGGGAAGTGCAGGGCAACGATGTGATTGGACTGGCCCACCGGGGGGCCGCGTCGAAGGTCATCTTCGATTTTGACGATCCCATGGGGGACAGCACCTGCGTTGCCTGCGGCGAATGCGTGCAGGCCTGCCCGACCGGGGCGCTGATGCCCGCTACCCTGATCGATGCCCAGGGCCGCGGAGACTCGGCGGTGGCGGACCGTACCGTGGACTCTATTTGCCCATACTGCGGCGTAGGCTGCCAGCTCACGTACCACATCAAGGACGAGCCTGCCGACACCAAAACAGAGTCAGGCCTTCAAAGAGGAAGAATTCTTTTTGTGGAGGGCAGGGATGGCCCCTCGAACCAGGGCAGGCTCTGTGTGAAAGGCCGCTTCGGCTTCGATTATCCCGCGCACCCGGCCCGGCTGACACGACCACTGATTCGACGTAAGGGCGTCCCCAAAGGGCTCGACCCTGACTTTGATCCGGCCAATCCCCTGACGCATTTTCGCGAGGCAAGCTGGGAAGAAGCGCTGGAACTGGCGGCGAGCGGTCTAACCGAACTCAAAGGCCAGCACGGCTCCAACGCACTCGCCGGCTTTGGCAGCGCCAAGTGTTCCAACGAAGAAGCCTGGCTCTTCCAGAAGCTGGTGCGCACCGGTTTCGGCTCCAACCACGTGGACCATTGCACCCGGCTTTGCCACGCCAGCTCGGTCGCAGCGCTGATGGAGTGCCTGGGGTCGGGCGCCGTAACTGCCTCCTTCATGCAGGCGCTCCAGGCCGACGTGGTGATCCTCACCGGCTGCAACCCGGCGGTAAATCACCCGGTAGCCGCTACCTACTTCAAGCAGGCAGCGCGTAATGGCACCAAACTGATCATCATTGATCCCCGGGGCCAATCGTTGGACGCCTATGCCTGGCGCAGCGTGCGTTTCTCGCCCGGTGGCGACGTGTCGCTGTTCAATGGCCTGCTCAATGTGATCATCAGCGAGGGGCTTTTCGACAAGAACTACATCGATACCCATACCGAAGGCTTCGAGGCACTGGCGGCAAGTATCGAGGGCATGACCCCGGAAGTGATGAGCCCGGTATGTGGCGTCGACCCCGACACGATTCGGGAAGTGGCTCGTGCCTACGCGCAGGCCGAAAGCGCGATGATCTTCTGGGGCATGGGCATTTCCCAGCATGTGCACGGTACCGACAACGCCCGCTGCCTGATTTCTCTGGCCCTGACGTGCGGCCACACCGGCCGTCCCGGCACCGGCCTGCACCCATTGCGGGGGCAAAACAACGTGCAGGGTGCCTCCGATGCCGGCTTGATCCCCATGGTACTGCCAGACTACCAGCCGGTGGGGGATGCCCAGATGCGATCTGCCTTCGAAGAACTCTGGAACACCAAACTGGACCCGGAGCCGGGTCTGACTGTGGTGGAGATCATGGACGCTATCAGGGCGGGCATCATCAAGGGCATGTACATCCTCGGTGAAAACCCCGCGATGTCGGATCCGGATCTCACCCATGCCCGGGCCGCGCTTGGCGCCCTCGAGCACCTGGTGGTACAGGATCTGTTCGTTACCGAAACCGCCCAGTTCGCCGACGTCATCCTGCCCGCAGCCGCCTGGTCGGAAAAGTCCGGCACTGTCACCAACACCAACCGGCAGGTGCAAATGGGCCGGGCTGCGCTCGCGCCCCCAGGTGAAGCAAAGGCGGACTGGTGGATTATCCAGGAAATCGCGCGGCATTTTGGGTTGGCCTGGAACTACAGCGGCCCCGAGCAGGTGTTTGCCGAGATGAAACAGGGCATGCATTCACTGGATCATATCTCCTGGTCCCGGCTGGAGCGGGAAGGGTCTGTGACCTATCCGTGCCCGGCGGACGACGCGCCCGGCGATGATGTGGTCTTTGCCGATGCGTTTCCCAGGTCCGGGGGGAAGGCCAAATTCTCTCCGGCCAGCCCGCTGCCTCCCGACGAGCCGGTGGATGAAGCCTACCCCACGGTGCTGACCACCGGGCGTTTGCTGGAGCACTGGCACACGGGCGCCATGACCCGTCGAAGCCGGGTACTGGACGAACGGGAACCCGAAGCGGCGGCTTTCCTGGCGCCCTCAGAGCTGGAACGCCTGGGCGTAGCCTCTGGAGAGAACATCCACATCGCCACCCGGCGGGGAAGCATCACTCTTGCGGCGCGGGCTGACCAGACCATGCCCGAAGGCATGGTGTTTGTGCCTTTCGCGTTTGTGGAAGCGGCGGCCAACGTTCTCACCAACCCGGCGCTGGATCCGGACGGGAAGATTCCGGAGTTCAAATACGCAGCGTGCCGGCTCAGCCCGGCCTAGTTTCCCAAACCAACTGGCGTTGCCCGAGCTCTGCCTGAACGACAGTCGTCGTCGCATCGCGTCTGTAAAGTAAGCGCAGTTGGTCTAAAATGGCGCCAAAATTTCCAGATTTCTCAGGGACATAAAATGCCAAAGTTTTTGCATACGGCAGACTGGCAGATGGGCCGGGCGTTTACCCGTTTCGAAACGGAGGACGGTGCAGCCCTGGTCGAGGCCCGGTTCGAGGCCATTGAAACGCTTGCACGGTTGGCCAATGAGCATCACTGCGATGCGGTTCTGGTCGCTGGTGACGTTTTTGATGCGCAAACGGTGTCCGATCGCACTATCAGGAGGGTATTCAACGCCACGAAAGCGTTTGCCGGCCCCTGGGTCATGCTGCCGGGTAACCACGATGCCGCACTCGCCGAGAGCGTGTGGACGAGAGCCCAGCGCCTGGGTGCGGTACCGGAGAATGTACATCTCGCGCTTCAGCCTGGCGTGATCAATCTGGAACCCGAGCGCCTCAGCGTCCTCTGCGCGCCGCTGACCCAGCGCCACACGTATGGTGATCTGACCGAGCCCTTTAGCGGTTACGAGACGCCGGAAGGTTCCATCAGAATCGGCCTGGCCCACGGCAGTGTCCAGGGCCTGTTGCCGGACGAGATTGATTCCACCAACCCCATCGCGCCGAACCGTGCTGAAGCCAGCAGGCTCGACTACCTTGCCCTGGGCGACTGGCACGGGACCAAACAGATTGATGAGCGGACCTGGTACAGCGGGACGCCCGAGCCGGAACGGTTTCGCAACAACGAAGCAGGCAATGCCCTGATCGTTGAGGTGTCCGAGCCTGGCGCAACTCCCTCAGTAACGCGACTACCAACCGGGCGGTATCAATGGCACCAATGGCGGGAAACCCTGGCTGTCCATTCCGATCTTGAACAACTGCTGGACCGTTTGAACGCCTTGCCCGAATCCGCCGTAGTCGACCTTCGACTTGAAGGCTCAGTGACCCTGGCCGGCGAGGAAACCCTGTTGAAGGCGCTCTCGGTTTCGGAAGCACGATTCCGCAGCCTTCGCTGCGAGCGAAGTGGGCTTCAGCTTGCCCCGACCGACGAAGACATCGCGGCTCTGAAAGCGGATGGCTACGTGGGCGAAGTGGTTGAGAGCCTGCGCGATCGCCAGGAAAACGCGCAGGATGACACCGCCCGGGATGCGCTGGCAATCCTGGCGGGGTTGCTGCGGGAGCGTGAACAGGAGGCGGGACAATGAAGCTGCAGCGAATGCGCATTGAACAGCTGCGCCAGTTCCGAAAACCCTTTGTTCTGGAACACCTGCAGCCCGGCCTCAACCTGATTCACGGCCCCAATGAATCCGGCAAAAGCACGCTGGTGCGTGCCATCCGTGCCGCGTTTTTCGAACGCTATCGGTCAACGGCTGTTGACGACCTGCGCCCGTGGGGCGACTCCGCAGCGGCGCCCACTATTGAGCTGGACTTTGAGCACGACAACCGCGTTTGGCGGCTCACCAAAAGCTTTCTGCAGCGTAAACGGTGTGACCTGGTTGTCGGTACCGAGACCTACAGCGAAGACGATGCGGAAGAAAAACTGGCGGACCTGCTGGGCTACCAGTATCCGAAACGCGGCGCCAGCAAAGCCGAGCACTGGGGCATACCGGGACTATTGTGGGTCGAGCAGGGCACCGGGCAGGACATTGAGCAGGCCATAGAACACGCCGGAGATCATCTCAAGTCCGCCCTGAATTCCATGGTCGGCGAGGTGGCCAGCTCCGGGGGCGATGACCTGATCGAGACGGTTCGCGGCCAGCGGGACGTCCTGCTGACCGGAACCGGTAAGCCCCGGGGCGATTATCTGAAACTGGAAAAAGACCGCGCCCAGCACCAACTTGAAATCGAAGAGCTGAAGGAGCGAGTTCATAAATACCAGGAACAGGTCGACCGGCTTGGCAAACTGACCCAGGACTATGAGCAGGCGGAAGCCGAGCGGCCCTGGGAAGACGCTCAACGCCATCTGGAGGAAGCCCGGGCGCGCTATCAAAAGGTTGAACGACTGGAGCAGGAGCAAAACCAGGAGAAGGCCACGTTTGCCCAGCAGCAGCAAAACCATCGATTGTTGCAGCAGAACAAAGAGCATCTGGAAGGGCTCAGTCGCCAGTTGGAGAGCCGAAAGGCAGAGCTGGATCGCGCCGAGCACGACCTCTCCGTGGCTCAAGCACAGACGCCGGCCGTCACAGGCCGTTTAACCGAAGCCAGAACTGCCTACGAGCAAGCGGAAAAGCAACGGAAACTGGCGGGTTTGCTGCAAACCCGGGAGCGGCTGGAGCAGGACCTGAAACGGCTGGAACAGCAACAAGAAGTGGTCAGTCAGAACCTCGCCAAAGCCAGGGAATACCAACGACAGTTAGAGCAAGCCAGGCAGCAGGCCAGAGAAAACCGGATCGATCCAGAGTTGGTCAAAAAACTGCGAGCGACCGAGAGCCAGCTTAACGAAGAAACCATTCGTTCACAGACCATCGCCACCCGGTTGAGCTGGCAGCTGGACGCTGACGCAGCACTGACGCTGAACAACGAACCGCTTGTCGGGCAAGGCGAACAGCAGCTTCTGGAAGAATCGACACTGGTTATTCCTGGCGTCGGTAGCCTGGGCATAACACCCGGCGGGGAGGAACTGGCCAGCACGCGCCGGAAGCTCAAAGCGCTGGAGGAGAACCTGGCGGAACAGCTGAAGACCCTTGGCGTGGAATCGGTGAAACAGGCAGAGGATCGTCTTTCCGCGTTCGAAAGTGCCGAAAGAGCCGTAAAGCACGCGGAAGATTTGTTCAAAACCGTGGCCCCGGCAGGCATGGAGCAACTCGTCTTTGAGCAAAGCGAGGCCGAAAGCGAACTGGAAAAAGCCAGGAAACAACTGGAATCCACGCCGAAACCGGATTCGAACGAAGCAGTTGCCACCCTGGAGGAAGCCGAGGCCGCGTTTACCCAGGCCAGCGCCACCCTGGACAAAGCGGAATCCGATGAGCGAGCGCACCAGTCCAGGCTGTCGGCCCTGAAGCAGGCCCGGGACAATGCGAAAACGGAATGGCAGCGGCTGGCGGATGAAGAAAAGAGCCCGGAACGCCAGCAGCAACTTCGCCAGATAACTACCGATCTGGCCAACCTCGAAAAGCAGCAGGCGGAACTGGAAGCCAGCCTTGAGCGTCGCGAACAGGAAATTCGCGATGCCCGCCCGGAATTTCTCCGGCAGGACATCGAGCGCTACCAGAATGCGGTCAACCAGCTGCGCCAGACCCAAGAAAACCGTGGGCGAGAACTGCGCGATATCAAAGTCAGGCTGGAAGCCTGGGGCGCGGAAGGGCTGGAAGAGCAGCTCAACGAGAAAGAGGCGGAGCTCGACCAGTGCAATCGCCGCTACGAGGAACTGCACCGCCGCGCCCAGGCGCTGGACCTCCTGCTCAACCTGCTCACTGAAAAACGCCAGGCCCTGACACGCCGTCTGCAGGCGCCCCTGCAAAAACACCTCAATCACTATCTCTCTGTGCTTTTCCCAGAAGCCTCGCTGGAAGTGGATGAACAGCTACGGCCGGGCACCTTCAGCCGGGGCACCGAGCTTGGACTGATTACCGAACTGAGCTTTGGCGCCCGTGAACAGATGGGCCTCATCAGCCGTCTGGCCTATGCCGATCTGCTGAGGGAGGCAGGAAGGCCCACGCTGGTCATCCTTGACGACACCCTGGTGCACAGTGACAGCGACCGCCTGGAGGACATGAAACGCATTCTGTTCGATGCGGCCAGTCGGCATCAGATATTGCTGTTTACCTGCCATCCGGAGAAGTGGCAGGACTTGGGGGTGCCGCCGGTGGATATCGAGGCTTCGAAGGGAGAGCGCAATGGAACCTGACTGCCCGTTTTGCACCGTTAATGAAACATCAGAAAAAAGCCCAATGCCGTCGAACGCGTTGGCTCATATCCGGCTGGACGGTTTCCCGGTTTCTGAAGGCCACCTGTTAATCGTTCCCGATCGCCATGCTGCCGACTGGTTTGATCTGACTGCGGCTGAGCAAAAAGCCATCATGGAGCTGGTAGAGCAAGGCAAGCAGTGGCTTGAAGAGCGTTATCAGCCAGATGGCTACAATATCGGTATGAATTGTGGAGCAGCGGCCGGGCAGACGGTTCTGCACATGCATTGTCACCTGATTCCAAGGTATGCGGGCGACCAACAAGATCCTCGTGGTGGCGTCCGATGGGTCATCCCGGAGAAAGCGGATTACTGGAGTGGCCGATGAGTTTGCTTGATTACGAGAAACGATTCTCTACGCTCCGTTTGAATCGGGGTGGTGGTAGAAAAAGCCCTCATAAAGTGGCCATGCTGCAGGCGGTCATGGATCTCATAGAGTCGGGGCAACTCACTAAAAACCGGTTTTATTTTGATGAAAACCTAAAACGCCATTTCACCGAGCGTTTTCAGACACTCAAATCCCACTCCGATCAAAATAATCCGCATTTACCCTTCTTCCACCTTCAAAGTGAAGGCTTTTGGCACCACAAAGTCCGACCGGGCCAGCAAGAGATTTATAAACAACTAACAACTGCGACATCGCCGGGCATCATTAACGCCCACATTGATTACGCGTTTCTGGACGATGAGCTTTTCGAACTGCTGGGTAACCAGTTTGCGCGCGAACTCCTGAGGTCTGCGCTCTTGGTCAGTCTTGACGAGAAGTCGATTCATGAGATTCTTCAACCTGGTGACGGCAAGTGGGATTGGTTGGAGTGCGAGTTTCTAGTGAATGATTACGTGACTATGCTCGAGAAGCAGCTCGCCGGTGTGTCCTACAGCAAAGCAGCCCACCGCAGGGCATTGCAGCCGCGTTTGAATAAACGCTCTGAAGGTTCCATCGAATACAAACACCAGAACGTCAGTGCTGTGTTATTGGAGCTGGGGCTTCCATACATCCCCGGCTACAAACCCGCTTTCAACTATCAGCAACAGCTTAAACAGGTTGTTCTGTCATATCTTGCTGGGCACCAGCAGGTCGTTGATGACGTAAATCTCGTTGCTGATAAGGTCGCCGATGAGCCGGAATATTATGATCTTGGTTGGGATTCGGTGTTCGATCCGGAACCGCCAGAGCGTATTCCTCATGTGGCCGAGGGCAGACCCAGCTACTTGGCGAAACGTATCAATTTCTCAGAGCGTGAGCGGAGCAATCGTCAGTTGGGGGAGCGCGCCGAGGAATTCGTCCTTCGCATGGAACGGCAGAGGCTTACTGCTCAAGGCCGGTCTGATTTGGCAGCAGAGGTTGAGTGGTCGAGTAAGGACCGTGGCGATGGACTGGGTTTCGATATTCGATCTTTTGACTCGACTGGGGATCAAGAGCGTTTCCTGGAGGTTAAGGCGACGAACTCAGGGAAGTATTTGCCGTTTTTCATTAGCGAGAATGAGAGGGCGTTTTCCAATGACTACTCAGACGCTTTCCGCTTGTATCGGGTTTACGAATTTACCACTGCTCCGAAATTCTTCATCTTGCCGGGGGCGATTGAGCAACATGTGCATTTGTTGCCGCAAAATTACAGAGCTCGGTTTTAACCCGAAATGTTGCCAGTTGCCTTGTTCGAAGGTAGAAAATTCTAGCAGCCATGCGCTGATCCCAATAGACACTTCGCAGTGATAGTACCTATCAGTCCATTAATAGTCGGTTACCTCTTTGCTTAAAGAAGGGTTAGAACCGTATATCTCCGAGACATCACGATCATCACGGGAAGTTCATTCATGCAAACTACACGCATCGCCATTGTTGGCGCCGGCCTGGCAGGTTTATACGCTGCATATTCACTCGAGAAAAGGGGCATCAAAGACTATGTCCTCCTTGAGGCCAGGGAGATTCTTGGTGGACGGATTGCAGGTAATGATGGCTTCGATCTGGGACCCGCCTGGTTCTGGCCTGCATTCCAGGCCGATATGGCGCAACTGGTAGATGAGCTTGAACTAGAAACCTTCCAGCAATTTGAAACCGGCGACATGCTTCTGGAGCGTTCACCGAATCAGCCGCCTGAGAGAACACGTGGGTACGTCAATTCTCCACCATCCATGCGAATCGCCGGCGGCATGTATTCGCTCATTGATGCGTTATACCGGCGGATTGATTCAGCCCGAGTAGTGACGGGCCAGGCGGTTCGTCACCTTCGCCTTTCAGAACCACGTGTTGAGCTAGTGAGCGAAAATGCGAATGGAGAGACCTTTAGCCACTTTGCAGAACATGTGCTGTTGGCCATGCCGCCCCGATTAGTTGAGTCTCAGCTTACGTTCTCGCCCGCCTTGCCGAACGAGCTAGCAAGAAATTGGCGGGAGACCGATACCTGGATGGCCCCCCATGCAAAATATATTGCCGTGTTCGATCGGCCTTTCTGGCGAGATCAAGGGTTATCGGGCGAGGCTCGGAGTGCTGTTGGGCCAATGGTTGAGATCCACGATGCCTCTACTCTAGAGGGGAAGGCGGCCTTATTTGGTTTCCTGGGTGTGCCTGCTGACGTGCGCCGTCGTGTTTCTGAGGAAGAGATTATTACCGCTTGCCGCAAACAGTTCGTGCGACTGTTTGGTTCGCAAGCGGAGAATCCGGAGGCAGAATTTATAAAGGACTGGGCCAAAGAGATTTACACCGCCACCGACACGGATCAAAGATCCTCTGGCGATCACCCTATGCCTGCCTTGTCGCCGAACTCAGGTGCATGGGCTAACCGAGTAACCGGAATTGGCAGTGAGTGGTCACGTGAGTTTACGGGGTATCTGGCCGGCGCTATTGATGCGGTAAATCGCGGTTTAGAATCTTTTTAACAGTGCCAGCGCCCGTTGGCCAGATGAAAACAAAAAACTCAAACCATCAGGATGATGCCATGCACCAATCGCCCCTCGCCGAACCTCTGAAACTCCCCTGCGGAGCAGTCCTGCCGAACCGACTTGCCAAGGCTGCCATGACCGAAGGGCTGGCAGACGATCAGCTCCACGCCACCCACCACCATGAAACCCTTTATCGACGTTGGTCCGATGGCGGGGCGGGGCTGCTGATTACCGGCAACGTGATGATTGATCACCGGGTGCTGGAGCGGCCGGGTAACGTGGCGATTGATCCGGCACCGGCTGAAGGCGAGCCGGAGGGTATGTCGCAATTGCGTGCCTGGGCCGAAGCAGGCACGCGCAACGGCAACCATTTGTGGATGCAGATTTCCCATGCCGGTCGCCAGTCGCCGCGTTACGTTACCACGCGCCCAATGGGACCGTCGGAAGTCCAGCTATCGCTGATGGGCAACTATGCCCGCCCACGGGCGCTTACGGAGCCGGAGATTCTCGATTTTATCGAGCGTTTTGCCAACGTGGCCCGGATCGCCAAGGAGGCGGGCTTCACCGGTGTTCAGGTGCACGGGGCTCATGGGTATTTGTTGTCCTCTTTTCTGTCGCCGGTCACCAATCAGCGCACCGATCGCTGGGGTGGATCACTGGAGAATCGCGCCCGTTTTCTGCTTGAGGTGGTCCGCGCGACTCGCGAAGCTGTGGGGCCGGAGTTTCCGGTGGCGGTAAAGCTGAATTCTGATGATTTCCGCAAGGGCGGTTTTTCGCTCGATGAGTCTGTGAACGTGGTGCGCTGGCTCAATGAGGAGGGTATTGATCTGCTGGAGGTGTCTGGCGGCACCTACGAACAGCCGCGGCTGCTCGGGTACAGTGGTGATGCCGACACGGCGAGCGATGGGCCGGCCGTGCGGGAAAGCACTCGCAAACGGGAGGCATACTTCCTTGATTACGCCCAGACGATTCGCGAGTTTTGCGATTGCCCGCTGATGGTCACGGGTGGATTCCGGACGCGCGCGTTTATGGAAGAGGCCGTGGCTAATGGCGAAACCGAGGTGATTGGCCTTGGCCGGCCGCTCTGCACGGATCCGGATACACCGAAGGATCTGCTTGAGGGGCGCATCGAGAAGACGGTTTGCCATGAGGATCACGTCAAGCTTGCTCAACGAGGGTTTTTCTCGCCGGCCAGTCCGCTGATGCCGCTTAAAGTCATTAACGTGTTGGGCGGCCAGGCCTGGTACTACCAGCAGATTTTCCGGCTGGCGGATGGCGTGGAGGCTGATCCGGAACTGGGCATTTTCAAGGCCATTGGGGCTTACTTGAAGGATGAAATGGGCCAGGCCCGGCGGGTGAAGAAGGCCCGCCGCCAGCACGGCGGGACCTGAGCACTTTTACAACGAGACAACGGCGCCGTTCGATTCCGCTGATTCGAACAGCGCCGACATCACCCGATGGCAGGCCAAACTGCGCCTGGGCCATTGATCGTCCAACTCGCCAGTCAGAATGATGTTTGAGAATCGCTCAACCAGCTTCACGACGTGGTCACAGGGTTCTACCTCTTGCTCTGTGTCTTTTCCATCGGCATCCCCGACGATGTAGCGTGAGCTGCCGGTGAAACGTTCACCGTAGGCCGCAAAATTCCCGCTTCTACCTTGACCACCCACCAGGTCGTCGATGCGTATCAGGCCGGCGTCGCCAACCGTTTCTACCTGCGAACGGTGCGCGAGTTCGCAGCCTGCATCAAAGGTTGCCATTCGGCCATCAGAGAACCAGAGGGTGCCGCCACAGGCGACGATGGTGTCGATGGAGTTCTTGGAGACGAAGGTCATCTGGACGCGTTCGGGCAATTCGTAACCGAAGCTCCATAGGGTGGCACTGATCGGATACCAGCCCTGGTCACCAAAGCAGCCCATGGGTTCGCGAGACTTGTCGGTTCGGCCATTGCCGCCTTCGTACCATTCCTTGGAAGGCGCCTTGAAGGTGAAGGCACTGGTTACTCGCCGTACATTGCCGATGTCGCCGTTGGCAATTCGCTTCTCAATGTCTTGCGTCCGCGTGCTGTGCAGCCACATGGTTCCGTCCATGAACTGCACGCCGTTTTCTTTGCAGACGTCGATGGCCTCTTCAATGCCGTCGGCAAGGGGTTTCTCGGCGTACACATGCTTGCCGGCGCGGGCGGCCTTCTTGATCCATTCGTTGCGAAGGGCGGTGGGGACCGGGATGTAAACGGCGTCGATGCTGTCATCCGCCAAAAGTTCATCGTAGGAGCCGAACGCCTGCGGTACATCGTGCTCGTCTGCCCAGGCTTTTGCCCGATCCAGGGTGCGGCTGGCGACCGCAACAACGTCGGCATTTTCCGCGTCGTGCATGCCGGCCACGACCTTGGTGGCAATTTCGGCGGTGCCTATGATGCCCCACCGGACTTTGCGATTTTCCATGTTGGGTCTCCTTGAACAGGGTTGGCTTTGGGTGTGTGGTAACACTAGCCGAACAGAATGCGCTGGATCGACCGGGGAAAAAACCGGGTGATGAATTCGGCAGCGTAGGTCTGGGGTGTAACCAGATATCGAGGCTTGGGCCGTTTCGCTTCTGCAGCTCTGTAGATCTTTTGGGCAACATCCGACGCACTGGCGGTAAACGGCTTGATGCTGGCGCCTGGCGCGAGCGCGGCTTCCATGGCTTCGTACTTTTCCCGGTGCACTGCGCTGGCTCGCCCAAGCACGGGCTGTAACGCGGCCAGGGCATGTTCCCTGAACCGGGTTTTCACGGGCCCCGGGAGCACCAGGGAAACGCTTTCCAGGCTTTTGCTGCCCTGTTCATCAAACCAGAAGCTCTCATGAGCCGTGTTCATTGCGGATTTGGCGGCACAGTAGGCGCCTTTCATTTTCTGGGGCACGATGGAGAGAACGGAGCTTACGGCGATGACTCGGAAGGGTACTCCGCGTTGTTCACAGAGTCGAAGGCAGACAGCAGCCAGCTTGATGGGGCCGAATACGTGGGTGCTGAACTGCTTTTGCCACATGGATTCGGAGAGGTCGCGAAGCGCGCCGAATTGCCCGTAACCTGAGTTGTTAACCAGAATAACCCGCTCCGCCATTGCGATTTCAGCCTCCAGCGCATCGGCCAGGCCCTCAATCTGGTCAAAGGATTCCAGATCCAGCGCCAGCTCCAGATCTGCGGACTCGACGCCGCTGGGCTGCCGGGAAACGGCAATCACCCGGTAGCCGTTGCGGGCAAAGAGGGCGCAGGCTTCATGGCCAATGCCGGCGCTTGCACCCGTTATGAGGGCGAGTTTGGTCATCGGAACAACCTCCAATCCCGCATTTGCAGCTGAAATTCACCCACCTGTCGCCCGGAAACGAAAAGGCTCACTGAAGCCAGATGCGAAAGATTCAGGGCTGCCTCATCGGTCAATGTTTTGCCGCGCCAGGTCGGTATGAACCCACTGAAGGGAAGACGGATGCGACTCCACTCTTCCGTTCCCGGTGTGAATGCATGCTGGTAAACAATGCTCCGCCGGTTGGTGCTATTTCGAAGGCCGATCTTGTAGGTTTTACCGTCGCCCTTTGCCAGCAATTCAATGCCTGTCCATTGGGTGGCATCGATGGGTTCAGGCATGTCTGCTTTGACAGAGGCAAAGCCGCCGCCGTTATCCAATCGCACGGTTCCGTGAAAGAGGCCGACGCCTTCCGCAGAGTGAACCAGCGCTCCGTCTGATTGCCCGCCCATTACCTGGTCACCCAGGGAGTTCCATTCCAATCGCTCTTCCTGAGTATCGAACGCAACCAGGGTAGGGGTGCCGCGGCTGTTTCTGTGCGTGTCTTTCATTGGCTTTCCTTTACCCGCTTTTCAGAGATTCCGGGTACCAGTCTGGATGAAAAGTCCCCGATACAGTGGGTGCCTGATAGCGTTACACTAATCCTCAAATCTACGTTCATATACTGTGTTCAGAGTGACTGTGGTGAGCTGTTGAACGACTATCTCGACAAAATCCTCCGTGGCCAGCCCATTAACTATGAAGCTTTCCTGAAGAAACTTCCGGATTCGTTTCGGCGCCGGCATAGGGAATTGTTTGCGGCGGAAAAGGTAAAAACCAACCGTTGGCTTGTCACGATTCTGGATGAGAGCGCTTTCGCTGAGCTGCAAGATGTGGCGAAGGCGACGGTAAGTCGGGTGGACGCCGCGAAAAAGGGTAACTCTCATCGGCATGGCACCGAGGTCAGTTTTCTTCTCGTTTACCATCAGGGGTTGGCGTCCAGCCGACCGGACGTAGTCGTTATCGGGGCGGAATCCGTGGATATGGGTTTTCGCCGGGCCCGGTCGGTGTTGGTGGTGGAGAACGAGCGGAATTTCTACGAGCATTCGCAGATGCTCGGCTTTGCCAGTGAAACACTGGGCAAGTCCTTGGAACTCGTGGAGTGTGATGTGGTGTTGGGTGGTGGAAACCGGGTTACCCGGGGCGCGATTCTTGAGTGGTTGCAGGGCTATGAAGAAGTATTCTGCGCATTCGATTATGATGCCGGTGGTCTGCAAATGTTCTCGACGATAGTGGCCTCGCTTGGTGAAAAAGCCACGTTTCTTCAGCCGGCCGACTGGCAACCGTGTCTGGACCGGTTCCGCAATATCCCGGACACCACCGAACGGTTTACAAGAGCGATATCGTTGGCGGAGGGGCTTGGCTTTGTGGCCCTGGCAGAAGCCTTCCGGGCAACCGGCAAATTCATGGAACAGGAGATGATTCTGGATGAGTGACTCCCAGGGGAGCCCAAGCAATTTCACCTTTGGCATTCGCCGCCTGGTATTGGTGGATTCCGCCGGCTTCTGTTACGTGGAAATTCCGGTGGATAACCATGGCCTCATTCTCGGCCCGGGGAACCTTGGCAAATCCAGCCTGCTCAATTCCCTGCGGCTGTTTCTGCTGCCGGAAAACAATTTCAAGAACAGCCGCAAGAAATTCGCCTTCCGCAATGCCAGCGCCGGCAGCTTCTACACCAATGAGGAGAGCTACCAGCATTACTTCCCCAGCCAGTTCAGCTTTCTGATTATGGAAGCGGAAAATCCGGCCGGGGTGCATTGCCAGATCCTGTACCGCGACAGCGCCAGCCAGCTCAGTTATGGCCGAGCTTTTGTGCCGGTGGGCTACGATCAGCTGCGGCCGCTGTTCTGGGATGGCAATGATGAGGACGGCATTGGCCAGGCCGTGCCGGAACTGTCGTTCAGTCGCCTGTCCGAAGCACTGAAAAAGCTCTCCAAAGAAACCCGGCTGGTGAATGACCCAGCCAAACTCAAACAGATGCTGTACAGCAGCGAGCTGATGAACGCCGATGCGGTGCGTTATTCCGTGCTGCCTCTGGGTGAGTCTGATGAACGCCGGGTGCAGTCGCTGCGCACGCTGATCCTGTTGCTGTTTGAGATGAAGGCGGACGATCAGGCCATGTCCAATGCGGTGGCCAGTATCATCGAGGCAGACAAGAAATTCGCCGACGATGCCTTTGATTTCAATATCGATGAGTTTCTCAACCGGCACGACCAGTTGAAGCAGCAGCAAACCCAGCTTACGAGAATCGAGAAAGAGCGTTCACGGTTTGAAAAGCTCCAGAAGGATTACCAGACCTACCAGACGCTGCTTCGCAGTCAGCATGATTTTGCCGCGTTTCGCAATGGTGTGAGCCATGCGCTGCAGGACATAGGGGCACGGCGAAAGGCCGCGGTGGAAGCGTTCAATGAACAGAATGAGACGCTGCGCCATGTGCTGCAGGCTCTGAAAAAGCTGGAGCAGGATGCCAGCGGCCTGAAAGGCGAGATCCGTTCCGCCGATCGGCGTATCAAGCAGGCCGAGCAGAATCAGAAAGATGGCGACCTGTTGTTGTCCCAGTATGGGGAGATGACCCTTCAGGAAATCGAGGATATCCAGAAGGAAGAGCTTGATAGTAGGAAAGGGCACCTGGCCGCTCTGAAGAGTGCCGCCCAGGCCGAGATCCGGCTGGAACAGATCCAGAAAAAGAAGCAGGAGCTTGAGCGCAAGCTGGAATCCCTGACGGACAAGGAAAGCAAGCAACATTGGCAGTTGCAGAACCAGTTGGACGAAGCCACTGCTGCGCCCCTTCGGGCTGTGGATTCGAAGCTAATGATGGCCAGTCCGGGCCGGGATCTGGATGCCGACAGCAAGGCCGCCATTGAGGCTTTCGCCCGGCTGTTCGTGCCCAATGATAAAGGCTTTGACTGGTTCGATACGGAATTCCAGGCACAGCCGGCCCGACAGACGGACTTCGCCGAGCAGCGCCGGCATATGGAAGGCGAGCTTCATGGCCTGGAAAAGGAGCGGACCGAGCTGGCAGACACCGCCAACCAGGAGCATGACCGGCCACGGCTGATCGAGCGGACTGAGAAAGAGATCCGCGCCATCGAAAAGGATCTCGAAACGCTCCAACGCTATCCGGCCGCCGCGACCACCCTGCGGGATGCCACCGAGGAAAAGCAGGCGGCGGAGGAACAGCTGGCCAGGCTGGACGAGCAGGCTCGGCTGGAGCAGGAGAAGCAGGATGCCGTTCAGCAGAAGGCCGCCAAAGCCCGGGCCGAGAAAGAGCGTATTGAAGAAAGGGAACGGGAACTGGCGGGCCTCAGCCGAAGTGTGGGCACCGTGGAGCATCGATTCCCGCATCTGAAAGCCGTGGAAGCGGAACAGCCGTTGGACATCGAACAGGTGTCCGTCGCGGCGTTTGACGATCTGCAAACCCAGCTGGACGACCTGGAGGAGCGCCGACGTAGCATCCTCGATCACCTTCGTCAGTTCGTGTATCTCGGCATCCATGAAGATACCGAAGGCGAATTGCAGAAAGACGGCCCGGCGTCCTCGGTTATCCGCGAAACCTTCAAAAGCCTGTCGGACCTGTTCGCCGGCATGGCCGAGCGCTGGAATGTGTTGGAGCAGCAGGTGGGTATCCACAATGAAACCGTTGCCAGCTATCGGCAGGCCCTGAAATCCAACCACGAGCACATCGCTCGCTTCGAAGCGCAGCTGAACCGCGAACTGGACGGCGTGCGCATCAACGATCTGGTGGAAATCCGGGTGGATATTCACACCGATCCAAAGTTCCGCAACCTGGTGGAAGAAGCCAACAACATCGACCCGTACGGCAACCAGCTGCAGTCCGATGCGTTCTACGATCGCTTGCGGGTGTTCGTGGCGGACTTTTTCGGGGAGGGCGGCAGCAAGCGCCTGACCATGGATAAGGTGATCACCGGCATTTCCTACCGCACTCGGAAGGAAAACGCCACGAGCCTGGATAAGAAGGGCCAGTCCACCTCCACCACGGCCCTGATCAATCTGGAACTGGTGTATCGGCTGTTGAAACGCGTGTTGTACCCGGGTGTGCAGCTGTCTTTCCCCATGGTTCTGGACGAGCTGGCCAGTGTGGACATCAGCCAGATGCCGTCACTGCTTGAGCGTCTCCGCAAGCAAGGCTTCAACCTGTTCTCGGCGGCCACCCACAGTGCCAGCGCGGAAGTGATCTACCTGATTGGCCGGCACCTGGAAGTGGGGCAGATGCGCACCGCACGGCCCTACAGCCCGCAGCGAACTCTGGTGTTCTGGGGTGGTGCCGAAGGCTTCACTAACGGCGAGGCCATGAGCCACTGGGCCGACCAGACCCAGGTCAGCTTGATGGAGCCGGTGGATGAGTAAACGCTTCAGCACCCTCGATACCACCCGGCTGTTGTTCGAGCACCCGAAGATCCTGTTCCGGATGATCGAGCGGATGGACAGGAACGAAGCCCGGTATATCCGCGAGAGCGATCTGGTGGCCGAGGTGATGGACTACACGCGCAACCTTGGCAACGCCGACCGGGAGCGGGTGCGGCTGGCGTTGAACACCGACAATCTGTTCCGCAGCGGCCTGGTGATCGACATCATCAAGGCCGAGGGTGAGCGGCGTCTGGTGTTCCAGGATGCCCTGATCAACCTCATGCGGGCCTGCAACGCGTCGCTGTACCAGGAACTGACCGATGCCCGCCTACGCGGCCATCTGGTGACGCTGAGAGATGTGCGCAATCGGCTGGAAACCAGCAGCTTCAGCGATGCCGACCTGGATTACACCGAGCTGCGGGACGACTTGAACGAGCGAGTCAGCCAACTGATTGGCCTGCTGCGCCAGAATGTATTGCGCATGCAGACCATCAGCGCTCAGCTGGCGGACCTGTCCGGTGATGCCAGCCGGGCGCCGGAGAAATACCTGGAATTCCGCCAGAACCTGTTCGAGCAGATCGTTACCCTGTACGAGCGCCACATAAAGCCGACCCTGGTGTTTCTGAACCCGGATACGCGCCTCCCGGATGGCAGTAACCTGTTCGAGACCCTGGAGGCCATGGTCCGGCTACTGGAAAGTCATGATGATCACAGCCTGGCGGACCAGTTGTTCCGTTCTTCCATCAGCCTGAACGCGCTTTACAAACCTATTCAGGCGGTGGCGCAGGAGGTGGAGCACTTCCTGCGCAAGACGCGCCAGGGCATGGTCCAATACAACGCCATGGAGCATTTCTACGGGAAACTGCAGGAACTCAAGAGCGAAACCGAGACCCTCAGCCTCAAACGCAAATGGCTGGAGGGTGGGGATTTCGCCCGCAGCACAGGCTTCCTGGTCGGCCTGAGGGCCCAGCAGCGCCCGAAACACTACGCCTTCGGGACTTCGTCCAGCTACTACCAGTTGCTGTTTAGCGAGCTGGAACTGCGCCTGAACGACCTCCGCCGCAAGGCCGAGGTGCCGGTTCTGGAGCGCGTTGACGGCAGCGGTCGCCACACCCGGATTGATGTCCAGCGCATCAGCCAGCTCTATCAATGGCTGGAAACTCTGGAGCTGCGGCCAACAACCGACCTGGTGCGGGAACTCCACGGCCGCCTGGACGGTTTTATCCCAGGCTACCGCTTCCCGGACTTGCTGGCGGCCCTGAACCGGCTGGTAAACTCGCCGCCGGAGGGCCTGCAGGTGGTCACGACCAACCGGTTCCGAATCCTGGATCAGTCAACCGACAGCGAACAGTTTGTGTACCGCAAGCGACGTCTGGAAAATCTGGGAATCATTGAAAGCAACGCCCCAGCTAATCAACAAGAGCAACAGCATGCCTGAATTCTCTGACGCGATGGAAACCACCGAATCCGTGGACAATTCACAAAGTTCCGGTAGCTTCGAGCAGATCCTGCCGGCCCATAGTGCCGCGATTTACCGGGAGTTCCAGGCTGGCCGGGTGATTGTGCGCGATATCTGGGACAGCAACCGCTCCGAGCTCCGAGCCAATCCGCTGTACAACCTGCTTTACAACCATCTGTCCCACTTCCGGACCTTCTACGAGCATCTGGGCAGCGAGCTGGTGTTCAGCGAAACCGGCGCGTTTTTCTTTCTCAAGGAAAGTAACGATGACGAGAATGAAGAGCACGATGAAAACGCATTCCGTGTGCAGGTAATACTCCTCATCATCGGACGTTACTTCGCAAGAAGCGGTCGGGACCTGGATTATCTTGGCCGCTCCGATGCCGGATTGAACGAACAAGACCTCGCGGCTCTGGAGGGCGATGAGGAGTATCAGGACCTTCTCCGGGCTGCGCGCTTTGAAAAAGGTTTCCCTGAGGCCCTGGATTATCTGGATAAACGTAATCTGCTGTTTCGTTCTGGAGCTGGCCGCTGCTTCCTGAGTTCCGCCGGTCTCTATTTTCTGCAGGAGCTGGTGCGGGAGTTTGAACAAGCTTAGGGATGGATCTACGGTATCAAAGCTTGGCATCTGGATTGTTTTAGGTCTCTAAGTCTTTATTCGTCCTTGAAAATTCCTGTTTAGGCGCAGTCTGGGGCTCAACCAGTTATCAGGCCCGGCCAACCAACACAAAACAAAGCAATCGTAAATCTACGCCTATACCCGGCTTGACATGTCGTCCTGGACTACCTATGCCTATATATACCGACTGGTTAACAACAATAATAGCCAGTTGTAAAAAAAGTTGACAGATTTCAGGGTTAATGCGACGGAGTGCGTACCATGGATGAGGCTACCATTGTGCTTTTGGATGCCACCCAGTACGGAGCCGACCAGGGGCTTGCCAGGATAATTGAAACACGGTTTCCTTTGGAGCGCCGCGACAAGAATGCGGGACTGGTTAATATCGGCTCAAACGGTGAAAACGTCATTTTCTGTTTTGAGTTCGATTTTCCCGATATTTCAACGCTTTCTCTTCTGAACGACACGAAACACGACCATCCGTCGATTCCCATCCTGATGTTTACTGAGCAACACTCTGAAGCGCTCGCCGTCTGGGCCCTGAGGGCGCGGGTTTGGAACTATTTCGTTAAGCCGGTGGCTTCGGAAGCGGTGCTGTCCTCCCTGTCCATCCTCGCCAGTATGATGGCAGGACCGCGAATGAGGGATTCCCGGAATCTTGTCATCCCGCCGCAGCGCTTGCCGGACGATGCGCGATTCCAGAAGCATCGGGTCGAGGACAAAATGGTTGAGCTGGCGGTGGCTCACATTGAGCAACACTTGCACGAGAAACTGTGTCAGAGCGATATCGCTGACCGGTGTAACACGACCAGCTACCACCTCAGTCGGGCGTTCAAACAGCTTTACGGGATCACTTTCCAGGATTACATCATGCGCCGACGCCTGGACCGGGCCGGCGAACTTCTTCGTAATGCCAGCGCTACGGTGTCTGACGTTTGCTGGACTGTCGGCTTCCGCGACGCGTCCTATTTCTCCAGGATGTTTCACCGGCACACCGGGATGACCCCGTCCCAGTATCGTCGTAAGTGGCTGAATACGCGTGCAGAACATGAACAGACCGACCTGAATGTACCGGTGGCCTTGCGTCCCTGAACATTAACTTTCTGCAAGATTCTCCTGTTTTTTGCCCAGAATACTCCTAACCCTCCTGTAACGCTCCTGCCTAATCTGACCTTACGGCGAACGGAAAAACGCCGTAAGGGAACTTGGATTATCAATAGCAGGAGCTAAATGATGAAAAACCTCAAATCTAAAATTGTTCAATTTATTCGTGATGAAGAAGGTCTGGAGCTGTCCGAGTATGCGGTAGCGGGCTCACTGATTGTTCTCGGTGCGGTTGCGGCGTTTACTGCCCTGGGAACTGAAATCGGCCTCGCGATTGACCGGATCACTGCCGAGATCAAACCCGGCGCTTGAAATAAGGTTGGGTTGACTGAGCCAGCGGGACCTTTTGGATCCCGCTATCTCGACCAAGGGGCACCTCCCATGATTGAAACATACTGGATATTGGCCGTTCTCACTGTGGCACTTGTTATCGCAGTTATAACCGACCTCAGCACTCACCGGATTCCGAACTGGCTGACTCTGAGTTTGGTTGCTGTTGCGTTGGCTTGCCAGTTTGCAGTAGGGCAGTGGCAGGGATTGCTGGTTGGTCTGGGAGGTGCGTCGGTAGGGCTGTCTTGTTTTCTGCCCCTCCATATTTTCGGGGCGATGGGCGCCGGTGATGTGAAGCTCATGACAGCCGTTGGGGCGATTCTCGGGCCTCAAGCTGCGTTCGTCGGCGTGTTGGCGACTGTTGTTTTTGGCGGCGGCATCGCTCTGATCTTTATCGGCTGGCGAGGCGGGTTAAGGGCACTTTGGCGTCGTTATCGCCAAATGGCCGTGATGATCGCCTATCGGCAGCCTGTCTATCTGGCGCCGGCTACCAATGAGGCCGCTGGAGAAAGGTTTCCCTACGCTTTGGCCATTGCCTGTGGCTCGTTCTTTTCACTCTGGTACCTCACCTGATACCGACCCGGCTGTATGGGAGCACTTAGCAATGGATGCGAAATATTTGACGGTCGAAGAGGGTTTCTTCACAGGAAGGGAAGAGACTCCATGCCCACGCCCTCACAGCCTCGACGAAACGGGACTTGACGCCTATTTCGTAGCGGATCTGGTACTGAAACACCTCCATCACATGGGCAACCAGACCCTGGCACAACTGGCAAAGACTATCTGTTTACCCGGCGCAGTTCTCGAGCCGATCCTTTCGATGTTGCGGAAGGAAGCCCGTGTTGAGGCAAGGGGTGCAGACGAGGGTGGGCAAGGAATTCGTTATGCGCTGACGGATCGTGGTTATGCGGGGGCCCTCGACGCTTTATCACGGGATGGCTATTCAGGCCCTGCGCCGGTTCCGCTTGAGGACTACGCCCGTTTGATCAAAACACAGTCGGTATCGCGTTGTTCGGTAACGTCCGAAAAAATCCGACACCTGTTTCGTAACACCGTGCTGGACGACTCCCTGATTGATCAGTTGGGCCCGGCCGTGCATTCGGGGCGGGCAATATTCATCTATGGGCCTCCTGGTAGCGGCAAGAGCTATATAACCCGGCAACTGGTCAAGTTGCTGAATGGGCCAGTGTTCGTACCCTATTCGATTTTGGTGGGTGGCAGCGTGGTTGCGGTGTTTGATCCGGAATTCCATCACCCGGTCGACCGTCTGGCGCAGGATCCTGTTCGTCTCATGGAAGGTCATGATCCCCGCTATCAACTCTGTCATCGCCCGGAGGTGGTCACCGGTGGCGAGCTGACACTTGATCAGCTTGATCTGACCTATGATTCGGACAGAAAACAGTACCAGGCCCCTCTGCAACTCAAAGCAAGCAATGGGATGCTCCTGATTGATGATCTGGGCCGGCAGAAAATGCCCCCCATGTCGTTACTGAATCGGTGGATCATCCCCATGGAGGAAAAAAGGGATTTCCTCAACCTCCGCGCAGGCCAGCATTTTGCGGTGCCCTTCGACATGCTTCTTGTTTTCTCGACCAACCTGAATCCGCTGGATCTGGCCGACGAGGCCTTCCTGCGCAGGATCGGTCATAAAATTCGCTTCCAGACACTGGAGACCGAGCCCTACCTGCGGCTTTGGCGGCAGGTCTGTGAGCAATATGGAATTGAGGATGACCCTCAAGTAACCCGTTACATGATGACGGAGTTATACCCAGTGCAGGGAAGCGCTTTGCTGCCGTGCCACCCCCGGGATCTTCTGAGCCTCATCAGTGACTACTGTCGCTACCGCGGCGAGCCTCCGGAGCTGAGTATCGAAGCCATTCGCTGGGCCTGGAAAACCTATTTTGTGCAGTTTGCGGATGAGAGGTGATCGCTATGTTCAAGAAAAGAACCATTGTCATGCTGACGTTTGCGTTGGCCATGGGCCTGGCTGCGGCGTTTGTTGCCAAGGGCTGGGCTATCAAACGGCTTACCGTGCAGGAAGAAGACGCAGGGATTCCGGTGGTAGTTGCCGCCATGCAAATTCCCTTCGGCAAGAAACTTGAGGAGACCGATTTGCGGATTAGAAAGATGCCGGAAGATTTGGTGCCTTCAAGTGCCTATAACGATATCGAAAGCCTGGGTGATGCTGTGGCTACGGGCACCATCTACCCGGATGAAATTATCATGAAGGAGAAAGTCGCAGGATTTGGTGGTGGCAGTGCTCTCTCTGCGGTCATAGCGCCGAACAAACGAGCGGTCACGGTGCGGGTCAACGACGTTGTGGGTGTGGCTGGATTCCTTATGCCCGGGAACCGGGTTGATGTGGTCGCAGCCAAGCCAGAAGGCAGTCATCGAAAATTCAAGACCGAGACGTTATTAGAAGACATCAAGGTGCTGGCAGTCGACCAGACTGCATCACCGGAAAAAGACAAGCCTGTCATTGTCCGTGCGGTCACTCTGGAACTCACTCCGATTGAGGCAGAACTCTTGGTGGGAGCAACTCAGGAAGGCATGGTTCAACTCGCACTGAGGAACCCTTTGGATGACAGCAAAAAGCCTGAGCCGAAACCGGAAGTCGTTGCCGAGGCGCCCAAGCCCAAACCGGCTCCGAAACGGGTTGTATCGAGATCTCAGCGCGTAACCGTTATCCGCGGAACCGATGTAAGTACCTCCAGAGTTTCGATGTAGACGAAATATCCAAGAAGAAAAGGAAGTCACGCAGGGAGAAGTTGGCGATGAAAAGAAACATGCAAGTGACAGGGAAGAATCGGATGGGTTTACTGCCAGCGGGATTGATAGTGCTTTATCTGATAGGGCTGGCGTCCAGTGCGGGTGCACAGGTCATGGTGTCTTCGGGTATTGAGCGACAGATGGTGGATGTTGCGCTCAATCAATCCCAGATTCTCTATCTTGATGAGCCAGTAGCAAAAATCTCGTTGGGTAACCCGGATGTGGCGGATATTCTGATACTCCGTTCCCGCCAGCTCTATGTTGTTGGCAAAAAACTGGGTTCCACCAACGTGACTCTCTGGGATAACAGCAACAGGGTGGTCAGCGTACTTGGAGTTGAGGTGACCCACGACCTGGAGGGATTGAAGTCCCGACTGCATCAGATTCTTCCGGATGAAAACATTGAAGTCCGTTCAGCCCAGAGTGACATCGTCCTCAGCGGTGAGGTCAGTAGTGCGCCTCGTGTTGACGCAGCCCTCCAGTTGGCCCGCAGCTTTCAGGGAGGGGGGGAAGACCCGGGTAGTGTTCTGAACATGATGCAGGTGGGGGGCGCCCAGCAGGTCATGCTGGAAGTTCAGGTTGCCGAAGTATCCCGTGACCTGTTGAAAAACATCGGTGCCAGATTCGAAGTCCTGAACGTTGCGAAAAACATTACCTCGGGCGCGAGCCGGGGTGCGACCGCCCTGGCTGGGGCGCCAATCGCCGGCGGCGGAGCCGGGATTCCATCTGATGTAACGGCGATTGTCAGAGAGCCCCTTGGCTACGATACCAGTGGCCTGTTTGCAAGCTTCCTGGACGGTACCACCCTTTTTGATCTGGTGATTGAAGCAGCGGAGGAGAATAACCTGGCCAAGGTGTTGGCGGAGCCAACACTCACGACCCTTACCGGCCAGGAAGCTACATTCCATGCCGGCGGTGAGTTCCCGGTTCCTGTCGCGGGCGACGAAAATAAAGTCACCATAGAGTTCAAGGACTTCGGGATCAGCCTCGGCTTTCTTCCGACAGTCCTGGATTCCGGGACCATCAGTTTAAAGCTCAACATCAAGGTGAGCGAACTCAGCAATCAGAACTCGATTGCCCTGGACATCGAAGATGCCGGCGCAACCTTCTTTATAAACTCGCTGACCAGTCGCAGCGCCTCATCCACGGTAGAGCTCGGCAATGGCCAGACCATTGGCGTTGCGGGACTGATCAACGAAACCCTGAGAGAGCGCGTCAACAAGTTCCCCGGTCTGGGCGATATTCCGATCCTGGGACAGCTGTTCCGCAGCCAGGAATACATTCAGGGCAAGACTGAGCTGGTGATTTTAGTGACGCCTCATTTTGCCAAACCTGTGGACCGTGAAGCATTCACGCTACCGACCGACAGATTTGTTGAGCCGAGTGCCCTTGGATTCTACCTGCTTGGTTTCACCGAGGGGTGGGGTGCGGGTGATCCCCCGCCATCCAAACCGATGCGTAAAGGCGGTGTTGAAGGCCAATTTGGACATGAACTCTAAGGTGGACGCCATGAAACTGATCAATAGAAAACAATTACTCGTTTTGTCTGCGGTGAGCCTGGTGGTTTCTCTGGGCGGGTGCGCCTCGCCTTCCTCCGAGTGGGATTTCGGAAACTCCGTAAGAACTATGGTTGCTTCCCAGAAGTACGTGCCGCCGGGTCAGGAACCCCCGGCACTGCCCACCATGGACGGCGCCCGCGCGGCCGGTACCGTGGAACGTAACCGAATGGCAGCACCAGCCCCACAGCGCATTTATCAGGGTATGGGTGGCGCAGAGCTCTAAGATTGCGCGGTAGATGATGACAAGGAGGCAGCATCATGCAAGGCATCAGCCGGACGATCCCCGTTCACCAGGCCCAACAGGGCGCCATTCTGCCGCTGTTTGCAGTCTCCTTGCTGGCTATCCTGGGGATGGCGGCATTGGCGCTTGATATGAGCCACGCCCACCTTGAGAAAACGCGGCTTCAGAACAGCCTCGATGCTGCAGCGCTCAGCGTCGCCAAGGTGCTTGATCAAACGGGCAATACTCTGGTTGCTGAGATGGCTGGTCGCGACACCTTTGCCGCTAACCTGGCTGAGCCGGGTAATACGGCCCTTGGCGAAGCGCTCGCCAGCGGTGGGCTGACGGTAACAGTTGAGTTTTCCTCCACCCTCAACCCCTTTGTACCTGCAACCGTGCCCGCGCAATACGTCCGGGTGCGCGCAGAGGGCTATGACGTGGAGAACTGGTTTGCCCCCTTGTTTGGATTCGACCGCACCGAAATTCCGGGATCGGCGGTAGCCGGTCCCAGTCCGACCCTCGGTAACGTCTGCAATGTTGCTCCCATGATGGTCTGTGGCACGGACCCATCTTCGGCTCCGGTCGGGACCACGTACGGTTATTCCCGTGGCGATGTGGAGATGCTGAAGATTGGCGCCGGGGACGCGTCTTCGGTAGGCAATGGCAACTTCTACCTCGTGCGCCTTGATGGCAGTGCGGGCGGCGCTGATGTCCGGGACGCGGCGGCCGGAAAGTATGACAGTTGCCTGAGCACTGGTGAGGCGATTGAGACCGAGCCGGGCAATACCGTGGGGCCTTTCGCCCAGGGCATCAACACGCGAGTGGGTGTCTACAACGGCCCGGTCAGTGCCGATGACTACCCGCCGGATTGGTTTACGGATCACGACAGTTACACCGAAACGGACTATGACAACGGGGTGGCGCCGGGATACGACCTTGATTGGTACCTTTCGCAAATGGCCAATGTCAATCCCGCGGCCCCGCCTTCCGGTGTTCCTGGCCGACGGATATTGACCGTTCCAGTCGGAGACTGCAATGGCCTTGCGAATGGCCAGAGCAGCGTCGATCTAGTGGGGTTCGCCTGTTTTTACATGATCACCAGGATGACTCAAACCGGTCAATCCGTGTTCTTTGGCCAGTTCAAGGATGACTGCGGCGGCACCGGTGTTCCTGGCCCGAACCCGGTGACTGGCCCAGGCCCTCGCATTATCCAGTTGTACAAAGACCCGGATACCCTGGACAGCTGATCGGCCACGCAGTGGCTTGCCTCGAAATCGAAAAAAGGAGTGGGCGGATCATGAGAAAAGAACCTGGCTTGAAGCGGAAGCAAGAAGGCATTGCCATGCTTGAGTTTATGTTTTCAGCGCCCCTGCTCATTGTGTTGATGTTTGCCGTTACTGAGCTTGGCTGGGCCTTTCATCAGTACCACACCATGACCCGCGCGACACGGGATGGAGCCAGACACATGGCTTCCGGTGCGATGGTCGGTAGCGTCGGAATCATCTATTTGGACAGCACGCTGGTTCAACAGACCGGCAATCTGGTGGTGTATGGCAACGTGAATGGAACCGGTACCCCACTTTTACCCAACTGGACCTCGGCTGGCGTTTCTGTAACCAGTCCGAATCCAACCCATATACGGGTGTCCGCCAATTACGACTACGTGCCGTTGGTAGGCGCAATTCCGACTTTCTACGGTGGGGACCCGCTCAGTCTTTCCTTCCAGATGCAAAGCACTGTGGAGATGAGGGCGTTATGAACAGTCATCTTAAAACCCAGGACGGCGCGCATACCGTCGAGTTTGCCATTGTTGGGGCGATGTTCTTCATCTTGCTGTTTGGCGCCATTGAGTTCGGTCGCCTGATGTTTGTTTGGAACACACTGGATGAAGTCAGTCGTAAGAGCGCCCGGGTAGCCGCGGTTTGCCCCGTAAACCACAGCGCCATTCGCCGGGTCGGTATGTTTGACGCCGCTGTATCGAGTGGTGCCAGCCCGGTTTTGCCGGGGCTCGACGAAGCTAATATTCGAATTGACTACCTGGATCTAAGCGGGAGCGCCGTCGACCCCGCTACTAATTACCTGGACATCGCCTTTGTGCGGAGTGAGGTCACTGCGGTGCGTCATCGTCTGATTATTCCCTTTTTCTTTCAGGAGTTTGATCTACCGTCATTTATCACTGTTTTGCCCCGGGAAAGTCTCGGGGTTTCACCGGAAGGAACCGACTGTTTCGGAACCATAAGCTGAAACAGCAGGGATGAGGAACGTTCCATGAAATCTAATATAAGAGTACTGCTGGCCGGCCGTGATGCCAGCCAACTAGCAGAGATGGAAAAGGTGCTTGTAAGCGGAACCTCGCACATCCTGAGCCTGCGCCACATCACCAATGGCAACTCAGATCCGCTCTATAACCTGCCAGAGATGCCCGAGACATTGATTTTCTGCCTTACCGGTGCCTGGGAGGACGAACTCCGGGCTCTTGAGGAGCGGCCGTTGGCCAAACGCCCCCCGACGATTGTCGTGGGGCCGGAAAACATCACGACGATGCGAATGGCGATGCAGGTGGGGGCGCGGGATTACTTCAGTTTCCCATTACCAGAATACGATCTTAAGACGTCGCTGAACCGGATTGCAGAGGGCTTGCAGAGCGATGCGGGTATTCGTCACGCCAAACTGACTGCGGTCATCAATGCGAAAGGTGGTTCCGGCGCCAGTGTTATTGCGGCGACGCTGGCCCACAGTCTGGCCGCCAGGATAGGTCAACGGGTTTCGCTGCTGGATATGGACTTTCAGTTTGGCCATCTTTCCTCTCTGTTTGATCTTCCGCCGGAGGGTGGGCTGATTGATGCCATTGTGCGCTCCGAGAACATGGATGTGATGGCACTTGAGGGCCACATGCTCAAGCACAAGAGTGGGCTCCATATTCTGGGCAACACGTCGCAGCATATGATCGTACCCGGCGATATCGAGGAAGGGCAGTTGAAGAAGCTCATCGACGTGGTCCGGTCCGGCTACGACCAGGTGATTGCCGATCTGCCAAGGCAGATAGACCCCGTGGCAGGCGTCGTCCTGGAGTCTGCAGATTCTATCCTTCTGGTGGTTCAGCAGAGCATTGCGCACATTCAGGATGCCCGTCAGATGCTTCGCTATCTGCACACATATCTGGGTATTCCGGCAACGCGGATGAAGGTCATTGTTAATCGCTGGGATAAGCGGCTCGACCTGAGCGTCGATGATATTCGCAAGAGCCTGGAAATTGAGGACGTCATTTGTATTCCCAACGATTTCGCCAAGGTGGCCGAAAGCGCCAATCTTGGCAAGCCGCTTCTCGAGTTTGCGCCCTCGTCACCGGTTTGCCGGAGTGTGGTGAGCCTGGCTGAGAATCTTAGTGGAAAGAAAGCCGAAACCGGGCAGTTCGGGCTTGGCAAGGTGCTTCGCAAACTGGCTCGAACATGAGGTGTACGTGATGACTACCAACGGAATGAACGATGTGTCTTTTGCACGATTCGGGGTTAACGGCCACAGCAGTGATGGCGACCAGGCCCGGCGGGCGGAGGAAGAGCAGGAACGAATTTGTAAGAAGAACCTGCGCCAAAAGCTCATGAAAGTTCTGGATCTTTCCCTGATCAGTACGCTCGGTCGGGAAGAAGCGGAAAGCCAGATTCTGGCTATCGGTCAGCAGTTGATGAATGAGGATTCGGTACCGTTGAGCCTGAATTCCCGGCAGCGCGTACTTAAACAGATTCTGGACGACATCCTTGGTCTGGGGCCTCTGGAGCCGCTGCTTGCCGACAAGAGCATTGCCGATATCCTGGTCAATGGCTTTAACAGTGTCTACGTTGAGCGAAACGGCAAACTTGAAAAGGTGGATGTCACATTCAGCAGTGATTCGCACCTTCTGAACGTGATCGATCGTATCGTTTCCAGTGTCGGGCGCCGCATCGACGAGTCTTCCCCCATGGTTGACGCACGCCTGCAGGACGGGTCCCGGGTCAATGCGATTATCCCCCCCCTGGCCGTCGACGGCCCCCTGTTATCAATCCGCCGGTTCTCAATTGGCCGTCTGTCGGTCGAAGCTCTCATCGAAAAGGGCACACTGACGGCTCCGATCGCGGAACTGCTTGAGGCCATTGTAAAGGGCAGACTGAACGTTCTTATATCCGGTGGTACCGGTTCCGGTAAGACCACCTTGCTGAACGTGCTGTCGGGATTCGTTCCCCACGATGAGCGCATTGTTACCATTGAGGACTCCGCTGAACTCCAGTTGCAACAACCGCACGTGGCGCGGCTGGAAACCCGTCCTCCGAATATTGAGAGCAAGGGCGAAGTCAGTCAGCGGGATCTGGTTCGGAACAGTCTCCGCATGAGGCCGGACAGGATTATTGTCGGCGAGGTCAGGGGAGCTGAGGCCCTTGATATGTTGCAGGCCATGAACACCGGCCACGACGGATCAATGACTACTTTGCACGCGAATTCGCCACGGGATGCGCTCACCCGAATTGAAAACATGGTATCGATGGCCAGTGCCAGCATGCCCATAAAAGCGATTCGTGCGCAGGTGGCGTCTGCTATCGATGTGGTCTTGCAGGTGGAGCGTCAGGAAGACGGCACCCGACGGCTGGTAAGCGTTCAGGAAATAAATGGGATGGAGGGCGAAGTCATTACCATGTCCGAGCTGTTCACCTTCCGGCGTCGTGGCAAGGATGAAGACGGCCGGGTGATTGGAAGTTATGCAGCGACCGGCATCGTACCGCGGTTTCATGAACACCTTCAGCAACGTGGGATTGAGGTGCCGTTCTCCCTTTACAACCCGGATCTGGAGGGCTGAACCATGGACGTATTGGGAGACAACCTCTGGACCTTTGTCGGGCTCGTCTTTGTTGCGGTTTTCCTGCTTTCACAGGGGTTGGTCATTCCGGTTTTTGGCGAGAGCAGGGCTGCGCGAAAGCGCATGCGCCGCAGGATGAAAACCCTGGTAGCTGAAGCGGATAACCAGCAAAGGATTTCCCTGCTTCGAGACCATTACACGAGTAAGCTCAATCCTCTGGAAAGGCGCCTTGAGTTACTGAGTGTCCTCGAGCCGCTGCGGAACTTGATATCCCAGAGCGGGCTCCAGACGCCCGCCTACCGAGTGATCCTGCTTGCCCTGGTGCTGGCAGCGATTACTGGCAGTATTGCCTGGAGCCTGAGTAAGAGCTATTGGGCACCTATGGTGGGTGCCCCAATTGGTTTAATTGTTCCTTTTCTCTACATCAGAAAGAAGCGGGCGACCAGAATAGCTCGCATTGAAGAGCAGCTGCCAGATGTTGTGGACGTTATCATCCGGGCTCTGAGAGCCGGTCACCCCTTCGTTGAAGCCATTCGTCTGGTGTCGACTGAAATGCAGAGTCCGGTCAAAGATGAATTCAGAACCACCTTTAACGAGATCAATTATGGCGGCGATGTTCGCGCGGCCTTGATGGGCCTGCTGCAGCGGGTGCCAAGCATACTGGTTATGTCTCTCATTACTGCAGTGCTGGTGCAACGGGAGTCTGGTGGCAATTTGGCGGAGGTTCTGGAAAAAATTGCCGCCGTCATTCGGGGACGGTTTAAATTTCAACGCAAAGTGCGGACTCTGTCTGCCGAAGGGCGAATTTCGGCCTGGGTGCTCACCATGACCCCCTTCGTACTGTTCGTCATGATTTCGTTGGTCAATCCCAACTATATGCCAATGCTTCTTGAGAGTCCTCGGGGAGGGGATATTATTCTTGTGTCACTGATTTTGGTCGTGGTTGGCGTGTTTTGGATCAAGAAAGTGCTTAACCTCAAGGTGTAAGGGAGTAACACCATGGACTATCTTATCGGACTTTTGAACTCGACTCTGCAGAACGAGCAGGTAGCAGAATGGGCTTTCGTCGGTCTAATGGGGGCTGCGGTTTTTTGTGTTGGGCTCGCAGGAATCTTCTTGATTTCAACGATCTTCAATCCGGTACGTGACAGGCTTCAAACGGTAGTCGGCACCGAACAGGAGGCTAAAGCACCGAAAACTGGCGCGATGGTCCTGCTGGTTGGAAAGGTGGCCCCCTTCGTTCTGCCCAAGAAGGCCAGTGAACGGGGGCGCACCAGCGAACGCCTTATGCATGCAGGTTTCCGGGGCGACAACGCCTTGGCAACCTTCTATGCAATTAAGACGTTGCTGATTGTTGGGCTGCCTGCGTCGGTTCTCCTGATTATAAACTGGATTCCGTCTATCACCTCGATGGAGGCGATACAGGCGGGCGCTTTCGCAGTTCTGGCAGGTGTTATTATCCCGAACTATGTATTGTCTAAACTTATAAAGCGCCGTAAGCGTCTGCTTTATAACGGGTTTCCGGATGCTCTTGATCTGCTCGTGGTATGCACTGAAGCGGGCTTTGGGCTCAAACCCGCGCTTCAGCGAGTCGCAGACGAAGTCTCGGTTGGGCACCCGGAACTGGCCCAGGAATTCGCACTGGTGAATGCTGAGATGCGTGCTGGCGTTGAACGGTCAGAGGCATTGCATAATCTGGCAGACCGAACGGGACTCGAGGAGATTGCCGGCCTTGTCACGCTGCTGAGCCAGAGCTTGCGGTTTGGAACCAGTGTTGCGGAATCTCTGCGAATTTACTCGGAGGAATTTCGCGATAAACGAATGCAAAAAGCGGAGGAAGAGGCTGGAAAAATCTCGACTAAATTGATCTTTCCTCTGGTTTTTTGCATGTTTCCCGCTTTTTTTGTAGTTGCAATCGGGCCAGCGGTTGTCGGGCTCCTAGACCATTTCAAGGGCTAGAAGGGCTAAACGGTAACCAGGCCAAAGACGGTACAGGGCTTTCAACTAAGAAGGGAGTAGTACGCCATGAAAGGCACCAATTGGATGGTAAAAGGAAGTAGTGTGGTTCTGGCTCTGGCCTTCCTGGCCGGATGTGCATCAACGCCAACGGGTGGTGGTGAAGATTATTCGGGACTTTACAGTGGCAAATCGGAACTGACGTTTTCTACCCTTCTTCCCGTCGAATCCGCGGCTGAAGGCATTGCCCGAGGCGACGCGGCCCGTGCTCGAGGCGATCTCGATCAGGCTATTTTCGAGTACATTCGTACCCTCGAATTAGAGCCGGATAACCCCGAGAGTTTCTACAAAATCGGGGCTATAAACCTTCAAAAGGAAGAATTAACCAAAGCTCATACCGCCTTTCAGAGTGCCCTTGAAAAGGATGCCGATCACGCAGGATCCCTTGAGGGCATGGGCCTGGTCCTGATGCAGATGCGCCAGCCGGACCGGGCCCGACTCGTACTGGAGAAAGCGGTCAGCCTGGATCCAAAGTTGGGTAAGGCCCACAATGCGCTTGGTATTCTGGCGGATCTGCGGGGCGATTTTGAACGCGCCGGGCAGCATTACAATGACGCCTTGATGCTGTCGCCGCTGAGTGCGCGCATCCAGAACAATCTCGGCTACTCGCATTACCTGGCGGGCCAATGGGAGCAGGCGGAGCGGGCGTACCTTGCGGCTCTCAATGTCGATCCCTGGCACAAGAGAGCCTGGCAAAATCTGGGGCAACTCTACACACGTCAGGAACGCTTCGATGAGGCCCTTGAGGTGTTAACTGAGGTGATGTCTGAAGCAGAGGCCCTGAATACCATGGGGTACATCAGCATGAGCGGTGAAAAGTTTGAGGATGCGGAGAAATTTTTTACTCAGGCCGCACAGGCCTCGCCGAGTTACTACGTCACGGCGAACGAAAACCTGGAACAGGTCCGGCGGCAGATTGCCAAGCGAGAGCCCTGATACTCTTTGAGTGAACTATTGTCCCAGTGAACAGATCCGGCCATCGGTTTATCCTCAAATGGCCGGATCGGGCAAGCTACCGTTAATCAGAAACTGACCCCGGGAAAACTCCAGCACCTCCCGGGAGCCATCCTCTCCGGTGAGACTCATTGATACTGATTCGGTGCCGGTGACAACGATCAATCGCATCTTTTCCCGGGGTTTGCGATCTTTCAATGCTCCGGGTTCAAACAACGCTGCGTTTATACCTTCCATGCCGTCATGAGCGTCGTAGGGCAGTTCATACAATCCGGCCTGCAGTGCCCGGGCTGACAGGAACTGGAATGCCTGCACGTCACAGTTACGCATTTCAGAGCCCAATCTTTGAGTCAGTTCGTAGCTGGAGGGATGGGTCATTTCGTCATGCAGCTCACGCCATGCATTGCCCTGTAAACGGATGCCGCGTTCGGTTCGAATCCTGGCGCCGAATACCGTGTGAAGCGTCCGCAGCGGCTTTGGGAAAGGTTTGGTGACGTGGCCGGTGAACACGAAACGGTAGAACGCGGTTTCAGCGAGTGCAGTGGTTACCGTCATGGCACCGTAGAAAAGGCTTTTCTCGAACGCTCGGCCAAAGCGCGAGCCATGTTTCAGGGGCGGATAGCGAAAGGGCGTGGCGAGCAGGTAGTGAAGGGCCCGGGTGCCCCTGGCACGGGCGGGCTTGGTTGTTTCCAGCAATTCCTCCAGCCGCGCCTGTTCCGGAATGTTGTCCACCAGACGGGTTGTGGCGATCTCTTCCTGAGACTCTACGACCCGGTAAGCGGTTCCCTGCAACGGCTCAAGGCTTTGGGTAATGCGATCTTCATAACTCAAAGCTTACCCCGCATGGCATCCAGGTAGTAATTGACCCGAACCAGACCTTCCGCGGATCTGATCAGCTGACGCGGGATAGCCTCGAAATACCGGTTCTCAGTGTTGATCCAGTGTTTCATGGCTTCCGCCTCGCCACCGGTCAAGGCATAGACGCTGCGGTAGAGTCGGATGAAGAGCAGGGCAAGTTCCCCGGCTTTGCTGTCAGGATCAATCCCATCCCGAACCAGGCCCGTTCTGTTTCTGCCAACGATCTCGGCCAGCTCGGTCTGATTGAAGCCAAACGCCTTTCCGGCGTTGATCAACGCCTTTGAGAGCAGCGCTTTGTCCTGAGTCGATTCGTTAGGTACTTTCACCGTACTCATGGCCTGAGACCTCTTGTCTATTTTTCACAGTATAGACCAAGTGTGTGAAATATTGACAGGAGTCGGCTGTCCCGACCTCACTCTGGATAACCTGTGATCGACCGGATCTTACGGTAAAGGGGTTGGAGTTGGGGGTACATTTTCAGGTAGACCTCGGAATAGAGTCGTTCATACAGGGCCTGGGTCTGGGGTTGTGGCAAGAACACATCCCCAACCCGGGTCATGGCGGCAACCGCGGTCTGGAAATCCGGGTGCAGACGCAGGCCAACGGCAGCATCAATGGCGGCGCCCAGTCCGGACGTCTCATAGGTGTGTGGGCGTTCAGCCGGCAAACCGAAGACGTCGGCCGTAAGTTGCATGGCGGCATCACTCTGGGAACCACCACCGGCTACACGAAGGATCCTGATTGGAATCCCCGTCCGTTTTTCGATCTTTTCCTTGCCTTCTCGCAGCGCATAGGCAAGCCCTTCCAGAATAGCGCGATAGATATGCGAGCGGGTATGAACGTCACCGAAGCCGATGATTGAGCCCTTGGCCTCAGGCCCCGGTTGCCGAACTCCGGGCGACCAGTATGGCTGGAGCATCAGGCCCATGGATCCGGCAGGTACGGCCCGAACGAGCTCATCAAAGAGGGCCTCCGGTTCAACACCTCGCTGTTCGGCGAGTTTGCGCTCCCGTAGGCCAAATTCCCGCTTGAACCAGCTCACCATCCAGAAGCCCCGATAGATCATCACCTCCGTCGAGTAGTGACCGGGCAGGGCGGATGGGTAGGGCGGCATCAGTTTGATCGGCTCGACATAGCGTTCACTCGTGGTGTTGATCGTTGCCGTGGTGCCATAACTCATGCAGCCAATATCCGGAGAGAGGCCGCCGGACCCCAGAATTTCGCAGGCCTTGTCGGAGGCTGCCGCAATAACGGGAAGGCCCTCCGGCAGGCCCAGATGTACGGCTGCCTCGGAGGTAAGGGCGCCGAGGGCGCCGCCGGGTTCAACCAGTTCCGGCAGCATCTCCGGTGTAACCGGCATGGCTTGCCATTTGAAATCCCGGGGGGCGGCCCATTTTTGTTTTCGGTAATCGAACGGCAGGTAACCGACCTGGCTACCGGTAGAGTCCCGGAACTGGCCGGTCAAGCGATAGTTCAGGTAACCGGATAGCAGCAGAAAATGGCGGGTCTGCCGCCAGATGTCCGGTTGGTTCTGGGCGATCCAGTTGGCCTGGGTTTTTTCCCGGAACCGATGGATGGTCTCTTCGAGTCGGGCCAGCTTGAACAGCCAGCCCCAGGGGCCCTTCACGGGGCCATCCACCTGGGCGTGGCGCTGGTCGAGCCAGATGATGGCAGGCCGCAGTGGTTTGCCATTCTCATCGAGATTAATGACCGTTCCGCGTTGAGTGGTCACCGTGACGCCGGCAACCTGAGCAGGGTTCGCCTCGGTACCCTCCCAGAGCGTTTTGCAGGCCTTGCCCAGGTTCTCCCAGAAATAGTCGGGGTGCTGTTCGGCCCATCCCGGTTGCTCGGAGAAATAGGGGTCGAGCTCCTGCTTGCCCTTGCCGACAAGGTTGCCGCGTTTGTCGAACAGCAGGGCACGAACGCTCTGGGTGCCATTGTCGATGGCAAGGATCAGCGGCTCACCGGACATGGCCTGGCTCCTCACCCGGTAAGGTGTAAGCACGGTTTCGGATACCCAGGTAGCGGGATTCCTCACGCTCCCACCTTTTATCGTCCCAGCCCAGAACCGACTGACATTGCCTTCTTATCTCAGGAAGCAGACTACGTGCTGCGTCTGGAGTAATCAGGCCGAGCCGGGTACGGCGCAGCAGCAGGTCGTCCAGATGCTGTACATCCTCCTCTTTACAGGCCCAATGCAGTTCCGCCCAGAGCAGCCCAGAGGACTTCCCGTCTACGAACACCTCTTCCAGCGGACTGCTGGCCAGCATGGATGCGAGGTCGGGGCCGTAATACCCTTTCAGCCGGTTCCAGGTCAGATGGGTCAGGGCGGCCGGGCGCGCGATATCGGGCTCGGGGGTAAATACTGGGAGGTTAGTATCCCTAAGGCGGTTGGCGTTTTCCCCAAGTCCCCGGACCAGGGCTTCGCGTGCGATCAGGCGGAACGTTGTGAGTTTTCCTCCGGCGATGCTGATCAGCCCCCGGTCTTCGCGGAACTCGTGTTCGCGATTCTCACTGGACGGATCTTTGCTGGTGCCGTCGGTGACGATCGGTCGGACACCGGCCCAGGTTGAAAGAATATCCTCTTTCGAAATGTTGCTGGACGGAAACAGGCGGTTGGAGATCTTCAGCAAATAGTTCACTTCATCCCCGGAGATGCGGGGTTCAACGTCCAGATCTTCTGAGTGGTCCAGGTCCGTGGTTCCGAGAACCGTGGTGCCCTCCCAGGGAAAGGCGAAGACCGGACGCTTGTCATCCGGATGCAGCAGGGATACAGAGCAGGAAACCGGAAGTCGGGACCAGGGCAGAACCAGGTGGCTGCCCCGAAGAGGGCGTATGTTCAATGCGGCCCGGTCAGTGGAGGGTGTCTGTAGCCGGTCCGCCCAGGCTCCAGTGGCATTGATGACCAGCGGACAAGGCAGGTCAAAGGGGGCATCGAACTCTTCCGGGTGAAGCCTGACACCCGCTGCCTTGCCTTCGGTTCTTAGCACCTCAAGGGCTTTGGTGTAATTCAGGCATAGAGCGCCGTCTCGCCGAGCCTCTGCGATGATGCGCTGGACCAGGCGGGCATCGTCGGTAACCGCGTCGGAAAACACGCTGGCTCCGATGAGGTGTTCGGCTGTGAGTCCCGGGACCCAATGCATTGTCTCAGCGGGGGTGAGCAGCCGACGCGACCGGAACTTTGCGATGCGATCGTAAACCGCAAGAAGCAGCTGGAACACTCGAGGACCGGGGAACTGTCGACGGAAATGCGGCATCACAAAGCGAAGTGGTTGTATGAGTCCCGGAGCCTCTGCCATCAGGCGCTGGCGCTCACGAACGGCATCGCGGGCCAGCCGGTATTGTCCGCTGCCGAGATATCGCAGCCCGCCGTGTACCATCTTGGAAGATCGGCTGGACGTGCCCCAGGCAAAGTCCATCTGCTCCACCAGCAAGGTCCGTAACCCGCTGGCGGCCGCCTCCCGGGCAACGCCGGCGCCGGTAATTCCGCCCCCCAGGACAACCACGTCAAAGCTGTATTTTCCGGCTTTCAGGGATTCCAGAAGCTGGTCTCTAGGGATGGTCATGGTCACTCCACCAGCGTTCCGGGGTTCAGCAGGGCATCCGGGTCGAAGGTCTGGCACAGTGACCGGATGGCCAGCATGCCCAGTTCCCCTTTTTCAACCGGCAGATAGCGAGCGTGATCTTTGCCCACGCCATGCTGGTGACTGATGGTGCCGCCATTGCGAACAATCATTTCCGAGGTACTGTGCTTCAGCGATTTCCAGCGGGCCAGTGTGGCCTCGTAGGAGTCGGCCACCCGGAACACATAGGTGGTGTAGATACTGCAGCCCTGGCCGTAAAAATGGGAAAGGTGGGTGAAAACATGGACGGATTCGTTGTCGCCCTCCAGCCCGTGCCGAAGGTTGTCCTCCATTAGCGCCAGCAGATTATCGACATTGTCCCAGTCGGTTGCGGTTTCCAGCGTGTCCACGGCATAACCCAACTGCCAGAGCGCCTCCCGCAAGTACGGCATGGTAAACCGTTTTTCCGCCCATTTGTCTCCGAGGTGAGTGCCCGTGTAGACACCGTCGTAGTCGGAGCAGGTTCGGCGGGTCTCCCCCAGCGCACTGCTGACTTGCCGGCGGCTTCCGGTCAGGCCGAAGGTCATCATGCATTTGCCGTCGCCGGCACCGCGGATGGAGAGATAACGTTCCAGCAGGCTGATGAGCCTTGGGTGGCCCGCAAGCGCCAACTGGGTTTCGGTTTCCAGAGCGTTGCTGAGCCTGAGCATGGAAAGCTGGACGCGGTTCTGGACCAGTTCCCGGCAGGCGCCCCTTGCTTGCTCCCAATCCGGGAAAAACACCACGTGGAAAGTTTCTTTTTCTGGCAGGCGACTGATTCGCACCTTCACCTCGGTAATGACACCGAATCGGCCTTCCGAACCCAGTACCATCTCCCGGATGTCCGGACCCGCACTGGAGGCCGGAATGGTTGGCAACTCCAGTGTGCCCTGGAGGGTTTCGACCCGCCCGCCGGCAAATAACTGTTCTATACGTCCATACCGCAGAGATTGCTGGCCACTGGATCGTGACGCCACCCAGCCTCCGATGGTGGACAGCTCGAACGATTGGGGAAAGTGCCCGAGCGTATAGCCGTGGGCGCGGAGCTGTGATTCGACCAGCGGTCCGGGTGTGCCTGCACCAAATGTCGCGATCTGACTTTCCCGGTCCAGGTCTGTGAGCTGGTTCATTTCGCCCATATCGACAGTCACCAGGGGCTTGTCCGAAAGGGGCGGGTTAATGTGGCCGGCCACGCTGGTGCCGCCGCCGTAAGGGATGAGATGTGCGTCGTGTTCGCTTGCGTAACGAAGGAGGCCCTGGACCTCCCGGGCAGAGCGTGGGCGTGCGACTCCGTCGGGGAATACGCCGAACTCACCACTGCGCATGGCCAGCCAGTCCGCAAGGCTCTGTCCGCGAGCGTGACGCACTCGGGCTTCGGGGCTGGTATCAAGGAGTTCGGCAAGTCCGGGTTCTGTTGGTGTGGGAAGCCGGGTTTCGGGGACCCGGGCACAAACCTCTGGAAGAGAGGCGTCCGGAAGAGGTTGGCCACGCCCTATAAGCCCCGCCAGAAAGCCCTTGCCTTCCGGCGGTAGCGCCAGATTAAAAGTCTCATCACCCCAGCCGTTCCAGCGTCGCATGCATCTACTCCCCGATTATTTTTCGATGCCGAGCATTCTAGAGGGTTCGGGAACGAATACGTTGTCGCTTGGCGACATTCAGGGTGTCATTTGCCGCCAGTAAGATCAGGGGCGAAGGGAATCGATCAGTCGGTTGTTGAGTTCCTGCCACCGTGAAAGCTTCTGGGCTTCCCCGATGCGCTTTCGTTCCCCGCCGGCATTGTTCGCCCAGAGGCCTTCGCCATTAAAGCTATAAACCGGTTCAAGATCAGTGCGTTGTGAGGCAGGCTTAATTTCGTTTATAAGGTTGTCCAGTATCAACGGGTCGGCATCCGGTTCGGAGTACCATGCAAGCACCATGTGGGCCTGGTTAAGATCCAGTGCCTTGACGTAGACGACCCGAAGCTGATCGTCCGGGACGCCCATCGATTTCAGGGTCAGGTACTTGGCGATGGAGAAATCTTCACAATCGCCGGCGTTTGTGGTCAGAAATTCCACGGGCGTCGCCCAGTAGTCCTCTTCGCCCCAGTGCTGGATATCGCTGACAAAATTTACCCGATTGAAAAAGCGGTTAACGAGCCGGAGCTGACGCTCAACCGGCGCATTGGCGGCCAGCGTATGAAGCCTTTGCCAGTTCTCAAGGCGTTCGTAGGCTTCCGAACCAAACTCCTCCTGCACGTAATTCATCAGCTGGCTGCTGAGTTCCAGGGCGCCACAAAGCGCAGTGACCAGCAGTAGTGCTGGGAGTAAGGGGGTCTGGCGCCGACAGGCTGAAGCGGCCGTAACCATGTCCGGTCTCAGTTACTGTTGTTCCGGAGGCGTTCCCTGAGCTGTTCAAGGCGCCGACGAATTTCCTCTCTGCGTTGCTCATCGTTTGCGCTGGGCGAGGGTGCAGGGGAGGACGACCGGGAAACCGGGGTGGCCTGCTGCTCTTCCTCCTGCTCGCTGGTCGCAAACGACATCCCCGACCGATCTTCATTTTCGGGGAAGAATAGGTTTTCGAGTTTACCGCTCCTTTCAATGACGACCCGGTTCGGGTGTACCGAACGAAGGGTGGCATTTCCGGGCAACTCATCCCCGACCGGATAGGCTTCGGTGTTGCCTTTCTGATCCTCTATCAGCGCGCTACCGGGGAAGTCGCCGTCAGCAGCAAGAACCCCACGCAGGAACAGGCGCAGGTTGGTTTCTGGTAAATTTTCCGTCTCCGAAGGTTGGGCGCTGCCCTCCTGGCCGGCGATTCCGAACAGGGTTAAAGAGGCCAGATCGACTGCCGGGGGCTCTCCCAATGCGGAAGCGTCCCGGGACATCTGCTGTGTGCCGGTTGCTGCCATTTGCTGGTTTTTGCTCAGCACGAAACTATAGATCTGCCAGGCTGTCACACCCACCATGGCGGCGGCCGCGACGATGGTAAGCAGAAGGGGTAGCCGTTCGTTGTCTAGGGGCATTGATCATCCTGGGTATTATTGGTGGGCAGCGAAAAAGCCCACAGGTTATCAGACGGCAATGTTTTATTGGCAGTATAGTGTATAGAGTTATTCAGCGGGTCCATATCCTGTGGTAGCCTTTCTGAATTGATTGAATCAAAAAGAATTTCAGGACGGGGAAGACCTTGACTACAGAATCTGAATTTCAGCAGCAGGATGCTCCGCTGGGCCGTCTTCCTTTCACGTTCGCCAAACGTAACGGCGTTATACTGACACGCTCTGATGACGGCGATCCAATCATTCTGGTTCGGCCGGGAGCGTCCCACTCGGCGCTAGCGGAGGCGAACCGGGTCAGCGGTGGACGGGCCAAATTTTCCACCATTGATCCGGACCGGTTTGATCACGCCCTGAATGCCGCCTACCAGAACGATTCCGCCGAAGCCATGCAGATGGTGGAGGGAATCGGTGATGACATGGATCTGGCGTCACTGGCCGAATCCGTTCCCGAGACCGAGGATCTGCTCGAGCAGGAAGATGACGCTCCGATCATTCGGCTGATCAATGCCATCCTGACCGAAGCGGTCAAGACCAGTGCCTCCGACGTTCATATTGAAACCTACGAGAAACGGTTGGTGGTCCGGTTCCGCGTCGATGGTGTCCTTCGGGAAGTGGTCCAGCCAAAACGCGCCCTTGCGCCGCTGCTCGTGTCGCGGATCAAGGTCATGGCGAAACTTGACATCGCTGAGAAGCGAGTGCCCCAGGATGGTCGGATAGCGTTGCGAGTTGCCGGGCGAGAGGTGGATATCCGGGTTTCCACCATGCCCTCATCAAGCGGCGAGCGAGTCGTGTTGCGCCTCCTCGACAAGCAGGCCGGGGCTATTCGCCTGGAATCTCTGGGTATGGACGAGAACGACCTCAAGGTTCTCCGAAAGCTCATCTACCGTCCATACGGCATCTTGCTGGTGACAGGCCCAACGGGCTCAGGTAAATCGACAACCCTGTATGCCGCCTTGCAGGAAATCAATGACCGAACCCGGAACATTCTGACAGTCGAAGATCCGATTGAGTATGACTTGCCCGGTATCGGCCAGACCCAGGTCAATACCAAGGTAGACATGACCTTCGCCCGGGGCCTCAGGGCGATCCTGCGTCAGGATCCCGACGTTGTGATGATCGGTGAGATCCGTGACCTCGAAACCGCTGAAATCGCCGTTCAGGCGAGTTTAACCGGTCACCTTGTTCTATCCACCCTGCACACCAATACCGCCGTCGGTGCGATTAACCGGCTGATGGATATGGGAATCGAGCCCTTTCTGATTTCCTCGAGTCTGGTTGGAATCGTGGCACAGCGTCTGGTCAGGGTTTTGTGCAAAGAATGTCGTGAACCCTATACGCCTTCGGAAGAGCAAAGTGAGTTCCTGCAACTGGATCCCGCTTTGCCTCCCACTATTTACCGTTCCGTTGGCTGTGAACATTGTAATGAGCTGGGCTACCGGGGACGGATCGGTATCTACGAGGTGGTGCCGATAACGGACGAACTGAGTGGTCTGATTGATAAACGCGGCGGCGAGCTTGAATTGGAAAAGGTGGCGCGAAAACATGGGCCCAGTATCCATGCTGATGGCGTTCAGAAGATTCTGGACGGTATAACCAGCGTGGAAGAGGTTCTGCGCGTCACCTATCGGGGCCGCTAACTCATGCCTGCATATGACTACAAGGCACTGGACGCCCGAGGCAAGCAGAAACAGGGCGTGATGGAGGCGGACGCAGCGCGCGCCGTTCGCCAGCAGCTTCGGGAAAAGGGCATGACGCCCCTGGCTGTCGAACCGTCTACCGAAAAACAGGCACGTTCCAATCCGCTCAGCAGTCGTGGATCACTGGCAGCTGCGGATCTTGCGCTGGTCACCCGGCAACTTTCAACCCTGATTCAGTCGGGTATTCCGATAGAACAGGCGCTTTCCGCCGCGGCCCAGCAGTCCACGAAACCCAGAATCCGCAGCATGCTGATTGCGATCCGGGCGAAAGTCATGGAAGGGTACACGCTGGCGGACAGTCTCGGTGAGTTCCCGAGGGCGTTCCCCCGCCTGTACCGCTCAACGGTTTCGGCGGGTGAGCACGCGGGACATCTGGATCTGGTGCTGAATCGGCTGGCGGATTACACCGAAAGCCGCCAGGAAGCCCGGCAGAAAATTCAGTTGGCAGCCATCTATCCTATCATTCTCAGTGTTGTCGCAATTGCCATCGTCGTGTTTCTGCTCACATATGTTGTACCCGACATTATCGAAGTGTTCGTCAAGCAGGGCCAGCAACTACCCGCGTTGACCTCGGCCATGCTGACGGTTTCGGAATTTCTTGCCGACTACGGTGTCTACCTTCTGATCCTCTTGATCATTGCGGTGGTGGCGTTTCGGGTAGCGGTAAGCAAACCGGCTTTCCGGATGCGATTTCACAAACGGCTGCTGCATCTGCCTCTGGTGTCGGGCATGGTCCGGGGGGTGAGTACAGCCCGTTACGCCAGTACTCTGAGTATCCTCACGACCAGCGGTGTGCCGCTGGTTGAAGCGATGCGGATTGCCGGAGAAGTGCTGTCAAACGACTTCCTCCGCAGTGAACTGAGGGTGGCTGCCCGGAAAGTCAGTGAAGGGGGATCCTTGCACCGCTCTCTGGATCAGACCGGCTATTTCCCTCCGATGATGCTGCACATGATCGCGAGCGGTGAGGCCAGTGGCGAGTTGGACAGTATGCTGGAGCGGACTGCCCGCATGCAGGAGAACACTCTCCAGTCCAAGATTGCGGCCATTGTCGGCCTGTTCGAGCCTATGATGTTGTTGGTCATGGGCGTGGTGGTGTTGATTATCGTACTGGCGATCATGTTACCGATTCTGAATATGAGTAACCTGGTGGGCTAACATTGCGGTTAACCCCGAACCTGAGAACGAAAAAAAGGGATTTCATACCAATGACGAGTGAGACTATGACGATTCCAAATACGAAAATGCGCGCCCAGAATCGCGGCTTCACCCTGATCGAAATCATGGTGGTCATGGTGATACTTGGCCTTCTGGTGGCAATTGTTGCTCCCAACATTATGGGCCGCAGCGATCAGGCCAAGGTAACGGTCGCCGAAACCCAGCTCAGCAATATTGCCAATGCGCTGGATCTGTATCGTCTGGACAACAGTCAATACCCATCTACCCAGCAAGGTCTTGAAGCCCTGGTGAGCAAGCCCAGCGGCAGCCCCGAACCCAAGAACTGGAATCCGGACGGTTATCTGAAGAGCGTTCCGGAAGATCCCTGGGGGACCGAGTACCAATATGTGAGCCCCGGTACTGAAGGTCCCTACGACTTGTACTCCTATGGTTCCGATGGCCAGGAAGGTGGCGACGGCGACGCGGCTGATATCAGCGCCTGGAACACCAAGGAATAAATCATTGTGCGCTTCAGGACGCAGCAGACCGGCTTTACACTGCTCGAAATACTGGTTGTCCTGATCATCGTCGGACTTCTGGCCGCCCTTGCTGTCTTCACCATGGGCGGCAGCTCCCAGCAGCGGGAACTCAAGAACGAGGTTCGTGATCTTTATCTTCTGATGCAAACCGCATCGGAGCAAGCGGTTGTGAATAATCTGGAACTGGGCCTGCTCCTCGAACCGGATGGTTACCAGTTTGTGGCTTTCGAGGACGAATCCGGAGACTGGAAAGCGTCCGGTGAGCGGCTTTTCCGGGAGCGAAGCTTGCCTGAATGGCTGGTGGTCACTGAGTTCATCGAAGGCGATGCCCCCAGGCTCGCCTCTGCCGAAGACGAATTACGCCCGGACGTGGTGTTCTTTTCGAGCGGTGAAACCACACCCTTTGAACTCGAATTCACCATTGAAAAAAACACCGATTATGTTCATGTGCTGGCTTCCGATGGCGTGTCTCCCCTGGAATGGCGACAACCCGGCGATGACGAGGAAGAACTGTGAGGCATCAGAAGGGCTTCACCCTGATCGAGGTGTTGGTGGCGCTGCTGGTGTTTGGCCTGATTGCCACCGCAGCCGCAGAAGTGGGCAGCCAGTACATCTCCAGCTATGAGCGGATCCGGGATAAAACCCTCGCTGGCTGGTTGGCAGATAACCGTATCAACGAACTTCGTCTTGAGGAAAACGTGCCCGGTATTTCGGAAAACTCCCGCGACACCGATTACGGTCCCTTTCGCTGGCAGGTGACCACCCGGGTACTGGGTACCGACGATCCGAGGATGAGACGAGTGGAAGTTACGGTAGCCCGCTATCGGGGTGACGGATCTGATCCTTCACCGGTACATACCCTGTCTGCTTTCCTGGGGCAGAACTGATGGCTCGAGCGTATCGCCCACCGGGATACCAGCAGGGCTTCACCTTGATGGAAGTTCTCATCGCCGTGACCATTACGGCGGTGATTGGTCTTGGGGTTTGGCAGGTGATCAGCGGGGTGGTCACCTCAAGAGATCGGGTCAATGAGCTGTCAGAGGACTTTGACGGTCTGCAGCGGGCAATGCTGCTTCTCGAGCGGGACATCACGCAGATTGTGAACCGGTCTGCGCGGGATATTTACGGGGATTACAAACCTGCGCTGACGAGCCGAGAAGAGGATTTTGCGCTCTTACTGACCCGTCAGGGCTGGCGAAACCCCTTGGGTACTCGCCGAAGTGGTCTGCAGCGAGTGGCATGGGAGTTTACCGGGGATGAATTGCGCCGGCGGTACTGGCCCATGGTGGATCAGGGGCAGGAGGATGACAGCCGGGATATCTTGCTGCTTGAAGACGTTCTGGCCTTTGAGATTCGGTTTCTGACTGATAAGCGAAGTTGGCAGCCGGAGTGGCCAACGGACGAGATGATGGCCGGGCTCAATCCCGGCAGCCGGCCCGAAATACCGTTACCCGCGGGTATTGAGCTAACGCTGGAGCACGAGCGATTTGGCGAACTGGTGCGGACCTTTGCGTTACCGGACTTTGATGCTGAGGAAGCGCAGGGGGTTGTCAATCAGGCGAATAACGCTGCTGCCGAAACGGAAACCGAAACCGAAGCCGAAGAGCCACCGGAGGATGCAACGGACCCAGGCGCGCAGGGGCAGGGAGGCTGATGGTGACAGTCGGTTATTCGAATCGTCCTGATGGAGGCCAGCGCGGCGTGGCACTGATTATGGTGTTATTAGCGATGGCCCTGGTCGTGATGCTGGCGGCCGGCATGACCCAGCAACAAAGCATCCGGGTCTTCAAGGCGGGACATTATCTGGCTCAGCAGCAGGGAATAAGTATCGCTCTTGGCGCAGAGGCGTTTGCCCGCCAGATCCTCGTCCGGGATTACCAGGACGATAAGGAAGCCAACGAAATGGTCGACAGTCTTGATGAAGTGTGGGCCATGAATGCGGCCATTCTGCCTCTGGATGAAAACGGGGTAGCGGAAGTCCAGATCGATGACCTTGGTGGGCGGATAAACCTCAATGATCTGGTGACCTCTAACGGCCAGATCAATACGCTCGCGAAAGAGCGATTTTCCCGGCTTCTGGCAGCCCTGGATATTTCCGCGCTCAGTGTCGACGCACTGATTGACTGGATTGATGAGAATGACCAGGCGACCAGTACCTATGGCGCCGAGGACGGGCAGTATCTTTCTGCCGAGCAGGCATATCGTGCTGCAAACCAGCCATTTGTCAGTGTCACCGAGTTGCGTTTGATCGGAGGAATGACGGAAGAGATCTATCAAGCGCTGCGCCCACATGTTGCGGCTCTCCCGGTGTCGGGATTGGGAATCAACGTAAATACCGCCACCCCTGAGGTCTTGCGCTCACTCCATGAGGAACTGACGGATGCCGATGCTGCGGCTATTCTTGAAAAGAGAGAGGAAGAGCCATTCGACGACCTTCAGGATTTCCTGGCATTGCCAGAATTCGCCGGGCTGGGGCTCAAATCGACCGGTTTGACCTTGCAAACCCGTTTTTTTGAAGTTGTTTCACGGATTACCTACGATAACCGTGTCGTGAACATGGTCGCTACCGTTTTCCGCAACCCGGAAGGTGAGGTCCGGACGGTTCGAAGGGATACCGGACAGAAAAACAGAATTACCAAAGAGCCTTTCACTTTTTCAGAAGGATAACCATGTCTTTTCGCCTTTATGTGCGGCCGTTGCCTCCGCTAGCGGATCCCGAAGCAAATCCCGAGGCACAGTCGTTTAACTGGGTGTTGCATGATGCCAGCGGGGATACTCAGGCCCGTGGAATGGGAGATACCCAGGACGAGATTGAGCAGACGCTTGGGCAAAACGCTCTCGATAACGTGCTGCTGATCGGCTTGATTCCCGGGGATGAGGCGCTGTTCTGCATTGCGGATATCCCGGCGAAACAAAGCCGGTTCATCAACCAGGCCCTTCCGTATGCGGTGGAAGAGCAGATTGCCCAGGATATTGATTCGGTTCATCTGGCGCTGGGCCGCCATACCGACGAAGGCTATCGTGTCGCTGCCATCGACGATGAAAGAATGGCCCAGTGGGTTTCATTGTTCTCCGGTTGGGATCATGCTCGCCTGGATGCCATCTATCCGGACGCAGCGCTGTTGCCGTTGACGGAAGGGGGCTGGTCGGTATGCCTGGATGGCGAGACCGCCCTGATGGTGAGCAACCGGGGCGAATGGCTGAGTATGCAGTCCGCAAACCTGGGGATGTTCGCACATACCTTAGCTGTGCCGCCCTCCGAAGAGGTGGTCGCGGAAGTTCCGGTGAACCTCTACGCCACTCAGGAAGAGTTCGAGTTTCAGCAGTCGGTGGTTGGCGAACTCAAGGCCCCGGGACGACTGGCGGTGCACCGTGAGATTCTGGAGCTGATGCCGCTGGAGCTGTTGGCACATGCCCATCATCACCATCTTTGCTATCCGATCAATCTCTGCCAGGGGAAATTTTCCACCCGAAGCAACAAGGCCAGCCCAATCAAGCCGTGGAAGCCGCTGATTGCTGTTGCCGCCCTCTGGCTTGGGATCCAGGTTGCCATGGAGGTCGGGATGGGATTGTATTATGAGCGCAAGGCGAACAATCTACAGGAACAGGCAATGTCCATATACCGGGAGGCCTTCCCGGGCGACCGACGGACTCATGCTGGCAATGTTCGCCGGGTCATTGAGGGGCAACTGCGCGTCGCCGGAGCGGATGGACCCGACCTGGATTTCATTACCCTGATGAAGTACACGGGGCAGGAGTACTCAGAGCTCCCGGGATCCCAGTCTGTGAGTTTTAATTCGGTCAACTTCAGTCGTTCCCGTGGCGAGCTTGTCGTGGATGTCAGGGCCGACAGTTACGACCGGCTGAGCACTCTTCGGAACGGGCTGGCCAATCAGGGGCTGGAGGCCCAGATTGGATCGGTTGTCAACGAATCCAGCGGCGCCCGTGGCCGCCTGACGGTTTCCGGGGGATAAGGTATGTTCGAGAAGCTCAAGGATCAGCCGGCCGTCGGCAAGTTGATTGCACAATACGACCAGATGCCGCGGCGCGACCAGCAGGCGTTGGCGGTGCTGGCGGTCGCCATTCTGGTTGGCATTCTCTATTTTGCAGTCTGGAGTCCGGCCTCGAATTTTCATAATGCTGCGGTCGCGGAAAGACAGAATGCAGCCGAATTGCTGGCCTGGATGGAAGCGAATGAAAGCACCATCAAGCGGCTCGGGGCGCCGGGTGGACAGTCTGGCCAGGGCTCTGCCGATGTTGCAGATGGTCGGGCACTGATGGCATTGGTTACCGGTTCTGCCAGGGAAGCCGGGCTGTCCCTGCAGAGATTTGAGCCCAGCGGTGAAAATGCCATTCGTGTCTGGCTTGAGGATGCTCCGTTCGCGGATGTTGCAGCCTGGCTGGAGCGGCTCAGTTCCGGCCACGGTGTGATTGTTGACCAGGCTGCGATGGATCGCTCAGATGAGCCAGGCCGGGTATCTGTACGTTTAACACTGACAATCTGATTCCGCACCACAGTTCCCGGAGCTGTTCTCCGGGCCTTAGCAGGAGAGTGAAGGGATGAGTAACGGCAGCGAAAACAAAAATAAATCCGAGCCGGTCATCGTACGTCTGGATGAAACGGCAACCAATGAGGCGCGATCCATCCTGTATCATGCTTACCGGGATGAACCGACGTTCCAGTATCTGTTCGACCATCGTCGAGCCGGCTACGATCAGCGCATCCGGGCCACCATTCGCGAGCTGATCGATCTCTACTTTGGCTTGGACCAGGACGCAATTGGGGTGATGGTGAACGATACGCTGGTCGCGGTGGCTTTCATTGGCGACCCGGAGCTACGAATGAATCTGGCTGACCAGCTTAGCTGGCGCATTCGTATGGTCTTGACCACGGGTTTCGCATCGACCCGCCGATACCTGGATTACCATGAAAAGATCCGGAATTTGCTGCCTCAGCCGCTTGCCCATCAGCTCCCGCTGATGGGGGTCAACCCCAAGTACCAGAACCGGGGCTACGGGCGCCTGCTTCTGAAGACGGTGGAGAAGCTCTGTGCCGAGAATCCTCGGGGCAGTGGTCTTGTCCTCGATACCGGGAACAATCGGTACCTGCCATTCTATGAATCCGAGGGTTTCCGTAGCCTCGGCAAGATTCGCTTGGGGGACTTCGAGGATCATGTTCTGTTCCGGGAAGTCCAGCCTGAAGGCAAAACGGCCGCTACCGGCCCAAGTTAAGTTTGACCAACAACAGGAGACACAGTGTCTGACAACCAGGAATTTGATCTGATTGTAATTGGTGCCGGATCCGGTGGAGTCCGCCTGGCCCGCATGTCGGCCCAGCGCGGTGCCCGGGTGGCGGTGGTCGAGTCCCGGTATCTGGGTGGTACCTGTGTCAATGTAGGCTGTGTCCCGAAGAAGCTGTTCGTTTATGGCGCCCATGTCCATGAAGAGCTTGAAGACGCGGCGGGTTATGGCTGGAGTGTTCCGGTCGGAGACGTAACCTTCGACTGGCCGACGCTCGTGGCGAACAAGAATACCGAGATTGAGCGGCTGAACGGCATCTATGGCCGGCTGCTTGAAAACGCCGGTGTTACTGTCATTGAAGGGACGGCCACGCTGGCAGATGCCCACACGGTCGTGGTGGGCGAAAAATCGTACAGCACCAAGCACATTACCGTAGCGACAGGCAGTTGGCCGGTGGTGCCCGACATTCCCGGCAAAGAATACGTTCTGACGTCTAACGAAATGTTTTATCTGCCGCAGCTTCCAAAACAGGCGGTGGTCTGGGGTGGCGGCTACATTGCGGTGGAATTTGCCGGCATTCTTGCGGGTCTTGGTGTAGAAACAACCCTGTTGTATCGGGGGGATCTGTTCCTCCGGGGCTTCGATTCGGATATCCGTCGCTTCACTGAGCAGGAGATGCGCAAAAAAGGTATCAATCTGAGGTTTGGAGTCACGATTGAATCGGTCCGATCGGAAGGTGCTCACTACCGTGTGGATCTGAACAACGGCGAAAGTCTTGAAACCGGACTGGTCATGGCGGCAACCGGTCGAAAGGCGCTGGTTGAGGGCCTCGGACTGGAAAACCTTGGTGTCGAGCTGAGCGACTCCGGGCATGTGCGAGTCGATTCGCACTTTCAGACAACGGTTCCCTCCATCACCGCTCTTGGTGATGTCATCGGCACACCCCAGCTGACCCCCGTAGCCCTGGCCCAGGGCATGGTACTGTCGCGGCGACTGTTTGGTGACGGGCAGGGAGAAATGGATTATTCCGCTATCCCTACGGCGGTGTTTTGCCAACCCAACATTGGAACTGTTGGATTGACCGAAGAAGAGGCCCGGGTAGCCGGTTATAGTTTGAAGATCTTCCGGTCAGAATTCCGCCCCATGAAATACACGCTGAGTGGTCGTGATGAACGGAGTCTGATGAAGCTCGTGGTGGATGAGGAGAGCGACAGGGTCCTGGGCGCCCACATGGTGGGGCCGGATGCCGGTGAAATTACCCAGGGGCTTGCGGTGGCAATCAAGGCTGGCGCCACCAAGGCTCAATTCGATGCCACGCTCGGTATTCATCCGACCTCGGCAGAAGAATTTGTCACCATGAGGGAGCCGGTAGTCTGATAGGCGAACCAACCTGATAGGTGTGCCCAAGGAAGGGCCGCTTCACATCAAAGCTCAATCCAGCGCTTCAGAACTTTCTGCAGGTTTTCCTTCCGGACCGGCTTCGCCACGTAGTCGTTCATGCCGCATTCCAGGCAACTTTGCTCAGTGCCCGGGAGCACGTCCGCCGTTAACGCAATAATGGGCGTTCCGGTCTGACCATTGCCCTGTTCCCACTCACGAATGTGCCGTGTGGTTTCGTAGCCGTCCATCACCGGCATCTGGCAGTCCATCAGGATAACGTCATAGCCGGTGTGATTCGTTTGGACCATTTCGAGAGCTTCTTTGCCGTTATTGGCCGAATCGGTCTGAAACCCCAGTCTGGTAAGCATGGCCGTGGCGACGCGCTGGTTAACAGGATTGTCCTCAACAACGAGTGCATGGGAGAGGCCCATGCCACGGCTGCGCAAGGCAGCTTCGGGTGTTGTGAAGCCCCCATCAGTGGCCAGCTCAAACGGGAGTTCAAACCGGAAGGAGGAGCCTTTCCCAAGGTCGGTCTCCACCTGAATGTGGCCACCCATGAGTTCCACCAGTCGTTGTACCAGCGAGAGGCCAAGGCCGGTTCCGCCATAGATCCGGCCATCTCCGCTGTCGAGTTGCTCGAACGAATTGAAAATATCCGGCAGGCGCTCCACCGGAATGCCCGATCCGGAGTCGTTAACAGAGCAGTTCAGAATGATGCAGTTGTCCTCAAGGCCAAAGCAGCCTGCTTGAATATTGATGAACCCGTCTCCGGTGAACTTGATGGCGTTGTCAATCAGGCCGGCGAGGATCTGTCGGAGTCTCGGAGCATCACCAATGACAATCGGATTATCAGGCCAATCGCCAAAGAAACTGAGGTTGAGGGCGAGCCCCCTCTCTTCAGCAACGTGGCGGTAGGTGGCCGTGCAGTTCGAAATCAGTTTCTGAAGATCGAATTCCTGGCTATCCAGCTCCAGGGAGCCATTATCCATCCGTGAATAGTCCAGAATGTCGCTGATGACGGTCAACAGGTCCTCCGTGGACTGACGCGCTGTGTTCAGGTAATCCCGCTGCCGATGGGTCAGGCTATCCTCCTGAATCAGATCAATCATGCCCAACACCCCATTCAGGGGCGTTCGTAATTCGTGGCTCATGGTCGCCAGGAATTCGGACTTCGCCTGATTTGCCGACTCCGCTTTCTGGCGTGCGCTTTCGGAGGCCAGCAGGGTTTGTTCCCGGGCTGCCTGCAGGCCTGAAAGATGTGACGCGAGTTCGTTAAGCTGCTCCTCTATTTCAACCACTTCCCGAGAACTTCGGTGGCCACTGAGTGGCTCTTCGGCATAATCCCGGTCTATCAGTTTTGCTACCCGTCCTGACAACTGACGGATGGGCGAGAGGATGGTGTTGAGATAGTGGTGGATCAGCAGGATGGTGAATAACAGCAGGGCCAACCCGACAGCCAGTGAGGTCCAGAGGATGTCCTGTTGACGATTGTCGAGCAGTTCCGTGCTGACCCCGACCTGAACGGTGCCCACCCGGAGCGCTCCTGAGCCAAACCCATACTCTGGCGTGAACCATTCTGCATCCCGTGCTGAGCTGAGCTCCAGGGGTTGTTGCAGGATTTCAGTTTCGTATATGTCGTATCGACCGGACTGCACAGGATTGCTGGTGGCACCATTGGCGACAAAACCGATCTGCTCCCCCATAACATCCGTTACACGAATCCAGTCTGCTCTGCTCCGACGAAGCGACTGGGAAAGGACCTGTTCCAGTGCCACGGTATTTCCGGAGACCACCGCGTATTCGAGGACAGGCGCAAGGCTGTCGGCGAGCATCTGGCTGCTTTCCGACAATTCCTGACGGGCATCCTCCAGCCGTGCTGAAGTGAAAAAAACCATCAGGACAATGAACATGACAACAGCGGGGATTGCGCCCAGGAGCAGAAGCTTTCGTGACAGGGAGGCCTGAGTCTTTTCTGGATTACTCACCTTCCGGACCTCCGTTACCTGTCAGTGCATCTTGCACATACTGGTTTATGTATTCCCGATCAGGAACCGGAATATTCAGTGATCGAGCTACCTGGTTATTGATCTCTACCTGGAATAACGGTGAATAAGCGGGTTTGGGGAACTTCCCGGTTGCGAGGAATTGATCAATAAATTCCACACCCAGATCTGCCATGGCGGGGAAGGGCGCATAGCTGGAGGCGAGCGCACCGGCTCTGACATAAGCCTGGCTCGGCCCAATGACAATTTTGTTACGGCGATAGGCGGTCAGGAGAATGTGTTTGATGGTTCTCGGGTTATAGATGGCGTCGTCCGGCCCCGCCAGCAGGAAATCGCCATAACCCAGCGCCCGGACCAGTGAAGGGATCAGATCCTCGTCATTGTCGACCACAAACACCCTCGCTTTCATGCCATGGGCAGGGAGCTCATCAATGAGTGGTTCGTAGAGTTCAACAGAATTCGTGGTTGCCAGAATCGAGATTGTATTCGCATGGGGCAGAATAGCCTTACCGGTCAGGGCCTGCCGAAGCAGCGGCACATCGTACAGCACACCGGAAATCTGTCCGGGCGCCATCGCGGCAAACCCGTCAATAAACGATTTTTCCACCAGCATGGCGAGGATTGGAGCCGATCGGTTCGCCTGCCGCACTCGGGAAAACGCCGAGGGCCCGATGGCAACGACTGGTGTGTCCTCGACCATCGGAATCTGTTCATCAGAAATTGTGGCCAGACCAACGTTGTCGCCGAGTCGTTCCTCAAGCAGTGCCTGAACGTGCTGGTCCAGAGCCGTATTACCTGAACCGGCTAAGTAGACGGTGCGGTTTGATGCCTCCTGGGCGTTGACGGATGTCACAAGAAACAGCCCGGCAAAAGCCCAGATGACCCGTCTGAGGCATGGGCGTGCAAACGCCAGCATCAAGCTTCGCCATCTGATACTGATGTCTCGTGTCATACCGTCCCGGGTCACGTACTATCCTTGGTCAATCTTCAGAAACGAATTCCGGCCTCAACAAAATACTGGTTCGCGTCCTCAATAATATTATCGGGGCTGATCCAGGGCTCCATGTCGATGTAGTGCTGGATGGTCAAGGCCAGCACATAGCTGAATTTTGGTTGATCCACTCGCCGGGCGAGCCTGAAGTCGGCCCGCTTGAAACGCGTGTTCCGGACCTCCTGAGCTATGTAAAAAGCGGCAGAGGAGGTTAATCCCAGCGGGAGATCCTGGATCCAGGCCGCGCTTCCGGAATGGCGTGCGGACAGCCGGCCAAGCAGATCTACTGCTCGTTGCTGGGTATTGGGGGGAAGTTTGTCGGGATCACCAGTGTACCGACCCTCCTGGTCGAGATAGGCGTAGGTTGCCCTCAACTTTGTGCCTGAGAACTCCAGTGACGCCTCCAGCTCGACGCCTTCCTGATCCAGGGCAACGTTGTTGTCAATGTACCAGTCTTCCTCGTTGATCACGCCACTGATCATATCTCGAAGATAGTCGTTGAAATACCGAACTTCAACGCTCATCAAGGCTCTATCGAGGTGGAACTGGCCGAAATAGCTGATTTCCCGAGAGGTGATCCTCTCTTCCTCCAGGGTCTCACCGAACGTGGAGGTATCCTGGTCGACCAGGTTAGCCACCAGGATTCGATCACCCTCGAGTACTTCGAACGGAGGCTGCACGTTTCTGGGGCGATAGGACCAGTCCGGGTTTTGCTCAAATGCATCCGGTGTCCGAACCGCCCTTGAGAATACAAAGCGTATCGCGTGGTTGTTGTTGAAGATAAAATTGGTTGCTATCCGCGGTGAGAAGTAGCCTTCATCCGTTGTTGTGGTTTTTTCCCAGTTACCACCGGCATTGAAAGTAAGCCAATTCAGCGGTGAGTATTCGGTGTTGGCAAAGACCCGGGTCTGGTAGTTATTACCCTCACCATTGAAGTAGGTTTCGGATTGGTATGTGTCTTTGCGGTAACCAAGACCGGAAACGAACTTGAGATCGGGATTAAGGATGAGCGTGTCCTGAATCTCGAACTCAAGCCTCGATTCTTCCGCATCTTCATTCAAACTTGCAATAAAGGGTGTGTCCGCAGTGGGCTCGGGAGACCCAGGCGGTAAGAGGCTATTAATCAGGGCTGTCCCGTTGTCCAGTGGGTCGTCCTCACCGGCGATTGGAACCGAGATATCCCACCGTTGCCTGCGGTTTTGGTTCTGGTAGCTGGCCTGAACGTAATAGAAATGGTTTGAGGATGTGGCACCATTGAATCTCGCCTGGAGGTAATAGTCGTCGAGCACGACATCCGGGTTATTGGTCGCGCCGAGCTTGCCCGATTTGAATCGATCCTCTTCGTTGACGCCATCCAGAACACCGGCTCTCAAGTCCACAGAATGCCGGTTATCAATCGCAATGATGCTGTCGAAGTTGAAATTGTTGACGTCGTAGCCGTCGTGATAGGGGAGCCTCTCACCACCGTCAACCTGGGCATCGAACCCGTTCGACTTCCGTTTTTCGTAGGACAGTCGCCAGCTGCCGTCACTGTCAGCATTTCCCACTGACGTGAAGGTCCGCAGGTGCCCCCTTGAGCCTGCGGCGGCGTACGCTTCGACGCCGGCCGTATCGTGTGGCGAACGGGTAATAATGTTGATGCTGCCAAGAAACGCATTGATGCCGTAGGCTGCTGCGTTGGGGCCGCGACTTACTTCGATTCGTTCGATATTCTCCAGGGCGACGGGCATGGCAATCCACTCAACATCAGCGAGGCTCGCTCGGTAAGCGGTTCGGCCATCAACTTGAACCTGAAGTCTACGCTGCTCGTACTGTGATGTACCATGGTAACTTGTGACAGGGTTGCTACTGCCGGCCACACCGACGACCATGCCGGGCACCAATCGGAAAACCTCAACCAGATTCATGATGCCGAGATCGCGGATCATATCGCCGGTAATGATTGTGGTGGTACCCGGTACTTTCAGTTTGGATTGTCGGAGCCGTGTGGTGCTCAGAACCTCGGGAAGTTGCGACGCTTCTCCCGTGGAGTCGAGAAGCTCGGGATACATCACTGAGTCGGAATTCTGGGCCCAGCTTTGGGAAGATGTTGCGAGAAAGAGGGTGAGCGCACAGCCGAGAGTGGTCAGGCCCGGTACTGCTGAAGTCCGGAATGCCAATTTTGTCGAATTGCTCATGGGTGACATTCTATAATCTGCCGATCTGGAAAGTGGAACGCTGTTTTTTTGTAGTGTGTCTATCGTAGGGAACTACACACTGTTTGTCTCTCGAAAATGTAATGAATCTAAACGCTGGGAGTTGCAGCTATATGAATTGCTGGGAAATCCTTGGAATTGAGCCGACCGATGACCGTCAGCGAATAAAGCAGGCCTATGAGCAACAGTTGAAATTCGCGTCGGATGACGAGGCCCTGAAGTTAAGCCAGGCTTTCCGGGAGGCAACAGGTGATGCCCCGGTGGCCGATGAAGGCCGGAATGATATGCCCTCGCAGTCTGATCAGCAGGACCGTCGCCAGCAGCCGGAGGCGGCCGGGCAATCGGATCGTCCACTGGACGGGACGGAGGGCCAGGTTGTCCGCGAGGTCGTTATCCAGATCAAGGCGCTGTTGAACGATTCGGCTCGCAGTCAGGATGTGGGTATCTGGAAAGCGATACTGTGTGAACCGCCAGCGGACCAGCTTCCTATTCGCCGTGAGATTGCCAGACAACTGGAACCACAGGTCCGTCCCATGGCTGAGAATGGCAGCCTGCCGACTTCGGTTGCCCATTTCCTCGGGGGGTGGTTTGAATGGTTCAGTCTTCAGGAGGTGGCTCAGCAGCAAGAAGAGCGGCCATATGGCGAGACGGAGCGCGCCGAGGAACAGGCAGACCAGCCACCGCAGCTGGTCAACTTCTGGCCAGCGGTTATTGGCTGGATCGTGGGGTTGGCAATATTGGCGAGCCTGTTCGGCGGAATGGGAGGCGGTGGCTAAGCTGCGTCTCTGGCTTCGGCAGCCCTGTCGATTCGGGCCCGGTACCGCTGGGCCAGAATAGCGCCCACGATCACCTGGATCTGGTTGTAACACATGATTGGCAAGACAATCATGCCAAAGCCCGGGTGGCCCGAGAACAAGACCTTCGCCATCGGAAGTCCCGAGGCAAGGCTCTTCTTAGACCCGCAGAACACCACAGCCGCTTCGTCCTCCAGACTGAAACCGAATCGTCGTACAAGCAGTCGGGCCATGACCATAAACAGTGCCAACAGGCCAAAGCAAAGCACCACGGCAAGCACGATTGCCTTTGCGGGCAGGTTCTGCCAAAGCCCGCTTTCTACCGAGTGCGAGAAAGCCGAATAGACGATCAGCCAGATGACGCATTTGTCGTACCGCGCCATAAGTCCTTCGTTACGTCCCAGAAATCCGCCCAGCCACGGTCGCAGTGCATGCCCGACTGCGAATGGCAGCAGCAGCTGAAAAATGATGTCCTTGAGGGCCTCGGCAACCGAAAAATCCCCGCCGCCCGACGTGCTGACCAGTAACAGCAGCAGAAACGGTGTCAGCATCATGCCGAACACATTAGACGCGGCTGCGCTACAGATGGCCGCAGGCACATTTCCCTTGGCCATGGCCGTGTAGGCGATGGATGACGATACGGCGGAGGGCAGCACCCCGAGGTACAGGAAACCCAATCCGAGATCTCTTGGCATCCATGAGGGGGCGATGTCACTCAGACCGTTGATCGGGAGCACCGCCAGGGGGAAAAAGACGAATGTCAGGGAAGTGATCAGAATATGCAGGCGCCAGTGTGTCGCACCGGCGATGATCTGTTCGCGAGAGAGGGCGGCACCGTGGAAAAAAAAGAGCAGGGCAACGGCAATGGTACCCGATGAAGCAACGACGTCGGCTGCGTCACCGGTGACTGGCAACACCGACGCCAGAACGATGGCACCGAGCAAAAGCAGCGTAAAGGTATCGATCCGGAATTTCATGTTTCAGGTCACCTGTTTCTGCAGTGCCCGAAGGCTGGGCCGGAGCAGGGCACGGGCTAGCTGTTCGGCTTTAACCGGATCGCCACGGCGAATGGCGGCAAGCAACAGTTCGTGGTCTTCCTGCGACGGTTCGGGCAAATCAGCATCGGTTTCTGTGCGCTCAATGGTCTGGCTGATGGCGTGAGAAAAATAGTCATACAGCTCGGTAAGCGCAGAGTTATGGGAAGCGGCAACCAGGCCATGGTGAAAGGCTTCGTCGTGCCTGATTCGTTCGGCGAGATCATCCCCGGCCTTCGCCCGCGCGTCCAGCGCGCCGGTCATTATCCGCAGGTCCTGGTCGGTACGCCGGGACGCGGCAAGGGTGGCTGCCTCCGTTTCCAGCATGATCCTTACTTCCAACTGCTCGGCCAGCTGGGTCCGGCTAATCCGCCTCAGTGTCTCACCGGCGTCCCGGGTGGCACGCACATAGGTACCGTCTCCCTGTCGGGTTTCCAGCATCCCTACATGAACAAGGACACGCACGGCTTCGCGCACCGTGTTTCTGCTGACGCCGAGGGCGTCTGACAACTCGGACTCGATCGGAAGCTTGCTTCCCACCGGCCACTGACCGGCCTGTATGGCGTGGCGGAGGCTTTCAATCGCGGTTTCAACCAGAGAGCCTTTGCGGATTCGTTCTAGCATGATCTTATAATCCTGAAACCTGATCATCCAATCATCCTATGAATTAAGAAAGACTTCAACCGGCTTCCAGAAGCCGGTTGAAGCGCGTTTGGTCACGCTGGTTTCGTGGGATAGTAAAACTGGTAGTCCGCGGTATCAATGTGGCGGGTGGCGAAGCGGTAGGTGAACGTGAACCCCGGCCAGTTCACCGTGTTCTTGCCATTGGCATCCAGGTACCAGGAGGTGCACCCGGCATCCCACACGCTCCCCTTTAGGCCACTCTGGATGATACTGGCAAAACGTTCCTGCCGATCCTGACGAACGTCCATTGCCGAGCCCGGGTATTTCTCCAGAGCCCGCAGTGCATCCAGCACGTAACGAAACTGGGATTCCAGCATAAAGATAATCGAGTTGTGGGCAAGGTTGGTGTTAGGCCCATAGAGCATGAACAGATTAGGGAAGCCGCTCACCGTGATGCCCTTGAAGGCGGACGCGCCGTTTTCCCAGGCTTCGTTGAGCGTAATTCCGGAGCGCCCCTTGATGACCACGGGGGTCAGGAACTCCGACGCCTTGAAACCGGTGCCGCAGATGATGGCGTCGACAGGGTAGTGGGTTCCATTTACGGTGACCACACCGTCTTCATCAACCCGGTCAATGTCCTCGGTTACAAGGTTCACATTGGGCCGGTTGATGGCCGGGTACCAGTCGTTGGATATCAGGATACGCTTACAGCCAATCTGATAATCCGGGATGATCTGTTTAAGCTTTTCAGGGTCGGTAACGTGCTTTCGGGCCTCTTTTCGGGCCTCCCGGGCGAATATCTCCAGCAGCCCGTTGAATTTGGTGAAGGCGAGGGCCCGGCTCTCATTTTTCCAATAAATCAGGTAGCGATAAATCCGGTCCCAAATCGGCAATACCCGGAAAAGTGTCTGCTCCCAGCGCTTGAACGGGCGGTCGGGTTTTGAAAGCACCCAGGCAGCCGAGCGCTGAAAAAGGCTCAGGGATTTCACCTGTTTGGCGATCTCCGGGACAAACTGGATGGCGCTGGCACCGGTGCCGATAACGGCGACTCGCTTATTGCTGAGATCGTATTCATGGTCCCAGCGCGCCGAGTGGAAAACCTTGCCGGCAAACCGATCCAGGCCGTTCACTTTCGGCCATGCAGGCTGGTTCAGCTGTCCGGTCGCGGTGATCAGCACATTCGCTTTCAGCACCTCGTCATTGGTCAGGGTAACTGTCCATTCGTTAAGTGCCTCATCGAACGCTGCTTCCCGGATTTCGCTGTTGAACCGGAGATGATCTGCCAGCCCGTATTTTTCGACGCAATGCTCCATGTACGCAAGAATTTCGTGCTGAAGACCGAATTTGCGTGACCAGTCGTGCTTGGGTTCAAACGAATAGGAGTAGAAGTGGGATTGAACGTCGCAGGCGGCACCGGGGTAGGTGTTGTCTCGCCAGGTACCGCCCACCGAGTTTCCTTTCTCGAGAACCGTGAAGGTCTGGAACCCGGCCTTTTTCAGGGTAATGGCCATGCCCAGTCCGCCAAAGCCGGCTCCGATAATCAGAATGGACGGGAAACGGGAATCTGAGTGTTGGAGCATAGGATCTATCCATGTCTTTATTGTTTTAGTTGTTCGTAGTTCAGTATACGGCGTGCAGGCCGATCATTGGATGACATTTTCTGCCGGTGGAACTGGTCAGAATGACCAGGTCGCCGTCCTTGAAAGCAGCTCCTCAGAGGGTTGCGACAGTAAGCTTGTCAGCAGTGGCGGCTCAAACTGCCGGCGAATGCTGATGGCGTAGAATTCTTCGAATACACCCGGAAGCGCGCCATAGTCACAGAGCGATCCGGATTCCAGTTCATCGCGCACCACGACCGGGGGTAGGACTGCGAAATGTTTTGTGTCTCTTGCCAGCAGTCGCATCATGGCCATGTCGTCCACCTCCGCCACAATTCGAGGGCTCAGTCTGTGATAATCGCACAGTTGATCGAATGCATGGCGGATGTTGTTTTCCCGCCCGGGCACTATGAGGCTCTTTGTCTGGATAACCTCGGAAAATGAGGCGGTTCCTGTTTCACCCTGAGGACCGATAAGACTCACGGACTGGCGGGCGATGCGTCTTGACCGCCAGGGATTCTCCTCGTCACCGTGCACTGGCTGGTTCGAAAGCAGTAAATCAAGACGATGAGCTGACAGGCGTCTCAGCAGGTCCTCCAGGCTCGCGCTCTGGATACTGAGTTCAAGATCCTCACGCCCCAGTAAAGGTCTCAGAAAACCCTCCTGAAAATTCCGGGATAATGTCGCCACTGCACCGATCTTGAGGGTTTCCCGGTTAGACTGAGCACCGGATCGGAATCGTTCCGCAAGTTCTTCCCCCTGACGGAAAATATCCTCGGCGTAGCCGAAAGCCACCCGCCCCGCTTCGGAAAGTCGCAGTCGACGACCTTCCCGGACAAACAGCTCATACCCCAGGCTTTCCTCGAGCTTTCGAATCTGGCCGGACAATGCCGACTGAGAGACGTGCAATGACTCCGCCGCCCGCGTCAGGTGGCCGGTTTTCGCGACGGTCCAGAAATAGAACAGATGGTGATAGTTAAGTCGCATATGATGTTCTCTAAAACAGAACGGTTTGATCTTTATAAACCATTTTCTGTATCAATTCATTCCCTTCATAGTATTCACCGTCTTTGAAGGGAGATATTCATGCAAAACCTAGCGACGCTTTTGTCCCTGCCAGTCTTGATAGGCTGGCTGCTTTTACCCATTTCGCTGCTCTTGCTGGGTGCTTTCAGTGGCTGGACTGAGAACCCGAGAAAGTTGGACCACTGCTGGCGATTGGCTGGTGGCTTGTTGCTGGGCTCGATGGCTGTGACGCTTGGCATTGGTCTGTTATTGCTGCTCGATGGCCCTGTTTTCCGGACCGGCTTGCCCGAGTTAGGACGATATCTCGGTTTATATCCTGATGGCCTTGCCGTCTGGATGGCTTTGCTGGTCGCCTTTATTGGTTGGACGATTCTCCGATACGCCGAAAGCTATTTACGTCGAGATGCTGCAAGGGAGCGATTTCTTCCCTGGTTCCTGACAACTCTTGCCAGTGTCCTGCTGCTGGTGTTTACGGATAATTTGCTGGTACTGGCAGGAGCGTGGATAGGGGTTAGTCTCGCCCTACATCATCTGCTGGTTCTCTACAGAGACCGACCGGAAGCTCGCCTGGCGGCGTTTCAAAAGTTCATTGTCAGCCGAATCGGAGATGTCTGCATTATCGGTGCGGTATGGATGCTCTATCTTCATTACGGCACATTTCACCTCCCGGAAATGCGTGAGGCGGCGGGCCGCGACGCAACAGGTTCCACGGGCCTGGAATGGGCCTCGGTGTTGTTTGCAGTAGCGGCCATTCTCAAGTGCGCCCAGGTTCCGTTCCATGGTTGGCTGTTGCGTGTCATGGAAGCGCCCACACCGGTATCTGCGCTTTTACACGCTGGCGTTATCAATCTGGGCGGTTTTCTCTGGCTGCGGATATACTCCGTGCTGGATGGTTTCACCGCAGGGCATTATCTACTTTTGACCGTAGGCGGAATTACGGCGGTCGTTGCCGTTCTCGCAATGATGAGTCAGTCTTCAGTCAAACATGCTCTGGCATGGTCCACCTCTGCCCAGATGGGATTCATGCTCTTCGAAATCGGCATGGGCGCCTATCTACTGGCCTTTTTGCACCTCATGGCCCATTCGCTCTACAAGGCTCATTCTTTCCTGGCTTCCGGTCGAACCGTGGCCGCATCTAATGTACCTACATTTGGCCATGCTCCGATTGCCACCCGCATGCGCTGGGCGGCCAGTGTCGGTGTGCTTGCGACGCTGTTGCTCTGGTCCTTTCCCGGTATTGTCGCGGGTAATCCGGTGCTGGCGGGTGTTCTGGTGCTTGCCGTCTCTGGGGCTGTCCTTGGCATTACGGAAGGTAAAAGCTACGGGGTAAGGCTTTTGCTCAGTGGGTTGGCGCTCGGATTGATCCCGGTGTATGGCCTGCTTCATATGCTTCTGGGGCCGATCTTTCCCGAAGGGGCCAGCCCTGAACTGCCGCTGTCTGCACTGCTCACAGGTGGGCTGATGCTCGCTTTGCTGGCATTGATGTCACTGATAATAGCCTTGCCGGTCCCAAGCCGCTTTTCGATGGCGCTAAAGCTCCACATCAGTCATGGCTTTTACTTGATGATTCCGTTCGATCGTTTGACTTATCGAATCCGTGAATTTGGTAGCGCATTTCCTCGCAAAGTTTCAGAGATTGAAGCGAAAACGGCACTTGGAGAGAAACAATGAGCTATGCCCCGGAAACTCAGTCCGAATCTCAATTTACAGGTGCATCAGCGGGAAAACTGCTGCAGCGGGTGATTGAGATGGTTCCTCCCAGCTGGCCTCTTAACCAGTGGATTGCGGTAAATCCCTGGTGGGGGGTAAGGCATTTGCCTGCCGAACGGGCGAGTCAGATTCCGGGAAGCCGGGCCGACACCTCCCTGTTCATGCCTTTGACCCATTACCATGAGGCCTGGATTGGCGGGCGTATCCAAGAGGAGGATCTACGCATTGCCATGGCTGAATTCGGGGCAGAGTTCAGTGTCTGTGAATTGACCGAATTTTTGGGCCGCGACGGTGTCTTCCCCGGTAGGCCAGCCCCGCTGATGCTTGATCAGCTTCAGGCCTCCCGTCATTTTTCGGCAACTGAATCGGTGCGGGAGCAGGTAGCAAGGGCCTGCGGCTTGTTCTTCGATGACCGACAGGCCTCTTGGCTGGGTGTGACAGACGGAAGCGCTTTATTCGAAAGTTGGTTGGATCAAACTCTCGGTGATGTGACGCTGGATCAAAGAGTCAACCTGAGAAAAGCCAGGCATACTATTAAGTCGCTTTCTAGAAAATCCATGGAGGCTACTGATTGGGCAATAAAAACGCTCGGCTTGTCCGAAAAAGATCTGGAGAGTCTGGGTCAACGATTGGTATTCGAATTACCCGGATGGGCATCTTGGTGTCGCGGCAAGGATTGGCGAGCGTCTCTGGAGGGAAGGGAAAGCCGAGTGGGAGAGCAGTTGGTCGCTATCCTGCTCGTCTGGGAAGCGGTGGCATTCACTGGCGCCACGCCGGATGAGCGCCTTGCCTGGCGGAAATCCTGGCGGCGTTTCAACGATTACAACTGCTCCCAGGGAAAGCCTGCGAATTCGCAAAGGTGTTTGTGGATTTGGCACAGGGCACTGGAAATCGGCTATCAACGCGGTTTATCCAAGGCCTTGTCCAGTTCCGGGCTAATCAACGAGGTTTCGGACGCAAACAATAAAACCCCGGATCTGCAAGCGGTGTTCTGTATTGACGTGCGATCCGAGGTGTTAAGGCGTCACCTGGAAACGGTTCACTCCGGCGTTCAGACCATTGGGTTTGCCGGTTTTTTTGGCATCCCCACCAGTTTTCAGAGTCTCGGTCCGGAGCAGGAAACTCACAGATTACCCGGTTTGCTTGCACCGTCTTATCGGTTGACGGAATCTTCCGGTAATCAGTATCGTGATTATCGATTAAGGCGTGCATCCAATCAGGTGGCGATGCTTCGTCAATCAGTTCGCAAGGCCAAGTACAGCAGCTTGTCCAGCTTTACGCTGGTAGAGAGCACCGGAATGGCGTGGGCCTGGAAACTGGTCCGAGACAGTCTTAACCTCGGCAAAAAATCGGTGGAAAAGTCCCCTCATGCACTTGGTCGTCTGCACCATCGTACCGGCGGAGATCCAGTTTCCGACCTGGAACGCACGCAGCTGGCCGAGAATTTGTTGCGGGGAATGTCGCTAACGTCGAATTTCGCACCATTGCTGCTGTTCGTTGGACATGGAAGCCACAGTGAAAATAACCCTCACCGTGCCAGTCTGGCCTGTGGTGCCTGTGGTGGACAGAATGGGGGACTCAACGCATGTGTTGCAGCCGAGCTGATCAATGATCCCGTGATACGTGCGGGACTGGCGCGTCGTGGTATAAGGATCCCCGATTTCACCCTTGCAATTGCAGCCGAGCATTGCACGGTCACTGACACATTGACTGTTATGGGACGAGAGAGCATTCCGGATGCCTATCTTGATCGTCTCATTCAGATGGAGCACTCGTTTGCGGAGGCGGGCGCCCGGACGCGTCGTGAACGGGCGACCGCGCTGGGGCTTAACGGCCTTGGAGATGAGGCATTGCTGAGCGCCATGGAGAAACGCAGTATCAGCTGGTCTGAAGTGCGGCCTGAATGGGGGCTGGCGAACAATGCGTCCATCATCTTCGCGAAACGGAGCGTGACGAAGGGGCTTAACCTCGGAGGAAGGGCGTTTCTGCATGACTATGACCCGTCCCTTGACCCGCAAGGGGATATTCTCGAAGCGCTTATGACTGCGCCGATGGTTGTCGCCAGCTGGATCAACCTTCAATACCTTGGTTCAGTGGCCGCGCCTGCGACGTTTGGGGCCGGCAACAAACTGCTCCACTCCGTCGTGGGAGGAAATATCGGCGTTGTGGAGGGTAACGATCCGGATTTGCGAGTTGGGATCCCAAAGCAATCTGTGCACGATGGTGAGCGGTGGAGACATGAACCCCTGAGGTTGAGCGTTGTGATTGATGCGCCGCGCGACCGGATTGATCGCATTATTGCCTGCCAGCCAGACGTTGCAAGGTTGGTTGAGAACCGCTGGCTGTGGCTGTTCCGGTTGACCGATTCGGGAACAGAGTTATATCGGGATGGTTCATGGGTCGCTTTTTCGTCAGGTTAGGGGCGGTTTTTCTGCCCCTTCATTCACTTCCGAGGACGGTTTTTTCCATCTCCAGGTAAACCCGATAGGCATTCGCTTTGTTTGACGCGTCAAATGCCGGTAATGCTTCGTATCGGGACCAGTCTGTCTGTTCATAGGCGTCCTCAAAAGACACCCAGTTTTCAACCGCTTTCTCCATTCGGTCGCGCACGAACGCCAAGTAGTCGTAGGTAAATTCCAGTGCTTCCATAGCTTTGTCCGAGGCGCCACCGTGACCCGGAATGAGGATCGATGGCTCCAGTTTCCGCACCTCTTCAATAGCCGACATCCAGTTTGCGGTATCCACCTCATCGCTATTCAGGAAGGGGACCCGGCCACTCTGGATGATGTCGCCCGAAAACAGTACGCCTGCAGGCTGCACCATCATCATACTGTCGTCTGGTGAGTGGGCGGGGCCGGCATGGAAGACCGTAAAACGGTATTCGCCGGACTCAAAAACCAGTTGGTTTTCAAAAGTTTTGTCCGGCTCGATCAGGCGAGTGTTTTCGTCCACCCAGGGTGACAGCGCCTGTTTTCTCTGGTGGAGGCGCTGTTGCGCCTCTGCGCTGGCGATATAACGGCTGGACTGATCCTGGGCGATGATCTGTGCATTCGTCAGTTTCTTGAAAGCCTGAAGTCCGTAGATGTGATCAGCGTGGTAGTGGCTCAGGACCACGTGGGTAATGGATTGATCCGTCAGATTTCGGATTTCTTTGATCATGGCAGCACCAAGACTGGGGGTTCCCAGCGCATCAAAGACGACAACGCCGCTACCCGTGATGACGAATCCGGCATTGGCAGTGAGCCCCTCATTGGTACTGTCAGGCACTCCCGAATGGCCCTGGAAATAGTAAACATTTTCAACGTTTACTTTCTCGGGGCTGAGCGGAATTGAAATTCCGGGAAAGGAGTCAGGAGTCTCCCCAAACGTCGAAATCGGAGAAAGGAGCATGCAGGTGGAAATACAGCCCCAAAAGACGCCCGTTTTCGGATTGGTGGCTCGCATTTTCGCTTCTCCCAAAAGATTTTTCATAAGCTGTAACTAAAGGTTCTAGCGGTAAATTCTCCGACTTTCCAGAATGCCAGCCTGAAAAAACCGAGAAAAAGGGGCTTGTAACCGGCAGTCTTCCGGTCTATAAATGAGTTATATCCTTATAACGAAAACAATAAGCCCGTCCTTCAGTCACCGAACTGATTGCCGGCCGAATCGCCCGAACAGGGCATCGAAGGAGGACAAACCATGCTCGGCAAGCTCCGCCGACTCAATCGGGCTGTATCTGAAATTGCCCTTCAAGAGTCTGAACGTTTACCTTCCAACGAACGCAGGCGTTTTCTTCGCAACGGACTTTTCACCGCCGGTGGTGCAATGGTGGGGGGAGCCCTTGGTGGTCTTTCTCCAAGGCTTGGGGCAGCGGAGACGCAGTTCCCGCCGGAGATACCGTCGTGGACGCGCTCTCTGGGCGCCGGCGTTGTCAGTGAGCCCTATGGTGTTCCATCACCCTTTGAAAAGGATGTGATTCGCCGCAATGTGCCCTGGCTGACGGCGGACAAGATATCGTCCATCAGTTTTTCGCCCCTTCAGCACCTTAAAGGCATCATTACCCCCAACGGCCTGTTCTTCGAGCGTCATCACGCCGGCCGTCCGGAGATCGATCCCCAGCAACATCGTTTGATGATCCATGGCCTTGTTGAAAGACCCATCATTTTGTCGATGGAAGATCTCCAGCGTTTCCCCAGTGTTTCCCAGATCAACTTTATCGAGTGCCCGGCCAACGGGGGGATGGAATGGCGCGGCGCCCAGCTCAACTCGCTTCAGTTCCTGCACGGAATGGTCAGCTGCGCTGAATGGACCGGTGTCCGCCTTTCGACCCTGCTGCAGGAAGTAGGAATGAAGCCAGAGGGTAAATGGCTTCTGGCAGAGGGAGCCGACGGCGCCGCAATGACTCGTAGTATCCCGATGGAAAAGGCGCTGGACGACGTCATTGTGGCCTTTGCCCAGAATGGCGAAGCGCTTCGGCGGGAGCAGGGCTACCCGATCCGTCTGGTGGTGCCCGGTTGGGAGGGCAATACCCACGTGAAGTGGCTGCGTCGCCTTGAAGTTGGTGACAAGCCCTGGATGCAGAGGGAAGAAACCTCAAAGTACACCGATCTCATGGCCAATGGAACCGCTCATGGCTTCACCTGGGTGATGGAAGCCAAATCCGTCATTACCTCCCCATGTCCGGAAATGCCGTTGCGAGGGAAAGGCGTCTGTCAGATTGAAGGCCTGGCATGGAGTGGCCGGGGTAAGGTCAAAGCCGTCGATGTTTCGGTAGACGGCGGTCGCAACTGGCAACAGGCCCAGTTACGGGAGCCTGTGATGTCCAAATCGCTCACCCGTTTCTCGCTGGAATGGAACTGGGACGGAAATCCGGCGCTGCTCCAGTCCCGGGTGATTGATGAAACCGGCTATGTGCAGCCAACGCTGGCGCAGCTCAAGGGCGAACGTGGGACCAATTCGATCTACCACAAGAATGCGATTCAGACATGGCAGATCTCGGGAGACGGGAGTGTGAACAATGTTCAGCTTTGATCAATCCTCACGATTTTTTACCGGTTTCTGCTCCGGCGTGTTGTTGGCCGCGCTCCCGGTCCTGGGGTTTGCCCAGTCTGCTGGCCACTACGGATATGGCGAACCTGCTACCGAGGCGCAGATTCAGGCATGGGACATTGATATCCGACCCGATGGCAAGGGACTTCCGGAGGGCAGTGGCAGCGTTGAGGAGGGCATGGGTATCTATGAGACCTATTGTTCTTCCTGCCATGGCGCTTTCGGTGAGGGTATGGGGCGTTACCCCAAGTTGTCTGGCGGCGAGGGCAGTCTCACCGAAGATCGCCCGGAGAAAACAGTCGGTAGTTACTGGCCGTACGCCAGCACGCTCTGGGATTACATCCACCGGGCAATGCCATTTTTTGCGCCGCAGTCTCTGACCGATGACCAGGTGTACGCACTGACCGCCTATGTACTGAACCTCAACTACATCGTGGATGGGGACTTCGTTGCCAACAAGGAAACCCTCCCGCAAGTGAAGATGCCCAACGAAGACGGCTTTGTTTGGGACGACCCTCGACCCGAGGTAACGAACATTCGGTGCATGGAAGACTGCAAGGAAGAGGTGACTGTCAGTGACTCGGCGGCGGATAAGAACCTGACACCAAGCACGACCGGCCCACTTGATGAAGGGCTCACGGAGTAGAAGGCTACGGGCGCGGAGCGCGCCATCAAACGTGCGGAGGAGGAACAAGAGATGCGAAATGCATTATTGGCGATGAGTCTGACCACGCTCGCGCTGGGTGCTGCGCCAGGGGTGGTTGCAGAACCCACGCAGGCGGACATCGACCGCGGCAAGGAGCTCGCTTTCAGTCGCAAGGATGGTAACTGCCTGGCCTGCCATCAGATGGATGACGGCAAGCTGACAGGAACCATCGGGCCGGAGCTGGCGGATATGAAATCCCGTTATCCGGACCGGGACATGCTGTTCAAACGAATCTGGGACGAAACCCAGTTCAATCCGGTGACGGTAATGCCGCCATTCGGAAAACACATGATTATGAGTAAAGACGAGATCAACCGGGTCATTGATTATTTGTACACGCTGTAAAGCGAGGAGGAGTTGCCGTGATTGACCAAAGGCGAAGAGGCTTTTTGAAAGGGGTTCTGGGTGCGGGCGTTGCCAGCTTTGCACTGGGGTCCGGAATGATTCCGCTCAGAGTTGAAGCGGCCACCACACCGGATGCCTCCAACTGGCCAAAGAAGGCATTCAACACGCCGGGCGTGGATGAAACCATTTCCGAACTTTACGGAATGGATGCGACCGAGTCCGACAAGATCTCGATGGACCTACCCACCATTGCTCAGAACGGGGCCGTTGTTCCGGTAACGGTTGAAACCACGCTACCGAATGTTACCGGCATTGCCTTGTTGGTCGCGAAGAACCCCAATGCCCTGGCGGCCTCCTTCGATATTCCGGAAGGCACCATGCCATTCGTTTCCAATCGCCTGAAAATGGCTGAAACCACAGATGTGGTAGCGGTGGTGATTTCCGATGGCAAGGCCTACAAGGCGACTAAAAACGTGAAAGTGACCGTGGGCGGTTGTGGCGGCTAACGCCCGGACGGACAGGAGAGAAACAATGGCATCCAGTATCAGAGTTCGAGCAGTTGAAAACGGTGGAGTGACCTCCCTCAAGGCGTTGGTCCGGCACCCAATGGATTCGGGGTTTGTGAAAGACTCCGCGGGTAACGTTATTCCCGCTCATTTCATCCAGTTATTGACCATCACCCACAACGGTAAAGACGTGTTTGTTGCCAACTGGGGCCCGGCGGTTTCCAAGGATCCATTCCTGGAATGCCGGTTCAAAGGTGCCAAGAAGGGCGACAAGCTGACAATCAGCTGGACGGATAACAAAGGCGAAAGCGATTCAACAACCGCGACGATCGCCTGAAGGTTTAGGGCGGCAGAGCCGGAAGGTTCTGATCCGCTGCGGAGGAGGATTGGACATGCTGAAAGCAAAGGTCATTCTGGTCGCTCTCGGAGCGGCACTGGTGGTGCCCGCGGCAATGGCAGGCAGCACGCCGGAAGAGGATCGGAAGGAAGCGGTTGAATACTTCAAGCAGATGTTCCCCGATGTTCCCTATAAGGAGTACGTAAACGGCCAATATGCGCTCGACGAAGATCGCCGCTCGCAGTGGGAGTCCCTGCAGGATTTTCCCCCTTATGAGTTTGCGGTCGCGGAAGGCAAGGAAATGTTTGAGACGCCGTTTGCCAATGGAAAAACCTATGCCAGTTGTTTCGAGAATGGCGGGGTCGGGGTTCGCCAGAACTATCCTTACTTCGATGAGAAGAACAATGAAGTGATAACGCTGGAGCTGGCTATAAACCGGTGTCGTCAGGCCAATGGTGAGGAACCCCTGAAATACAAAAAGGGGGATATAGCCTCAATTTCCGCGTACATGGCATCCACTTCCCAGGGCAAGAACTTCAATATCCAGGTGCCGGATAACCCGCAGGCCCAGGCTGCCTATCAGGCGGGGAAGGAGTTCTACTACAGTCGCCGGGGCCAACTGAACTTTTCGTGCGCCAGCTGCCACGTGCAGAATCCGGGCAATTGGATCCGGGCCGATCTGCTTTCGCCAGCGCTTGGCCAGCCCTCTAATTTTCCGGTTCATCGGTCCAAGTGGGGCGAGCTTGGCACCTTGCATCGGCGCTTTGCCGGCTGTAACCGAAACGTCCGTGCCGAACCTCTGCCGGCTCAGAGCACGGAGTACCGAAATCTTGAATACTTCCTGACCTATATGAGCAACGGGCTACCGGTGGTGGGTCCATCGACCAGACCGTGACGGGAACGCTGACGGGAGAATTGCAATGAACAGATCATTACTGACGTTCGGAATGGCACTCGCGCTGTCGATCCCGCTGTGTGCCCAAGCCGGTCCAAAGGAAGACTTTGAGAAGCTTTATTCGCAAGCGGAACAAACGCATCAGAAAGCCGATACCTTTCAGTGGACCACCACCTCAGGCCGACTCAAGGCGGCGCAGGATGCTGCTGATGCGGATGACTACGAGTCGGCTGTACGGCTGGCTGAGGAAGCCCTGGAACTGGCCAATCAGTCCGTTGCCCAACAGCAGAATCAGAAGGAGGCCTGGCGAATGACGGCCATCGGTAACTGAGCCGATGTCATATAAATGAGCCTTGCTTACGGGGCCCTGGCAAAGACTCCGAAGAAAGGCTCTCACTCCAATAACCAGAAATAGAGGAGAGTACAGTGTCCATATCCCGCCGAGATTTCCTGATTGCCATGCAGGCGGCAGCCCTAGCCGGTCTTGCTCCGAAATTAGCCTTGGCAAAAGGGGGAGAGGGACTGTACGACTTACCCAACTACGGGAATGTTCGCCTGCTGCACCTGACGGACATTCATGCCCAGCTCTCACCGGTTCATTTCCGCGAACCGAATGTCAATCTGGGGATCGGGCCGAGCAGGGGCAAAGTGCCCCACCTGGTCGGATCGGCGTTCCTGGATCATTTCGGGATTCCGCAAACGTCCAGGCGATCCCACGCCTTCACCTACCTCAATTACACGGAAGCAGCTCAGGAATATGGTCGGTTGGGCGGCTTCTCCCATTTGAAAACCTTGATTGACCAGCTGCGCGATCAGGCGGGGCCAGGAAACTCACTGCTGCTGGATGGTGGTGATCTCTGGCAGGGCTCGGGAACCGCCTACTGGACCAACGGTGAAGACATGGTCGATGCCAGCAACCGTCTGGGCATCGATATCATGACGGGGCATTGGGAATTCACCTACCCGGAAGCACAGATTCGCAAGAACATCGGCCGGTTCGAAGGTGAATTTCTTGCCCAAAACGTGTTCTTGTCGGATGAGGCCATGTTCATGGGTGCCGAGTCGTTTGACGAAGCCAGCGGGCGCGTGTTCAAGCCCTATTCCATCAGGGAACTTGGCGGCAAGCGCGTTGCGGTGATCGGGCAGGCATTCCCCTACACGCCCATTGCGAACCCGTCCTATTTCATACCGGACTGGCGTTTTGGCATCCGTGAATCCGAGATGCAGGACCTGGTCAACCAGATCCGAGAAACCGAAAAGGTGAATGCGGTCGTGGTTCTGTCCCACAATGGCATGGATGTGGACCTGAAGATGGCCAGTCGGGTCTCCGGCATTGATGCCATCCTGGGCGGTCATACCCACGACGCGGTACCGCAGCCTTCGATCGTGAAAAATCCGGGGGGCAAGACCCTGGTCAGCAATGCCGGCACGAATGGCAAATACGTGGCCGTGCTTGACCTGGATATCGGCGACAACGGCGTTCGCGGATACGAGTACAAACTGCTCCCGGTGTTCTCCGACCTGATCAAGCCGGACCGTGGTATGGAAAACTTCATTCGTGACGTACGAGCACCGTTCGTGGACAAGCTCGGGGAAAAGCTCGCGATTACCGATGAATTGCTCTACCGCCGTGGAAACTTCAACGGGACCATGGACCAGGTGATCTGTGATGCGCAAAGAGCGGTTCTGGATGCCCAGATCTCCCTTTCACCCGGGTTTCGCTGGGGAACCACCGTACTGCCGGGCGACGCCATCACAATGGACGATGTCATGAATGCCACTGCCATTACCTATCCGGAAACCTACGTTCGGGAGATGTCAGGCGCCGACCTCAAACTGATCATGGAGGACGTAGCGGACAATCTGTTTAACAAGGATCCGTATTACCAGCAGGGTGGTGACATGGTTCGGGTTGGCGGCATGGACTATACGTGCGATCCCACCGCGAATATGAACGGCCGTATTTCGGGCATGCAACTGGATAACGGGGAGCCGATTCAGGCGGACAAGATGTACAAGGTGGCCGGTTGGGCCACGGTCAACTCAAGGGCTCCAGGCCGCCCGATCTGGGACGTCGTTGCGGACTATCTGAGGTCCGAAAAGACCGTGGAGATCACCAAATTCAACACCCCCCGGCTAAAAAACGTGGAAGGTAATCCGGGCCTGGAAGACTACCTGGCATGAGCGCTCTCTGTGCTCTGACGCGTGAGGGCGTGTGGTGGCTATTGTTCGTTGCCCTCGCGCTCGGGGCGCCGGCCCTGCAGGCCGAGGAGCCAATCAACCCGAACAAGCCGTTCGCGGAGACCTTCCTTTTGCTGCAACTGAGCGATGGCGATCCGGCAAAGCAGGACCTTGTGTTGAGTGTTGCCGGCAATCTGCTTGAGCACTATCAGCCGGATCTTGTTGATATTGAAATCACGACCTTCGGTCCCGGGGTTCGGCTGCTCTACGCTGGCAATGAGCGGCGGGAAAAGATCGAGAGCCTGATGGCTCAGGGTGTGCGATTTTCTGTGTGCATGAATACCATCGACACCATTGAGAGAACCACCGGCGATCTTCCTGAGCTGGTTCCCGACATTCTGCCCGTGCCGGTGGGGGTCGCTCACATTGTTGAACGGATTGACCAGGGCTACGTTCTGGTACGTCCCTGAATCACTGAGTCCGCAAAAGGGAGAGGACAATGCGAACCACCTTTTCAAGATCTCTGGCCTTTGCTACTGCGCTTGCGGTAACAGGTGGAGCAATGGCGGCTGAGGGTGATCAGCCGGTCATGATTGAAATCAAGCGAATGTCCATGGACACCGCGCTGACGATCGCCAAAACCGCGATCGAAGCCTGCCGGGAGCAAGGAGTTCAGGTTGCCGTCACCGTGGTTGATCGCGGTGGTCACCCCCAGGTTGTCCTGCGGGATGTTCTGGCCATGGATCTGGCCCTTGAAGTCAGCTATCGCAAGGCCTACACGGCCATGACGTTCACCAGCACAACGTCGTCACTTGAAGATCGTTTCACCGGCCCGTTTTCGGTGGGCAAGGTTGATAACGTTCTGCTGTCTGCAGGGGGAGTCCCGGTTCAGGCCAGCGGCGAGACCATAGGCGGGGTAGGTGTGAGTGGCGCACCTTCGGGTGAAGTTGACGAGAGCTGTGCTGAAGCGGGCGTAGCCGCTGTGGAGATGGATCTGGAAATGGCCTCGTTTTGATGGTTTCGTAGGACTAACCGAATAATGACAACATGATACGAAACATTCTTAAAGTAGGTTGTTTCCTTTTTCCGGGGTTGGTTTTTGGGCAATACCCCGATGCGATACAAACCCTGGTGGACGAAGGCTTGTCCATCGAGGCGCAGTTTGAAGCTCCGGGAGGTCTTGCTGGTTTTGTCGGTCGCCGCAATGGTCGGGCGGTGTCGTTGTACCTGATGCCCGACGGTGAGCATGTCGTGATTGGAAAGATGATTGACGGATTTGGCCGGAATCTGAGCGAAGAGCATTTCCGGGTTTGGCTGCCAAAACCCGACTTGAATGGTGCCTGGACAAGGCTGGGAAACGCGACATGGGTTGCTGAAGGTGCCGGCAACCCGGACAGGGTCGTGTACGTGTTCACGGATCCGAATTGCGGGTATTGCGTTGTATTCCGTGAAAAAGCTCAACCGCTTCTCAGAAGGGGTATTGAGCTAAGGCACATCCTGGTCGGGATCATTCAGCCGTCCAGTCTGGCCAAGTCGGCAAGCGTCATCGCCGCCGACGACCCTGTCGGGATGCTCGACTTTCATGATAGCCAATTTCCCCGGGATTGGCTTGATACGCCGAGTAACGTGCCCGAACCGCTCAGAGAGAAAATTGAAAGCAATAACCGATTGATGGAGGCCCTGTCGGTTTCGGCCACGCCCTCGGTTTTCTACCGCAATGAGCGGGGTAACGTGGAAAGTATCGTGGGTCTGCCGGACGACTCGGCGCTGTCCGAGGCCGTATTCCGGGCCGCGGATTAACTGGATTATCTGATTGGGTGAGGGACGGACAATGCCATTACACGCTGTCTTGCTGAGCGTTCTGCTACTGGTATCGGGAGGGGTGACCGCGGGCGAAGCCGATGTTCCTGAGCAGCTTGAGTTAACCCGGGTTTCTGAACGTGTTTACTCTGCCATTGGTGCAACAGCACCGGGCACTTACGAAAACCACGGCCACAACAATAACCTGAGCTTCATCATCACTGAAAATGGCGTGGTGGTGATGAATGGTGGTGACAATTACCTGCTGGCCAAGGCGTTGCATAATTCAATCCGAAGCATGACCGAGAAAGACGTACGTTATGTTGTTAATGAAAATGGTCAGGGGCACGCCATGCTGGGCAACAGTTATTGGCGGGATCAGGGGGTTCCGATCATTGCCCACGAATCGGCCATTGAGGAATTCCGCCAACATGGCGATATCAAGCTGGCAGCCATGCAGAACCGTAACAAGGAGAAAGCGGAGGGCACCTACGTCGCGGTTCCTGATATCAGCTTTTCTGAACAGCATGTCCTCGAAATGGGGGATGTCACGATTGAACTGCGCTATTTCGGTCCCGGACATTCACCCGGCGACATTGCGCTCTGGATACCGGAGGAAAAGTTGCTGATTACGGGTGATCTTGGTTTCCATCAGCGGCTTCTGGCGGTGTTCGAGGATACGGATACGGGAGCCTGGATCGAATCCTTTGACAGGATGAGTCAGCTCAATCCCCTGACGGTCATCCCCGGTCATGGTGAGCCAGCCACTCTGGATGTAATTCGAAAGGAAACAAGAGGATATCTGGTCTTCTTAAGAAATGCTGTAATCGAAATCCTGGAGCGTGGAGGTGGATTGGACGAAGCGTACAACATCGACCAGTCGCAGTGGGCCTACCTGGATACGTTCGAGGAGTTGGCCAGTAAAAATGCCGGACGGGTATACCAGCACCTTGAGTTCGACTACTTCTGAGGTACCCGAACCCAACGCCCAAGCTTCGGGACAGGTTGCCTGCCCCATACGAAAGGTTTTTATTCCTGCGTGGCGTTCAGCAGCTCGGGCTTCTTCAGCGCCTTTTGAAACAGATCCCGCTCTTCTGCGATGGCCATGGCACATAGCTCTGCCTGATCATCGCTCAAACCCTCGACTTTACGACTCAGAAATACCTGGATTTCTTCCGCCAGTTCCAGAACCTTGTCCCGGGCATCGGCTTCCGCCTTTGAAGTAAAGAGCATGGTTTCAGGATGTTTCAACGCCATATCCAGGCCGTCCCTATCGGAAAAATAGACTGCTTGTACCGCCATGGTCACTCCTCGCAGTGAATGTGCGTAGTGCTGTATAAAAATACAGTATAGCGAATGATGTCGCTATGGCACAACAAGGAATCGCGGCAGTCACAGATGAAATTCCGTTACAAAAAATGACATCTCGGCCTAGAGTATTAACGTAGAAAACAGAGTTTTTTCTGACCCCATTCATTTGAGGCTTGCGTTAGTCATGTTCACTGATCGAAGGGCGTTCACCGACCAAGGGTTCCGGCGATGAGGCGAAGCACGTTTGCGTGGGCCATGGTCGTTCTTGTCGTCGGGACAGGGCTCAGCATTGCACTCGGTCGGACCCTCTATCTTGAGGAGTCCCGGTCCATTGAGCTCGAGTTCAGGTCTGATATCGATCAGCTTTCCGCCGTGTTTGAGCGGGAGGTATTGCTGAACCTCGAAATTCTCTACGCCCTGAAAGAAGCCGTCAGCGTCCTGCCGGAAATGACCTCCGAACGCTTTGCCGTGATGACCAAGACCATTCTCGAACGTTCGCCAGCGATCCAGGCGTTTGCCTGGGCGCCGATGGTACTCCGGGCGGAAGTTCCCTCCTTTATCCGCCAACAGCGGCAGGAATTTGTCAATTATCTGATTCGAGAATCGTCGGACTCCGGTTTGCAGCAGGCACAGGAACGGGAGTGGTATGTGCCGGTGCAGTTTATCGAACCTCTGTCTGAGAATCGGGCGGCCCTGGGGTTTGACCTCGCCAGCGAGGCATCGCGGCTGGCAGCGCTGCTGAAGGCCATGCAGACAGGCAATATGTCAGCCACCGCAGGCATTCGTCTGGTTCAGGAACCCGGCAGTCAGAAAGGCTTTCTGGTGTTTGCGCCCCTGTACCGATCTGCATCGGACAGCCGGACCTCGGGAGCTGCATTGCAGCATTACGGTTTTATCAACGGGGTCTTTCGGGTTGGCGAACTGGTCAACCTTGCCATAGGTGATGAACTCAGTGGCGATTTCCTGTTCGAGGTCTACGACCGGTCCGGGCAGGAGAATGTGCTGCTGTTCAGCTCAGACGAGTTGGACGACCAGCGATGGGACAAGGAAGGCCGGTATACCTCCGCGGTGTTCGATATCGGAGGTCGCGAGTGGGTGGTTGAGGCCGTTCCCTCAAAAGGTTTTATTGAAAGCAGGCGAGGGGGCTTCCCGCTGTTTGTCGGAGTCGCAGGCATTGCCCTCGTCAGTCTGATCGTCAGCTATTTCATGATCAGCGTTCGCCGGAACTCTCAACTCAGCGCGGCCAAGACAGAGCTTGAGCGGATCTCACTGACCGATTCGCTCACTGGGCTGGCCAATCGAAGGCATTTCGACGCCCGCCTGGAACGGGAGTACCGTCGGGCAATACGCCAGGGTAGCGCGCTGTCGCTGGTGATGATTGATATCGACCATTTCAAGGAATACAACGACGAGTATGGCCATCCCGCAGGTGATGTCTGCCTGAGAAAGGTGGCAGATTGTCTGCGTCAGACCGTCCACCGTCCCGGTGATCTGGTGGCAAGGTACGGCGGTGAAGAATTCAGCATCGTGCTTCCGGATACCAAGGATGCCAAAAATGTTGGGGAAGCCTGTCGGCAGGCGGTCGAAGCGCTCAGAATTCCCCATGGCAGTTCTACCGCCGCCGACGTCGTGACGATCAGCGTCGGAATTTCAACGCTGACCCCGGAGACCTGGCAACAGAATCTGACCGATCTGCTTAATCGCGCGGACGACGCCCTGTATCAGGCAAAGGAGACCGGGCGCAACTGGGTGTGCCGGGCCTGAATCAGTACCGAATCAATGCCGCTCCCCAGGTAAAACCGCCGCCAAACGCCTCAAGCAGCAGAACGTCGTTGCGCTGGATCCGACCATCCCGGACGGCGACATCAAGCGCCAGGGGAATTGATGCGGCCGAGGTGTTGCCGTGTTCGTTTACAGTAACCACGACCTGTTCCATCGGCATGTTCAGCTTCTTTGCGGTCGCCGCGATGATTCGCAGGTTGGCCTGATGGGGAACCAGCCAGTCAATGTCGGATTTTTGCATCTGGTTGGCATCCAGAGTCTCGTCCACGATTTTCCCAAGGGTGTTCACCGCCACCTTGAAAACCTCGTTGCCCTTCATTTCCACGAAGGCTCGGCCGGCCTTTACCTGATCGTAGCCGTCTGAAATGCCACAGGGCACATGCAGGAGCTTTTCATACTGGCCATCGGCATGGATATGGGTGGAAAGGATGCCAGTCTCTTCATTGGCCTCAAGAACCACCGCACCAGCACCGTCACCGAACAGTACGCAGGTTCCCCGGTCCTCCCAGTTGATGATGCGGGAGAAGACCTCCGCACCAATAACCAGGGCTTTCTTGCTGCTCCCGGTCTTGATGAATTTTTCGGCCGTTGCCAGCGCGTAGACAAAGCCGCTGCACACCGCCTGAATATCGAACGCCGGGCAACCACGGATGCCCAGACGGGCCTGCAGGATGCATGCGGAACTGGGGAAGATCTTGTCCGGGGTCGAGGTGGCAAAAACAATCAGGTCGATCTCTTCCGGGACCAGTCCCGCTGCCTCGATAGCCTGGCGGGCAGCCGGCTCGGCCAGGTCGACTGTACTCTGGCCCTCAACGGCAATGTGTCGGCGCTCAATACCGGTTCGTTCACGAATCCACTGGTCAGTGGTGTCGACCATCTTTTCGAGGTCCTGATTGGTAACGATGTTCTCTGGCAGGTAAGAACCCGTGCCGGCAATTCGTGCAAACGTCATTCGTGAGAGTCCCGAGGCGTAACTTGGCTGTGTATCGTTCCCCCATGCTATACCCACAATCCCGCGAGCGTTATTAGCGATTTGTCAAAGGTGCCCCGAAACTGGCAGGCTCGGCTATTATGAAGAAGTCAGTGATCCGACACTCTGCAACGAAGAGGAGAGCACCAGCATGGGAATTTCGAATCATCAGCTTCACAAAGAGTTTCCGCAGTACAGCGACCTGATTGACGAACTGAAAAGCAACGATTCCAGGTTTGGCGATCAGTTCAAACAGTACGCAGAGTTGGATCAGGAAATCGAAGGGCTTGAAAAACGGGATGCCCCCATTGGAGACGATAAGCTGCATCGGCTTAAGCAGAAACGGGCACATTTGAAAGATCAGCTATACCAGGCACTGGTCCAGAACGGACGCGGTGCCTGATAGAAAATCCATTTGGAAAAAGCCGGGCAAAAGGAAGCGCCCGGCCAGCGCTTCAAACACCAGGGAAATGTCTGAAAAGCCCCTCTGATAGGGGTTTCCAAGTATTCAGCAAGCGTCGTGACGGGATTAGAATAGCAGCCTAATCAAGCACGGTTCCGAGAGTCCTTTCCCGGAACTTTAACAGCTGAATCCGGAGATATGACATGAAACGAGCTGCTGCTATTTATCAGGGCTGGAGAATGAAGCGCAACTTCATCAATCTGGTGATGACCATGGACCGTCGTCTGCTTAACGACGTAGGTTTTTCCCCCGATGTTGTTCATCAGAAACTGAGCACGCCTTTCTGGAAGTTCTGATGGTATTGAGACGTGCCCGGGGTTGAAGTGTTCTGGAGGCTCAAGCCTCAGTTCGCCCCGGGCAATTCTCACGCCTGCCAAACCTCTCCCGCCTTGCTTTTCCGAGACTGCTACTTCGGAAACAGAAAAACGACATTGACTCTGGCTCCCCATCCCTCAGGGCCGATGTCAGGGCTTTCTGCGTAATATCGTGGCCCTAAGCCCACTTGCATGATCTGTCTGCCCAGTTTAAACACCTGTCCGGCGAAAACACCGACCGGGATTGTCCAGTCTTTTGTCTCCCAGTTGTAGACCGAGTCTGCTGTCAGCGTGAGACTGAACGCCTTTGCAGTGGTGTAAGTGAAAAAGGGTTGAACGAACGATTGACTGACGTCATCGCGGTCGTTATCACCGGCTACGGACCAAATGTGATTCGCGAGTCCGCCAACGGTCCATGGGCCCGACTGTTTCAGTGCGACGGCGGTGGGTCCTAAGCCCCACTTTTCCGTTCCAAGCAGGTCATCGGTTGCCGTTGGCAGCAGGAAGACTGGACCGGCCCCCCAAATCCAGCCATTGGCCGTTGGTTGGACCGGAGAGAAGAAGAGGCTCTGGACGGTATCGCCCAAACCGCTCTGACTGCCAGCCCCGGGAAAGATATCGCTTTGGTCGACAACCGGCAGAATGGTCCGGCTGATCAGATTCCAATCTTCGTTGAGTGAGAAAGGGATCACCGGCTGAACGTTCAGTGTGTATCGGTCTCCGTCATCACCGGGCCCGATATTGGAGTCGAAATTTGACTGCAACGGAACCGACACCAGGCTAGCGATGGGGTTGGCAAGTTGCTTGGCCAAGTCCGAGGCATCCTGGGCTGAGGCGAGAGGGCTTAAAAGAACACCCGCCACAACTGGAACAAGTTTTCTGACATTAATCATTTGAGCACATCCTTTGTGAACTCAGGACTGATTAAGGCATAGTCAGTGTGTTCCGGGAATGCAACGTTTCCGTCAATGTTCGTGATCAGGCCATCCAGCCAAAGAGAAAATCAAACAAGGTTCCAAAAATTGACCGGTTGTCTCCGGTCGCCTCTGCCTGGGCCTCAGGAACCTCCTTGCTTTTGCCTGCTTGAACCTCAGTAGATGCCTGCTGGGGCATACCGGCCGCGGTTGGCTCGTCTGGCAACTGGGCACTCGGGTCGTCTTGCTGCGCTGTTTCGGCAGACGACGGAGCGGCCGCTTTTACCGGGGGCTCCGTCACATCCGCCGTCACTACCGGGTCTTGATGATCAACATAACTTTGCGATTTGTTTTGAACAGTTGGGGGCGATTCTTCATCTGGTGTCGAGTCAATTTCGGCCACTTTCGAGGTGACGGTAGTGGCAGGCTTTGATAGAGCCTCTTGCGTTGCCTCCACCTCGGGCTTCGCCTCATCCTCGGCAATTACGTTGGCTGGAGCGGGATTGGAGGCAGGAGCCGGCTCGGGTTTTTCTGCGGCTTTGTCCGGTTCGGGTTGTCCGTCCGGTTCAGGAGCGAGAGGTACGGTGAACGCCTTGGCAACGATTTTTTCCCGCTTGGGTTCGGCTTTGGCGGCCTGTTCGGGCGCTGCGTTGGAGATGCCAAGTGCTGAGAGAGCGTCGCCTTTCTTGCCAACGGTGTTGCCAGAAATGGTGGTTCCTGCTTTGTGGTGGATGCCGAGGGACGTCAGAGTGTCTGAGTCCAGGACTCCGCTCGTTCGAAGATGATCGGACCGATCCTGGTATTGTCGAATGGCTTTTTTCAGGGAGCTGTCCATCCAACCGTCAGCGCGCCCGATGTCATAGCCGGCCCCGTAGAGAGCGTTCTCCGCGGCAAAGATGACCTTAACGGTGTTGGCGTGGGAAAGGGTACTGGCGGTCAGTGCAAGTGAGATAATCAGAGCGTGCTGGGTAAAGCGATGTCTGACAACATTCATGATGAAACCCTCCATGGTCGCGGTATTCCTAAAGATTGGTTGAGTATTGAACATATTTGGGCGGCGTTCCGTGCACGACCACACATAGTTCTGATCCGGGGGATCCTGCCTGCCGACCGGGAATCGTTGTCTGGAAGCAAAAAACGGATGGCATCCGGGTAACAAATCCCGTTTCATGAGGGTCTTCGTCGAAACGTGAGGCCATGACATGCCAACGCCAACAGACATTGATCGGTCAACCCAGATGGTACGCCTCGCCCGAATGATCGAGGAGCGGGCGGAGGAAACGCTGACCCTGGAGATGCTCGCCGGCGTCGTTGGGCTGTCGCCAAGCAGGTTGCAAAAGGTTTTCAAGGAAGAAATCGGGGTTTCCCCAAGGGACTACCAGGAGGCCGTTCGCCTGAGGCGTTTCAAGGCCTCCCTGAGGCAAGGAGAAAATGTGACCGAGGCCATTTTTGCCTCTGGGTACGGCTCCGTCAGCCGGGTGTATGGCGAGCAACGTAGGAAACTTGGAATGAAGCTGAAAGATTATCAGGCCGGTGCCAGCGGCGAAATCATTGCTTACGCCTGCAGGCAAACCTCTTTGGGGCTGATCGCGATGGGGGCGACCCGCCAGGGTGTCTGTTTCGTGGAGTTTGGGGATGATGTGGATTCGCTCATCTCCTCGTTGCAGAAGGAGTTTCCCGGCGCGAGCCTGGTGCCGTCACCCGCGGCCGAAACACCAGAGCTTGATGACTGGATCAATGCCCTTGAGGAGAACGTGAACCGGGGAAAATCCAGCCCCGATATCCCTCTGGACATGCGGGGTACGTCCTTCCAGATTCAGGTATGGCGATTTCTGAAGAGCATTCAGGAGGGAGACGTGCTCAGCTATGGCGACGTTGCAAAACGTATTGGCAAGCCCAACGCCATCAGGGCTGTAGCGTCGGCCTGCGCGAGAAACCGAATTGCGCTGTTGATTCCCTGCCATCGGGTGCTGAGGGCTGATGGCCAACTGGGTGGCTATCGCTGGGGGCTTGAACGAAAACATGCCCTGTTGAGGGCAGAAAAAGAGGGCAATGACTAGCGCCATGGGCATGTAGGGGTTGTGTGTCCAGAACCGATGCCGGAATCTCTGAAGTGGGGCAATGCAATGGCACCAAATACCAGGCCGGTCTAGACTCGGATTCAAATGAAGGAGAAATTCTATGCTCCGTTGGCCGACTTCAACAATGATGCTGGCTGGTTTGCTGGCGTTATATGGGTGTTCATCTCCCAATACGTCGGAAACAGCTCCTGGTAAAGAGCTGTCTCCCGGCGCAAAGGGGCAGTTCCAGTGCGCGGATCGAAACGGTAACGACTACATCGATCAAAGCGAGCTGATATACATGCGTCAATGCGGAATTGGAGAGGATCTCAAATGCGGTGAAGTCCCTGAGGGCTCCAGGGATCGGCCACCGGCGGAGGATTTTGACCTTGGCCTGAGAATGCTGCAGGTCACCGATGCCGACGGTGATGACCGAATCAGCCGGTTGGAGTTCCGGGCCCACTGCAATAGTGCCGGCAAAGCGGAATAAGATCTCAGATTCCGATGTCGATCACGACTTTTAGCCCGGTGTGGGGCGCTGCTGAATAGCGTTTCTGGCCTCCGTAGCGGTTAACAATGTCCTGTACGATTGACAGGCCCAACCCATGGCCAGGGGTTTGTTCGTCAAGTCGCAATCCCCGTTGACCCAAGTTGGCCATTTCCTCCTCATCGACACCGGGGCCATCGTCAGTTACCACGATTCGGGCGAGGCCCTGCTCTTGTTCCAGGGCCAGCTCCACGCAACGGGATGACCACTTGCCGGCATTGTCGAGCAGGTTACCGAGGATCTCGTTCAGATCGTGTTCTTCAATTGGCCAGCGGGCTTCTTCTGTGAGCGAGGTGGCGAGCTCGAACGATTTTTCCGGGTATAATCGGCCCAGCATCCACAACAGATCCCGGGCCTGTTTCACCGGACTGGCGCTTTTGCCAAGCTGCGGTCCTGCGAACCGGCTGCGGCGCATCTCCGCTTCCAACTGCTTATCAATATCGTCAAGCCGGGCGGCCATTTGGTGCCTCAGGTCGTCGTCCAGGGGACGGCTGGTGTCCTCCAGGACCTGCCGGACCGCCGCGATGGGCGTTTTGACGCTGTGTGACAGGTTTGCCAGGGCGTCCCGGGAGCGTTCCAGACGTTGATCCAGCGAATCCAGCAATTGGTTGAGCTGTTCCACCAAGGGCTGGAATTCTTCAGGGCTTTGAACATGGATGCGTGATATTTCGCCTCCCTGAAGCCTATTCAGAGCCGCCTGAAGCGACAGCACCGGACGCATGGAGTAGCTGATGCCCAACCAGATCACGCCAACGAGTAAGAGAATCAACAGTATCGAGAGAATGGCCGTCCAGAGGTGCAACTCGGCCTGGCTGCTTTTCAGGGCCTCCAGATCCTCGGCAACAATCACCACGATGGGCATCCCGTCGACCAAAAACGACGCCCGATAGGCGAGGAGGTCGGAAGGTGCGTTTGGCGCGACAGCGCCTTCCACGTGCAAGGTGGCGGGTTGATCGGACTCGATCAGCGGCATCAATAGGGGCGTCCAGGATTCCGGTGAGATCAGGCTCTGAGAGGGCGATCGGATGGCAAAAGCGTGGTGAAAGACATCCTGGAAATAGTCACCGGTCTGGAGGTCTTCCAGGCGCCCGTTCGATTCCCGAATCTGGTGTTCGAGAAAGGCGACCTCATCCTTTAGCCGGCTCTCGACAAATTCCCTGGACATGCGATCAAGAAGCAGGCCATGTACTAGCCAGGCCAGCGCCATCAGGCCGATGCCGGCGGGTAACAGTAGTACGAGTAGGGCATTCTTGACCGAGGCGGGCTTTTTAATCCAAGTCATTAAACAGATATCCCTGGCCGCGCCGGGTTGAGATGGTTTCGGTACCAACGAGCTTACGAAGCCGCCTGATGTAAGCCTCTATCACGTTCTCGCTGGGGTTATCATTCAGGTTGTAGAGTTGTTCCATCAGCTGTTCTTTGGAGAAAACCTGGCCCGGACGGCTCATGAGGCACCGGAGTAACCGGAATTCGGTGCCGGTCAGGCTGTGTTCACTGCCATCGCCGACTCTCAGGCTTTGCCGGTTTTCATCCAGCTCGAACCGACCGGTTTTGACCAGAGAGAACCCCCTGCCTTCGCTTCTGCGCACGATGGCATTCAGACGGGCAATCAGTTCTTCGGTCTGAAACGGTTTCGCCAGGTAGTCGTCCGCTCCGGCCTTCAGGCCATTCACCTTGTCCTGCCAATCACCCCGTGCCGTCAGAATGAGTACAGGAAAGGACACCTGGTTGACGCGCCACTTGCGCAGCACATCCAGCCCGTTCCCGTCGGGTAAGCCGAGGTCCAGGACGCCAACCCGGTAGTCTTCCTGTTGGCCTAGTACATCCGCCTCGCGGGCGGTGTAGGCGGTGTCGACACTGAAACCCGCCTTTTCAAGCTGCCTCGCCAGCCCGTCGGCCAATAGGCGGTCATCTTCGATGAGCAGTAGCCGCATTCGGTACGTCCTTCATGGGGTTACAAAACGGTTGCCAGTGTCGGGGATTAACCTGAACTGGGCCTGAATAATAAATAGTTTGTCATTTTCAGTAAGAATTCAGGTTGGTGCGAGATCTTATCCATCGTTTCGTACTATTGCCTTGTTCCGAGTGCGAGGCAACTGGCGTTTTATCGCAGATCAAGTCACAGGAGAAGTTGGAATGAATGCATCAAAGTTTATTGTTGCCGCTGCGGCCATGTCCATGAGCGCAACTGTATTCGCTGCCGGCAGCCATGGTGGCGGCCACGGCGCCGGTATCGGCGAGCCTGGCAAGGCGGACGACGTGTCCCGCACCATTCAGGTTCAAATGCATGACAACTACTATGAGCCAGAGGCCATCGACGTTACCCGTGGCGAAACCGTCCGTTTCGTCGTCGAGAACAAGGGTAACCTTGTCCATGAATTCAATATCGGCACTCCGGACATGCACGAGGCCCATCGTGACGAAATGAAGATGATGGTTGAGCACGGCGTGATTCAGGGTGGCAAGCTCAATCACGACATGATGAACATGGATATGGGCAACGGCCATTCCATGAAACATGACGATCCCAACAGCGTGCTGGTTGAGCCGGGCGACAAACAGGAAATCGTCTGGACATTCAGCAGCAAGACCAACCTCGAGTTCGCCTGCAACATCCCGGGGCATTACCAGTCCGGAATGTACGGTGACGTGAACTTTGAATCCGCTGCAGACACCCAGGCCAGCGCAAACTGAGCCAGACGGGAAGAGTATGAACGGAGCACCCCATGGTGCTCCGGTTTCCAGTATTTCAGGAGCAACCAAGCGATGAAAAAAGTCCTTTGGGCAGGGGCTCTCGGCCTCCTTATGCCTGTAATCGCGGCTGCCGGTGAGTACGACATCACCGTGGACCGCGTGATGATCGATACCGGTGATTTTGTCAAAGAAGGTATTGGCTACAACGGTGCCTCTCCGGGGCCGGTCCTCCGGTTCAAAGAGGGTGAGACCGCGACAATTAATGTCACCAATAATCTGGATGAGGCTACGTCCATTCACTGGCATGGACTGATTCTGCCGTTTACCCAGGACGGTGTGCCGGGCATCAGCTTTGCGGGCATCCCCGCCGGGGAAACCTTTACCTATGAGTTTCCCGTGGTTCAGAGTGGCACCTACTGGTTTCACAGCCATTCGGGCTTCCAGGAGCCAAACGGCGCCTATGGCGCCATCGTGATTGAGCCGGAAGGTCGCGAGCCGTTTCGCTATGACCGCGAATATGTCATCCAACTGACGGACAAGCACCCACATGACGCCAACCGTGTCATGCGAAACCTGAAAATGATGCCGGATTACTACAACCGGCAGCAGCAGACGGTTGGCGATTTCTTTTCCGATGTTTCCGACCATGGCTTCATGGCCACCCTTCAGGATCGTCTCGCCTGGGGCGACATGCGCATGATGAAGGCCGATGTGGAAGACGTGCAGGGCTTTACGGGGTTGATCAATGGTAAAGGCCCGGACCAGAATTGGACTGGGTTGTTCGAGCCGGGCGAACGAATCCGCCTGCGGTTTATCAATTCATCAGCCATGGCTTACTTTGATATTCGAATCCCCGGTCTGGAAATGACCGTGGTGCAGGCGGATGGCAATAACGTGCAGCCGGTAACGGTGGACGAATTCCGGATTGGCGTTGCAGAAACCTACGACGTTATCGTGCGACCGAAGACCGCGGAAGCCTACACCATTTTCGCAGAGTCCATGGGCCGCTCTGGCTATGCCCGGGCCACCCTGGCGCCGGAAGAGGGTATGGAAGGTGAAGTTCCCGAACTCCGGGAAGCTCCGCTCCTGACCATGGCCGACATGGGTGGCATGCATGGCATGGATCACGGAAACATGGATATGAGTGGTTCCGGCGAAATGTCCGGAATGGATCATTCGTCGATGGACGGCATGGACCAGTCGGATATGGCCGACATGGACCATTCAGCGATGGAAAACAAGGATCAAGCCGGTTCGGATATGAAAGGCATGGATCACTCCGGGATGGCCGGAATGGATCACAGCTCCATGGTGATGTCCGAAGGTGGCCCGAGCGACCCCTTCTACGCGGACGGAAGCGGCCTGGTTCCCGTCGCGGCCAATGGTGGCAAGTTCCTTTCCTATTCGGACCTCCGCGCCCAGAAGCCGATGTACGAGGAGCGTGAACCGACCCGGGAAATCGAACTCCGTCTCACCGGGAATATGGAACGGTATACCTGGAGCATCAATGGCGTTAAGTATGAAGACGCCGAGCCGCTGAAACTCCAATACGGCGAACGAGTCCGCTTCAAGTTTGTGAACGAGACCATGATGACCCACCCGATGCATCTACACGGCATGTGGTCGATCCTTGACGTTGGGGCTGGTGAGTGGAACCCGGTGAAGCACACCGTGAGCGTTCAGCCTGGCACAACCGTTTACATGGAGACTGAAGTAGATGCCCCGGGACAGTGGGCCTTCCATTGCCATCTGTCTTACCATGCGGCTTCTGGTATGTTCCGGAAAGTCGTTGTGGAAGGTGGCCCCGACCAGGGCAACACCGCCGGCATTAACGCCAAGCAGGACGGAGGTGATGCATGAAGTCTCTGACCCTTTCTGCGCTGGCTTTGGCGATTGCTGTTCCATCGGTTCCGGCGTTGGCCAGTGACATGCGAGAGGATACGACCGGACGGAAGGATCCGCTGACCGTTTGGGGTGTTCAGTTCGAGGAACTGGAGTACCGCTACAGCGACGATGATGAGGAATTGGGCGTCTGGAATGGTGATGCCTTTTACGGGACTGACGATCTCAAGTTCCGGTGGTTGGGCAAGGGTGAGTACTCCGTTGAAGAGCAGGCGTATGAGCAGCTTGAGAATCAGCTACTCGTCCAGACCCCGATTTCTGACTTCTTCGACGCCAAGGCCGGGGTGAGGTTCGATACCCCGGAAGGACCGGATCGGACCTACGCCGTTATTGGCATTGCCGGCTTGGCACCGTACTGGTTCGAGGTAGATGCGAGTCTGTATGTCAGTGACGAGGGCGACACCTCGGCCGAGTTTGACGCCGAATACGAACTGCTCCTGACCAACCACCTCATTCTCTCGGCCGGCGTGGACGCGACAGTCGCGTTCAGCGAGGATCGGGAAATAGGACTGGGTAAGGGGCTAAGCTCGACGGAAACCGGTCTCAGATTGAGCTACGATCTGATTGATCGTTCCCTCTCGCCCTACATCGGCGTAGTCCATGAGCGAAAATACGGTGATACCGCAGACTTCGCCAAAGCAGAGGGAGGCGGCACCGAAGACTGGTTTGCCGTGGTTGGAGCCAAGCTCGCCTTCTGATCCCACCTTCAACGGGCCCGGGTGCGCCGCCTCGGCCCGTTTTTAACCTACCAATACTACAGACGACGAGTTGTTTTGCCTGGATCCTGACCGGAAAATAGACCAGCATGTTTAGCAACACTAGAACTCGGGTTATTTCCGCGGAGTCCTATTATGATAGAGAATGACATGTTTGGTTATGTTTACTGGTGCGAGTGCTGACTGAATATCTGGAAGGTGGGAGGATGCCATGTCTTACACGATCAACCGAATCATTAAGAACGTGGATTTCGAAGAGGCGGACAAGAAGGTTCGCGAGGTGTTGGGGGATCATGGCTTCGGAGTGCTGACGGAAATCGACGTCAAGGCGACGATGAAGAAAAAACTCGACAAGGACATGTCGGCCTACCGGATTCTCGGGGCCTGTAATCCGACCATGGCCTGGGAAGCCATCGGCCTCGAACCCCGTGTCGGCGCCATGCTGCCGTGCAACGTGATTCTCAGGGAGGTGCCCGACGGCGTGGAGGTCAGTGCGATTGATCCGGTCGCGTCCATGACGGCGATCGAAAACGACGAGCTGAAACAGGTTGCAGGTAAGGTCCGGGATATGCTGTCAGAAGTTGTCCGAGCGATCTGAATCTGTGGCTACCTGGCGGCGCCCGCCTACGAGGTGCATATACCCGGCCAAAGTGTGCTGTATAAGTCGGCGAGCCTGTTTGAAGCAAAGCACTACATCGAAATTCTGCTGGGGGGCAGCGTTGTAACAACGTTTTGCCGGCCACCCTAGTGGATCGGTCTTTCAGCCTCGGCTCAGTAAGCCCCGGCACTGTAGATCAATTCGTAGCTGTGGCTGTAGATTTCCAGAATGTTCCCGAACGGATCTTCCATGTAGATCATTCGGTATGGCTTCTCGCCTGGGTAGTAATACCGGGGTTTTTCCATGCGTTTCTTGCCACCGGCCTGAACAATCCGCTCCGCCAGTTCCTCGACATTTGGATCCTGAACGCAGAAATGAAACACGCCGGTTTTCCAGTACTCGAAGTTGTTCTCCGGGTTTTGCTGGTTGTTGAACTGGAAGAGTTCCACACCGATCCTGTCGCCAGTCGATAAATGAGCAATCCGAAAGGATTCCCAGCCGGCGCCGAACACATCGGTACACATTTCTCCGATCGCGCTGTTGTCCTCGTGTATCTCGGTTGGAGACATGATGAGGTACCACCCCAGGACTTCTGTATAGAACCGGACGGCTTCCTCCAGGTCGGGGACGGAAATGCCAATGTGAGAGAAGGTTCTCGGGTATGCGTTAGCCATTGGATGCTCCTTGAGGATAGATTTCGATCACACGAGGAGACAATAAAAGCAAACGCTGATAACGTAAAATTATCAATAGTAATGGCATGGAAAACGAAATGTGATGCTAAATCCACGTTGGCTGCAAACGTTCTGCTCGTTGGTGGAAATTGGAAGTTTCACCCGAACCGCAGAGCAGCTCTTCATGACCCAGTCAGGGGTCAGTCAGCACGTTCGAAAACTGGAAGACCAGTTGGGCGTCGAGTTGCTTACCCGGGAACACAAAGCCTTTTCCTTGACCGAGGCCGGTCGCCGGCTCTATATCGATGGGCGAGCGCTTCTGGTGTCCCTGGAAAACCTTCAGGTCAGCGTGGGGGAAGATCCCAGCCACGAAGGGGAGGTGAGGATCATGTCTCCGGGCAGCGTCGGGTTGTCACTTTTCCCCCAGTTGCTGGATCTTCAGGTGGACCATCCGAAGCTTGTAATCGATTACCGGTTTGCGCCCAACGACGACATTGAGGCGGCTGTAGCCAAGGACGCCATCGATATCGGTTTGATGACCCGGCCACCGGAACGGCCGGAGATCAGGGGCGAGCTTCTGGGCGAGGAGCCATTGCTGCTGGTGATGCCCGTGGAATATGCGCCGACATGGCAGAACCTGATGACGCTGGGTTTCATTGACCATCCCGATGGCCACTACCATGCCCGGAAACTTCTCGGCGAAAACTTTGAGGAATTCGAGAGCACCCATCAGCTAGCCAAGCGCGGTTTTTCCAACCAGATTGGGTTAATTCTCGAACCAGTCAGCCGCGGCCTGGGGTTCACCGTGTTGCCACGTTACGCGGTAGAAGCCTTTCCGAACCCTGCCGCCATTGCTTCCTATCCACTTGCGAAGCCAGTCAGTGAACCACTGTTTCTGGTGGGACAGGTTAGAAAGCAGCCGCCGCGTCGCGTCGACACCATTGCGGACGAAATTCGGAAACTGGGCGAACTCAATAGCCCTTCATTGGCGAATGGCCACCATGGCCATTCACCCGAGTAACCCCTCAATCCACCTTGAATCGACTGACCAACGTGTCCATCTCCTCGGCCATGCCAGCGAGGGATTGTCCTGACTGGTTAACGTGGGATATATCCCCTGTGAGTTCATCTATGGCGTTGCTACTCGCTTCAACCGTCTGGGTCATTTCCGATGCAGTCGCCCTTTGCTGCTCTGTAGCGCTGGCGATTTGTGTGGTCATTTCAACAATGCTGTTGACTGCCGCGAGGATATCGGAGAGCGCCTCGCCCGATTTGCTCGCCTCTTCCGTGGCTTCACCGGCGAGCTGTTTTGCCTTGCTCATGTCCACCACGGCTCCAGCTGCGCCACTCTGCAGTTGCGAGACGATTCGTTCGATATCCACTGTGGAGTCCTGAACCCGTTTGGCAAGACCGCGCACTTCGTCCGCCACCACGGCGAAGCCACGGCCGGCCTCACCGGCACGGGCCGCCTCGATCGCGGCATTGAGGGCGAGGAGGTTGGTCTGTTCCGCAATGCTCTGGATAACTTCCAGCACACTGCCAATTTCGCCGGACTCCTTCTCCAGTTGTTGAATCCGCCTGGAGCCTTCCTCAACCTGATTGGCCAGATTGGAGACAACCTGCACCGCAGTGGCAACGGTTGACTGACCTGTGTTCGCCAGGGACGCAGCCTTGCGCGCTGACTCGTCGGTTTCACTTGTGTTTGATGCAATCTCTTCAGAGGTGGATACCATCTCCTGCATCGCCGCCGAAACCTGGGTGATCTGGTCTCGCTGTTGCTCCGAGTTGGCGGTGGTGCGTTCGGTGATGCCGGACAGGGATTCGGATTCGCCCGTCAGCTTCCGCGAGGTTTTTACGATCTGCGAGATAGTCTCCTCGAGAGTCGCCAGGAACGAGTTCACTGCGCTGATGAAGTCACCAATTTCATCTGGCCGTCCCGGAGTCAGGCGCGTTGAGAGGTCACCGTTGTTCTGGGCAATGTCGTCGAGGTAGCCCAGGATTTCCTGCTTCGCTCTCTTGACGCTGTTGCCCATCATGCGACTCATCAGAACCGCTACGATCAGCCCCAATACTGCCGAGACAACGAAGGCTATCAGCGTAAAGTTAAGGGCGACGTCGGTTTCCTGGTCCGCCAAGTCTGCCTGCACTTCCAGCTCCGCGAAAATACTGCTTTCCAGTTCCCGGGCCATTCGGGCAACTTCCGGACCCATGACATCCAGTTTCTGTGACTTCACGCTGATCACGATGCTCTGCTGCTCAAGCAGCTCCTGAACCGAGGAGCGATAGCTTTCCAGCTCCTCGACGGCGGTGTTCAGGTAGGTTTTGACAAAATCAGGCCCGCTGTCGGTATCCAGCAGTTCCAGGGCATCCGAGAGGTCTTCGATGGCCCAGCCCAACGCTTTTTTCGAATCCTCGTCGCCGTTTGCGAAGTAGCGCTGGGCGGTCATGCGCATGGTTAGTGCGTCGCTGAGCAACTGTTCCAGGCCAGCCCGCAAATTGCTTTCGGGCTGTCTGTTGGCGACCCCGTTCAGCGCAAGTCGAATGGCCTTGGTGGCATTCGGTCCGTGTTCATCAAGTTCCTCGTCGATGATCGCAAGCACTCGCCGCTTGGCCGGAACCAGTTCATTTCTGAAAGCCGCAATGTAGTTCATGGTTGTCGATTCAATACGGTCAACAAGCTTTGCCGCCTCTGGTTCCCGGATATCGTCTTGGGCCCGGGCCATGACCTCATTGAACCGGGCTTCCTGTTCATCGAAACGACCAAGCACTTTCTCGTTCCCGGTCGAGAAAAAGTCTGCCACCCGAAGGCGCATGCGGTAGACACTGATAATGGAATCGGTACCAAGGGACGTGTCGGGTGCCAGATCCCTGGCCACCGTGTTCATATGCTCATCGAGCAACTGGAATTCGCGAACACTGAACAGTGTGACAGCAGCAAAAAGCAGCAGGATGAACGCTGGAGCTATCAGGAGTTTTCCCGGTACGCCCAGTTTACGTTCTGTCGATTCGAGAAATGAGAAGGCCAAAGCGAGATCCTTTATTGAATTATTGGTTGGTTTATCGGCAGTGAGAAAAATTCCTGAAGGGATACGCTTACTTTTCCGTTCAGCGCATCCTGTTCAGGCATCCCTGTCAGAATCGCGGGCCTCGCTTTATGAAAAAATGCGGCGGTTGGGCGTCTGAGAGTGAGCGACACTTTCGGCTTTGGGGTTTCGGGGGTAGAAGCGTTCAGGCAAACGCTCGATGTGCGGGAAGAAACGGGTGTCCTTGTAGGGCATTTTCATGAACCCGGAAACGCCGAGGCCAGCTATCTGTTCGACCGATGACAGGATCTTGTCCAGCAGCCGGCTGAATTCGTGCTCCCGGTCCGGATCGAGCAGTCGGTAATGACTGTGAATCTTCAGGTGGCGGGGCAGAGCCTCGAAGATGATCATGCCGGTGTGATGGATATTGTTCAGCGCTTCCAGCGCGTGAATGATGGTCTCGGGCAGGACCAGAAATTCTTCCGGGTCCGGGCCATCCTCGAAGTAGGAGTGCACGCGAGATTCGTCTTCTACCTCCGGCGCAGCGCTGACTTCGTAATGCAATTTCATGTCGGGCGACACCAGAAATGGCCGTCCGGGTTCATCCCGGTCGATGTGTAGGGTGTTGCGGGCATTGAATAGGCAGCTCTTGAAGATGCCTTTGCGGTAGATCGCTTGGGCCAGATAGACCATGTTGTTGACTGCTTGAACGAAGGCGGACTTCAACGCCGGATCATGAAGGTTCAGGGAGGTGTCGATGTAAACGCCGTCGGTTTCCCAGCGAACCGCCAGGCCTCCCTCGACAGGGTATCGGCCCAATCGGCTGACCGCAGCGAGAAAGGCCTTTTCCGTTTCGCCCATGCCCTGCATGAAGTTCTTGTAGTAGCGGTCGAGCTGCACGTCGTTGACGTCGTTAAGGGTTTCGGGTGCGCCTTCTTCGCGCAGGAAGGATTTCCGCGAACTGTAGACCACCGTGTCGATTTCCTGATCCGACTCCCGAACCCAGACGGGCACCTGCGGGGCTACCGGTTGCTCCGGCAGATCAATCATCACCGTGCGCGCCATCCGGGGCATTTCCTTCAGGTAGTAATCGCCGGCCTTGCGGCGGGTTTCGGGATCCGGTGCCAGCATGCCATCGAGCATGCGTGCAAATTCCATCGGCAGCCCCAGTGAGGTGGCGGGAATGGCCCGATGACCAAAACGGCACGATTGGGCCGAAGCCAGGGCATACAGCGTACCGGCCGCGCCCTGTTCATCAAAACGGGGTGACGACAGGCCGCCGTTCAGCTGTTCTTCGCCGATGAAGTAGACATCACCTAGCCGGGCGTTGGTTTGCTGGAGGTTATCGGACATCAGTTCCATCACGTTGGCGGTGATGAACTGCTGGTTCGCGTCCAGCTGGGCAAAGACCGACGAGCCCCAGTCAATCAGAGCGATGTTCTCGGTGCTGGCATCGAAGACCAGGTTCGATGGTTTGATGTCACCATGTACGATGGGGCGACCGGCCGGGCCATTTTCGCGGCGCAGGCTGCGCAAAATGTCGGCAAGCTGGTCAGCGATTCGTATGATCAGCCGGGGTTTCAGGCGCCCCTCATGCAGGGAGACTTCCTCGAGGTTAAGGCCGGCGGCTCGTTCCATGACCAGAATAGGCTGCTTATTGGCGCGCTCGTAGGAAATCAGCCGCGGCACTCTGGGGTGGCGGACCTGCTCGAGGATATAGGCTTCGTCCTCGAGCCGATCCTGCAAATGTTGGGGCAGGTTGATGCGGGTGAACTTGAAGACATGCTCGGGGCCACTGCTGCTCTGGCTCGGCAGGCGGCCGGAAAACACAAAGCCGTAGGCACCCTTGCCAATCAGCTCAATGTCCCGGTACCCGAGTTGGCGGAGTTGGGTGGTACAAAGTGCCACCCAGTCCTTCAGCTTCTTGGCGTCATCATGGCTGAGCAGATAGATCGACTGCTCTTCAGGAATATAGAACTGCTGCAGTTGAGTCTTCTGCTCCATGATGCCCCGTCAGCCCATATGCAACAGCATGGATTGCGGCGATTCCAGGTAACCCTTCCAGCGATTGCAGAACCGCGCGATGGTGCCGCCGTCGATGATGCGATGGTCTCCAGCCCAGCTTACGGTAAGGATGGCGCGTTCCACCACCTGGCCATTGGCATCAAAGCGTGGCAGCTTCTGGGTCCGGCCGAGAGCAACGATCGCCACTTCCGGCGCGTTGATAATGGGCGATGCGTAAGTGCCACCCAGTGCGCCGATATTGGAAATGGTGATGGTGCCGCCTTTGAGGTCCTCCTGACTGACACGGCCTGAGCGGGCCGCTTCGGTCAGCCGGGTCACTTCGTCGGCAATACCCAATAGGGTCAGGCTTTCAGCGCCCTTGACGTTCGGTACCATCAGCCCCGCCTTTCCATCCACGGCCATGCCGATGTTGCAGCTGGGCAGGTAGTGAATCTCGGAGACGTCGTCATTGAGACGACTGTTGAGCACCGGGAATTCCTGAACCGCCAGGGCCATGGCCTTCATGAAGAAGGGCATCAACGTCAGCCTTGAGCCTCGGGCTTCGGCCTCCGGCTTGAGCTGTTCCCGCAACCTTAGCAGGTCGGTGACGTCAATCTCTTCACTGTAGATGAAGTGAGGAATGGTGGTCGCCGAGGCCACCATGCTCCGTGCCATGGCGGCTTTTATACCCCTGAGAGGCTCTACCCGGACTTCCTGCTCACGCTCTGGTTGTCTGCGTGCTTCGCCGTTACCGGCCGGTTCTGAGTCACCTTCGGATTGCGAGGCTTGCGCGGGTTGCTCGAGATGGGCGAGTACATCGGCCTTCAAGACCCGGCCGTCCTTGCCGGAGCCGGCAATGTCACCCAGGCTGAGTTCGTGTTCCCTGGCCAGTCGGCGAACAGCCGGGCTGGCAGGAATTCGTTGCCGGTTTGCGGCCGCGACCGGAGCAGCCGGCGCCGACTTGGGCTCTGGCGCCGTTGTCGATTCGGCGTTTGCCCCGATGGATTCTTCGCGATCGCGTGGAATGAACGCGAACAGCGGCGAATGCACCTGGGCCATTTCCTGTTGCTGGTGATAGAGTTTGGTGATCCGACCAGCCTTGGGTGCGGTAATCTCGACCATCGCCTTGTCAGTCATGACATCGACCACCGGCTGGTCTTCCTCGATCTCGTCACCCTCGGCCACGCGCCATTCCACCACTTCGCATTCCACAATCCCTTCACCGATATCCGGCAGGATAAAGTCTTCGGTGGCATTGTCGCCGGAATCCGGGGTTGCGACGGGCTTCGGCGCCTGGTCGGGGGATGGGGCTGATTCCGCGGGCTCCGGCTTGGCCTCGCCCGCGCTATCGCTCTCATCCACCAGCTCAAACAGCGGGGCATGAACCTTGGCGATATCGCCTTCCTTGTAATACAGGCGGGTCACCTTGCCTTTGTAGGGTGCCGGGATTTCCACCAGGGCCTTGTCGGTCATCACCTCGGCCACTGGCTGGTCTTCTTCAATAACATCGCCTTCACTGACCAGCCATTTGACCAGTTCGCATTCCACGATACCTTCACCGATATCGGGCAGTATAAAATCACTCATATTCGCTCTCCTGTCCTGATATCAGCCTAGAATTCGACGCTCGCCCGGATGGCCTCATAGACCTTCAGGTGATTGGGCAGGTGCTCTTTTTCCAGCACCAACGGGAAGGGCGTGTCCATCCCGGTAACCCGCGCGATCGGAGATTCCAGATACAAGAAGCAGCGATCCTGGATGGTCGCGGCGATTTCACCGGCGAAGCCGCCGGTCAGGGGAGCTTCATGGGTAACCACCAGGCGTCCGGTCTTGAACACCGAATTGGCCACGGTTTCCACGTCCCAGGGGAGGATGGTCCTCAGGTCGATGACCTCGCAGGAAATGCCCTCTTTCTCGGCCATTTCTACCGCCTGCTCGATGACTTCCATCTGGGCACCCCAGCCCAGCAACGTAATGTCCGTGCCTTCCTTGATGACTTCGGCTTCGCCCAGCGGCAAGCGGTAATCTTCGTCTGGCACTTCGCCGACGGAAGCCCGGTAGAGGCGTTTCGGCTCAAAGAACAGAGTCGGGTTGGCGTCATGGATGGCACCCAGCAGCAGACCCTTGGCCTGGTGGGGATTGCGCGGCACCACAATTTTCAGTCCCGGAGTGTGGGCAAAGTAGGCTTCCGGTGACTGGGAGTGGTAGAGACCACCGGCAATCCCGCCGCCGTATGGGGCACGGATGGTCAGGCCTCCCACGTTGAACAGGTCGCCTGAACGATAGCGGAACTTGGCGGATTCGTTAACGATCTGGTCGAATGCCGGGAAGATATAGTCCGCAAACTGGATCTCGGCCACGGGCACGGAGCCCTGAGCGGCCAGGCCGTTGGCAAAGCCGATGATGCCCTGTTCCACCAGCGGGGTATTGAAACAGCGGGCCTTACCGTACTTCTGTTGCAGGTGGCTGGTGGCGCGGAAAACGCCGCCGAATACGCCGACATCCTCACCGAAACAGAGTACCCGCTCGTCCGCAGCCATGGCGGTGTCAAGAGCATTGTTGATGGCCTGGAGCATATTCATCTTGGACATATCAGGCCCCTCCCTTGGCGTGCTCGGCACTCTTTGGATATTCATCCGGGTAGCGGCGGATATGCGCCTTCAGTTTGTCAAACTGCTCCGCCAGAACCGGCGGAACTTCGTCGTAGACATCGCTCACCAGCGTCTCCAGCGGGGGTGGTGGCCGCTTCTGCGCCCGCTTCATGGTTTCAAGCACTTCGCGGCGCATGTTTTCCTGCAGCTGCTTCTCGTCGTCCTCACTCCACCACTTTTTGCTTTCGAGCCAGAGGCGCATGCGCAGGATGGGGTCTTTTTCGCGCCATACGGCTTCCTCGTCCTTGCTGCGGTAGCCAGACGGGTCGTCGGAAGACGAGTGGGCGGCAAGGCGATAGCTCATGGCTTCGATCAGCACGGGACGGTTATGCTCCACCGCCAGGCGGCGGGCTTCCCGGGTCGCCTCGTACATTGCCAGGATGTCGTTACCATCCACCCGGATCACGTCCATCTTGTAGCCATAGGCCCGTGGTGCGACACCGTCGGCGGCAAACTGCTCGGCCGCGGGTGTGGAAATGGCGTAGCCGTTGTTACGGCACAGGAAAATCACCGGAACGCGGTGAACGGCGGCCATGTTCAGGGCCGCGTGGAAATCACCTTCGGAAGCGGCGCCTTCACCGAAGTAGGTGATGGTGCAGTGCCCGTCGCCCCGCAGTTTCTGGCCATAGGCATAGCCGGTGGCCTGAGGGATCTGGGTCGCAAGCGGCGACGAAATGGTCATGTAGTTCAGCTTTTTCGAACCGTAGTGGACAGGCATCTGGCGGCCCTTGCCATAGTCCATTTCATTGCCGAACAACTGGTTCATGAACTCGTCAATGGAAAAGCCGCGGTAGGCGAGGGCGCCCTGTTCGCGGTACTGAGCCATGATCATGTCGTTGTCATCCAACGCCGCGGCACTGCCGATCACGGCCGCCTCTTCGCCGGTACACTGCATGTAAAAGCTCAATCGCCCCTGCCTCTGGGCAGCGAGCATGCGCTCATCGAGTATTCGGGTGGTGATCATGGCCCGGTAGATGCGAAGGGCCTTGTCTTTGTCGAGATCAGGAGCCTTGGCGCTCTTGTAGAGCGAGCCATCCTGTTTCAGAAGCTTGAAAGTGGGAATACGGAATTCCGCACCGTCTGTAAACACTGGGGAATACACAACTTTAGACTTTGTTGTTGTCATAATCCTCTTCCTGGGGTGTCGGCCTGAGGAACAAAACACTCCTTTTGGGAGTGTAGTTAATGTCATCGAAGACAGCCTGACGGAATCTGGTGTGATTCATTGCAGGTCGGGCTTTACCTTAACGTAAACTGCACGACGAAAATAGACCCATGGCCGGGATTTTAATGTTTAGTGCCGCGTCTGTTAGAGCGCAAATCAAACCTACACTGTAGTAAACGCCGGCGCGATTATGGCGGCCGAAACCGACACGCACATCGAGTGGTGTATGAACGACAAGCTGAAATTCCTTATGAATCGGTTGGGAGAGCGTCTCTGGGTCAAGCCGGTTCTTTTTTGTCTGGTGTCGATCGCGGTTGCTTTACTGGCAAAGACGGCGGATGTTGTGGAGTTTTTGGGCTTTCTCCCCGACATTTCATCCGATTCGGTTGAAAAACTCCTGACCGTGATGTCGTCGAGTATGCTTGTGATCGCCGTGTTCGCCGTCGGTTCCATGCTGGCCGCCTACGAATCCGCGGCCAGAAGTGCGACGCCCCGAACGTTTACCGTGGTTGTGTCGGATGACCGCTCCCAGAATGCCTTATCAACATTTGTGGGGGCATTCATCTTCAGCATTGTTGGTCTGGTTGCCGTCACTAATGGGTACTACGAGAAGGGCGGTATTTTTTCACTGCTGATCATCACGCTCATCGTGTTCGCCCTGGTTATTCTGAATTTCCTGAAATGGGTCGATGCAATTGCGCGCCTTGGTCGACTTGGGAATACCGTTTCAAAAGTCGAGGCCGCTGCAGAAAGCACCCTTCGTCAGCGTGGTCGGCATCCGACACTGGGCGCCCGCAAGGCCTTTGGCTCGACCGAAGGTGTAGCGGTGACGGTGGACTCGATCGGTTACGTACAACACATCGATGTTGCGGCCTTGCAAGCCATTGCGAAGAAAGGCCGCCTTCAAATCGAAGTTGCTATACTACCGGGGTGTTTCAAGATGCCCGATCAGCCTGTCGCATACTTGAGGCCTGATGGTGAACAGAGTGACGATGGTGTCCGTAAGACAGGCGAGGGTCTGACGAAAAAAATCGGCGAGGCGTTTGTGCTAGGCGATTTCAGGACGTTCGACGAAGACCCCCGGTTTGGCCTGATTGTTATGTCCGAGATCGCAAGTCGGGCTCTTTCTCCAGCCGTGAACGACCCGGGGACGGCCATCGGCGTCATAGACTCCCTGGTTCGGCTTTTTGTTACCTGGGTTCGTAACGCAGTGCCTGATGACTCACGGGCAGTGGAGTATGACCGGGTCCTGATCCCCGAACTGTCGCTTGACGACATGTTCGAGGATGCGTTCAGTGCCATCGCCCGTGATGGTGCCAAGTCGATCGAAGTAATGATCCGGCTACAAAAAGCGCTTGCGGGATTGGCTGAGCTTGGAGACGCGCCTATGCGCAAAGCCGCACGCGATCAGTCTGGCCTGGCGTTTCGGCACGCCAAGCAGGCACTACCTCTGGCAAGTGACGTTGAACGCTTGCAGGAGTTCGTGCTGGGAGAAGGCAAGGGCTAGACGAATTCAGGTATAGAAAATAAGGTCTTACCGCACATTCAAACATCCAGACTGGCGAGAAACATTTATGAGAGTGATCATCATTGGCGCGGGCATCATGGGAACCACGTTCGCCACTTTGGCCAAAGAGATTGCACCGGAATTAGAGATCACCATTCTTGAGAGACTCGATGGTCCCGGAGCGGGGAACTCCTGGGTATTTAATAATGCCGGCACCGGGCATGAAGCAAACTGCGAGCTTAACTACACCCCGGTGGATGAAGAGGTCATCTCGGTTGAAAAAGCCCTGAAGATTCATGCCCAGTTCAACGTTGCAAAGCAATTCTGGGCTCATCTGGTCGAGAAGGGGGCCATCAAGGATCCAAAGTCGTTCATCAATCAGACCAAACACTGCACCATTGTTGCCGAGTCTGCGATTGAGGAGCTGAGGTTACGCTTCAAGGAAATGTCGGCTCACCATTTCTTTGAGCAGATGCGTTACTCCGAAGATTTCGACGAAATTAAAAGCTGGATTCCCTACACCATGGAGGAGCGGCCCCGTCACGAAAAAATGGCGGCGACCGCTATTGAGACGGGCACGGACGTCAATTTTGGTGCTCTGACGGAGCAGATGGCGGAGTACGCCGTGAACGATCTCGGCGTAAAGATCCAATATGGTACCCATGTTAAACGTGTGCACCGCAGTCCAGCCGGGAGCTGGTTGGTCGAAACCGAAAGCGGGGGCGTTGCCACTCAATACAAGGCCGATGTGTTGTTTGTAGGCGCGGGTGGTGGTGCGTTCCCGATTCTGAAAAAGAGCCACCTGCCTTTTGCGAAGCGGTTTACCGGCTTTCCGGTAGGCGGGCGTTTCCTGCAGGCCCCGATCAGCGCCGAGCAGGCCGATCACTATCGCGCCAAGACCTATGGCAAAGCGAAGGTCGGTGCACCTCCGATGTCCGTGCCGCACCTTGATTTGCGGGTAGCCGATGGCCAGCACTACCTACTTTTCGGCCCTTTTGCCTCATTCAAGCCGGTTCTTGAACGGGGGCGTGGATTCCTGGATTACCTGCGTTCAATGCGATTGCACGATATCCCCGGCTTGCTGAACGTCGCGATGGAGCATTTTCCGCTGGTTAAATATCTGGTGTCGGAGACCTTCAAGGGCGAAAAAAGCATGTTCGAGGAACTGGATAGCTTCGCCCCTGGCATGAGCAAAAAATTCAACTGGAAGGCGGTTGAAGCCGGTCAGCGCGTGCAGATTATCAAAGATGGGGACTTGCAGATGGGCACCGAGATCCTTGTGTCGTCTGACAAAACCTACGGCACGCTCCTGGGAGCTTCCCCGGGCGCGTCGGTGTCGCCCGAAGTCATGTTGCGTTGTCTGGAGCAGTTGTTGCCAGCAATCTTCTCCGGTGAAGAAGCCGAAACAAAGAAGCGAGAGATCTTTCCTGAGGATAATCTTGAGACCCTGGCGAAAAATCCCGAGCGCTACCGGGAGATTCGCGATGCGGTCAACAAGCGGCTGGGCATAACCCAGTCCGGGGCAGAGTGAGGGCGACGTCTGGAATGAGCTGAAGGGTCGGGTCTACACTGAAGGAAGGGGCCAGGATTGATCTGGCCTCCGTGACCGATAAGCCCGTTGGGTGGTCCTATGTCTGTATCTGTGTTCGACCTGTTCAAAATAGGGATTGGCCCGTCCAGCTCCCACACCGTGGGCCCCATGGTGGCCGCTGCAACGTTTGCGCGGCAGCTTGAAACTGCCGGTGTGATTGCCCAAGTCCGCCGTATTCGGATCGAGCTATTTGGCTCGCTAAGCGCGACCGGGATCGGGCATGGCACCGACCATGCAGTGGTAGCAGGCCTGATGGGCAATCGTCCGGACTGTGTTGATCCCGAAGCCATAACGCCCACCATCGAACGTCTCAAACAGACCGGGATCCTGGAGCTGCCTGGGCAATATCCTGTGGCTTTCGATTGGGACCGGGACCTCTGCTTCCTCAACGAGACACTCCCATATCACCCCAACGCTCTTCGACTCGAGGCCCTGGATCAGAATAACCGACTGCTTTACGACAACACCTTCTATTCCGTAGGCGGTGGCTTTGTGATCGAGGAAAGTGAGGCCGTGGAGGGCGCGAAACTGGTGCCTCAGGCATCAGTCCCGTACGGCTTCAGTCGGTCATCGCAATTGCTTCAACTCTGCAAAACGAGTGGGCTCCGGATCAGCCAGCTGGTTATGGAGAACGAGAAAGTCTGGCGTTCTGAGCCCGAGATCCGGCACGAGCTGATGGCGATCTGGGCCGCGATGCAAGACTGCATTGCCTCCGGCCTGCGCAAGGAAGGTCCGCTCCCCGGAGGATTGGCGGTCGAACGACGTGCCAAGGGACTGCATCAGGCCTTGCTTCGGTGTGCTCAGCCCAATGTCATCAGCTCAACATTGGGCGCGATGGACTGGGTGAACCTGTACGCATTGGCCGTCAATGAGGAAAACGCCTGCGGTGGACGTATGGTGACGGCACCCACCAATGGCGCCGCGGGCATTATTCCGGCCGTTCTCATGTACTACATGGAGTTTGAGCCGCAGGCGTCGGCAAATCATGTCACCGAATTTCTGTTGGCAGCGGCAGCGATTGGCGCACTGTGCAAGGAAAACGCTTCGATATCCGGCGCTGAAGTGGGTTGCCAGGGTGAGGTGGGATCCGCCTGCGCGATGGCCGCGGCTGGATTGTGCGAGGTGCTGGGTGGATCGCCGGAACAGGTAGAGAACGCCGCGGAAATTGGGTTGGAGCACAACCTGGGGCTGACCTGTGATCCGGTCGGAGGGCTGGTTCAGGTGCCATGCATTGAAAGAAACGCAATTGCTGCGGTGAAAGCGATCAACGCCGCGCAAATGGCGCTGCGGGGCAGCGGCAAACACTTTATCTCTCTGGATAAGGTCATCAGCACCATGCGGGAGACAGGGAAAGATATGCAGGAAAAGTACAAGGAGACCTCCCGGGGCGGTCTCGCCGTTAATGCTATCGAATGCTGATCAGTCCGACGGGGACTGCCTAAGACATCGCAGAGGCGGGCATTTGGACCATCAGCCGAGAAACCTGTGCGTAATTTGTAACATTCGTGCCAGCCGAGCTACTGGAAGCTATTCAGGGAAAGCCTGAACCCTTGCCGAGCTTTCTCATAAGTCTCGATGACGGGGAATCGGGTGCAGTCACTTCCGTTGGCTTCCCGGTTTCTTTTGATGGTTTGAAGCCAAAGGAGGCTGCCATGGCACACAAATTTGCGGAAATCGCGTTCACCAGGACAGTAAGGCGGATCCAGGAATTAATGGGGAGTCGTTCCGGATACTCGGCTCTGGATTCGAGACCTGACTGTAATCATCTCCTCAGGGACCGGGAAGCGGCGTTTATTGCCGCCAGGGACAGTTTTTATATCGCCAGTGTCAGTGAAACCGGCTGGCCATATATTCAGCATCGGGGCGGTCCCAAGGGCTTTATGAAGGTTCTCGATGAATCAACGCTGGGCTTTGCCGATTATTCCGGCAACCGCCAATACGTAACCACCGGCAATGTGCAGAGCAATGATCGGGTGGCTTTGTTCTTTATGGATTACCCCAACCGGAGGCGGCTGAAACTGCTTGGCCGTCTGCGTTTGGTCGATAGCTCCGATGCCTCAACGTTGGCACGTCTGCACGATGATGGCTACAAGGCCCGGGTGGAGCGGGGAATGATTATCCATGTCGAGGCGTTTGACTGGAATTGCCCGCAGCACATCACTCCCCGGTACAGCCAGTCTGAGGTGGAAGAGCTGCTTGAGTCGATGGGTCATGAGGAGCATGACTGAAGGGGAGGGCTGGCGCTTGCCTTGGCGCGCTCAAGGCTGGACCGAAGCTTGGCACTGTGCCGTCGGAATTAATTCATTTTTTTTGGTAACAGATCTTCTTCAAGGGAGTCTTTGGGAATGTATCGAACGTCTCCAACTCTCACCTGCAAAGTGAAGAATGATGAAGAACCAAGAGCTCAATCTGTTGCACGTGTTCAATGCCATCATGACCGAAGGGTCCATTACTCGGGCGGCGGACCGTCTTGGAATGACACAACCAGCGGTCTCGAATGTTGTTTCTCGTATGCGTACGGTCTGGAAGGACCCGGTGTTCGTGAAGAGGGGGCGACAGGTTGAACCCACCTCCTATGCTCTGAGTCTTTGGGACCAGGTTCGGTCTCCTCTCTTTGAGCTGTCCAGCGCTGTCAATTCCTCGCGATTCGATCCGCGTGAATCTCGCCGGATACGGCAGTGAAGCACCTTCGTGAGGCAAATGTTGATCTGGTGATTGGGGTGCTGGCGGAGCCCGACCACAGTCTTCGGAGCGTTTGGTTGTTCGATACCGGGTATGTCCTGGCAATGAGAGAGGACCACCCGTTGGGTCTGACGGACATTGATCTCGACGAATTTTTGGCCGCGCGCCACCTCCTGGCGACCATGTCCGGAGACGCCCATGGTGTGGTGGACAGTGCACTCAGCAAGCAAGGGCTGGAGCGCAGGGTCGTAGCGACAGTAAACCACTTTTCTGCGGTACCGGATTTGCTGCGAAAGTCCGATCTGGTGGCGGCCATTCCCGAGGTCATTACCGGTGATTGCGACTTTTGCTCCGGCCTTGTGACCAGGGACTTGCCCATCGACGTGGATCCGACCAGTCTTTACCTGGCCTGGCATGCCCGTCATGATCGGGATCCCGGCGTTATCTGGCTGCGAGATAAAGTGAAACAGATCGGCCAGGATTGTTGGACGCGGGCCATGGCCTCACGCGGGATTGACTGTGCGGAGTTTGAGAAGCAGCGTTCAAACTTTGTGTCTTCTTTGCAAATTTGATGGCCTTGTTACGCAATGGCCGTCATATTCAATTTCTTCCAATCCCTTGGTGTCATTCCCGTGTTTTTCTTGAAGGCTCTGGAGAAACCGGAGGCGTCTTCGTATCCGACCTCAAAACCTATGATCGACATGGGCTTGTCTTTCAGCATCAGCTTTTTGGCAGTCGCTATGCGGGTGTTCTGGACATACTCACCCGGCGCCAGTGCAAGCAGGCTCTTGAAGTGCTGAATGAACGTTGACCGGGACATAGCTGCCACATCCGCAAGTCTCTCGACGGACACATCGCCATTGAGATTGCTATTGATGTAGTGGAGAACCTTGCTCAACTGCCTGTCAGCCAGTGCCGAGAGCATGCCTTTCGGTGTGGCTCCTTCCGAGACGATATGCCTGAGAACGTTGACGAAGATGACTTCCACCAGGCGGTTCATCACCGCGTCTTTGCCCTCCCGTCCGGCTTCCGCTTCCGAAAAAAGAACGTTCACGAAAGACTCCAGGCCCTGAACGGAAGACAGCGGAAGAATGACAACGGACGGGAGCGCCTCGAGAACCGGATTCCGGGAGCCTGTCTGAAACTTGACGGATGCGCAGACCAGTTCCGCACCCTCCCTATGACCTCCGAACAGCTGATGTGGCTGAGAACGCACTGAAAAGACCAGCGTAGGCTCCTGAAGCATAACCTTCTCTCCGTTGGCCTCGATAATATCGAGTGACCCCGCGCGAAGGACATGGATGTATCCCGTTCCTTCCTCCTCGAAAGAGGCAAGTCCGCAGAGCTGTCCGCTGAAAAACACCCCGGCATTAACATTCAACTGCTCGAGTATGTAAGAAAGCCTGTCCATATCCACCCCCAGATAATTGGCATAAAAGTCTGAACGATCGTACGCATTCAGTACCCCGCGAGGCCTTAATGTTTCAAACGTAGTCATCATTCACTCAAAGGAGATTCAAAATGACTCGTTTCAAGAAACTTCGTGCTTTGGTTGCGGTTGCCTCTATGAGCGCAGCGGTTGGTGCTTTCGCGGCGGATATCGATATGAACGCCAATGCCAACGACGTAGCCATCAGTGGCTATGACCCGGTTGCGTACTTTTCCGATTCAGAGGCCACCCAGGGCTCTGACGAATTCACCGCCACCTACAAGAACGCGATCTATCACTTCGCAAGCGCTGAGAACCGTGATCGGTTCCGCGCGGATCCCAGTGCTTACGCACCCCAGTACGGCGGTTACTGTGCTTTTGGCGTCACCATGGAGAAGAAATTCGATGTGGATCCAGAGGCCTGGAGAATCGTCGATAACAAGCTTTACCTCAACCTGAATAAAGACGTCCAGAAGCGTTGGCTTACCGATGTGCCGGGCTTCATTGCAGATGCAAATGACATCTGGCCGGACATCAAGACTGTCGAAGCTTCAGAGCTTTAATGCTGTGGCAGTGATCTGACTGTTTTCCGGGTCCTCTTCTGTTCAAGGCAAGGACCCGGAACTGAAAACTGAAAGGTGATCGAGATGAACCAGAAACTTCTTATCAGCGCGGCCTTTGCCGCAGCGCTGGCCGGAGCCGTCGCGGCACCCATGGCCCACGCCGGTGGCAAGGAAAAGTGTTACGGCATTTCGGCAGTCGGTGGAAATGACTGTGCAAACCTGGCCGGTACCCATTCCTGCGCCGGACAAGCGAAGGTCGCTAACGATCCGGGCGAGTACAAGGTTGTCGAAAAAGGCACCTGTGAGGACCTGGGTGGGTTCGACAAAGAAACCGCCATGAAAATTATTGCCGGGAAAGGTTAGGTGTCATGAGCAATCGTCAGGACACAGTCTCGTCGCCGTCGTCTCTGAAGCGTTCCGCTGTTGGGGTTGGGTTGCGGCCTGACCACTACCAGGACGCTCTGGAAAACGCCGTTGCGGCAGATTTCCTCGAGGTGCACTCGGAGAATTTCTTCGCAGAGGCGGGAGTTGCCGTCGAGCTGCTGCAGGACATTTCGGATAACACACCGATAAGCCTGCATGGCACTTCAGCAGGTTTGGGGTCTGTTGAGGCTGTTCCTGACGATTACCTGAAGAAGCTCAAGCGGCTGGTCGAGCGCGTGAATCCAGTACTGGTGTCGGATCACCTGTGTTTCACCTGGGCCAGGATCGGGGGGCGGCTATTCCATGGTGGTGACCTTCTGCCCATCCCCTATACAAAGGAAAGTCTGCATCACGCGGTGATCAATATTGACCGCGTTCAATCCTACCTGGGGCGCCGGATTGCTGTTGAGAATGTCTGTGCCTACATCGATTTCGAACACAGTGAGTTCGACGAAGCTGACTTCCTGAACGAGATTGTGGTGCGCACTGGCTGTGGGCTGATCCTCGATATCAACAACCTCATGGTGAACGCCCGAAATGCCCGGGTGCCAACGCCGGAGGATTACGTTGATCGCTATATAGAGGCCGTGGCTAGCGATGCCATCATGGAAATTCACCTTGCAGGGTCAACGCCCGTCGCAGCATCGGAACTCCTGATTGACGATCATGCCTGCCCGGTCTCGGAGGCTGGATGGGGAGCCTATCAGAAGACGCTTAATCAGCTTGGGCCCCGACCCACACTGATCGAATGGGATTCGAACCTTCCATCGTGGGGAACGCTTCTCGGTGAGGCAACCAGGGCGAAAAAGGCGCAGCGCAGGCTAGCCGGGTGGAGAGCGAAAAAATGAACCTGTCTGAGTACCAACGTCAGTTCCTGGGGTACGTGTTTGGCGATAGTGGGGCGCCAGTATTGGCAAATGCGGATGTTTACCGGTTCGGGATAGAAGCGAAGGCGGTTCGTGCCCTGGGGTATCAATACCCAACGGTTAAGGCGCTGGTGGGACCGTCTGTGTTTCAGGGGCTGGCGACCGACTATTTCAGGATGATGAAAAAGCAGAGCGGTGACTGGGCGGATTTCGGTTGGGGCTTTCCTGGCTGGATAGCCTCGCACCGGGTTTCGGATCAGGTGCCTTATATCCCGGATGTCTCAAGGCTGGATAGCCACGTGAGCCAGGTGGAGCGAATCCACTACGACGAGCTGGATGTCGAGGGCTTTTCAGTGATCGAAGAGGGGCTGGCCCGCTGCACCCTGATCCTCAACGGTGCGGTGCAGTTTTTCAGGTCGACTCATCCGGTTGTCAGTATCTGGGAAGCACACAAGAGTCCAAACCCGCGGGAGACCCTCAGTTTTGCTCAGGCCAGAAGGATGATTGCCAAGGGCCAGGGCCAGAATGCGCTGGTTTTCCGGTCAGGCGGGCGGGGAATGGTGCAGGCCGTTCCGGAAAGGGATTTTCTGGTACTTGAGCACCTGAAGGAGCAAAGAAGTATTGCTCAGGCCCTGGGCGAAGACCTTCTTCTTGAAAAGAACTTATCTGGTTGGCTGCAGGACATGATTGCGAAAAGAGTAATCGTGAGTGCCAAGCGAATTCATTAGTTGGAGATGGACATGAAATCCTTAGCTTACAGTTTCTATGGGGTTAACGAATCGGTTCAGCGCCTGATAGGAAGTCTATTGCCGATATCCTTGCTGGTTGGTCGCGTCTACGTCGCCTGGGTTTTCTTTAAGGCAGGCCTGACAAAAATCGATGACTGGGGGACCACTCTGTTCCTATTTGAGGAGGAATACAGCGTTCCATTGTTCAGTCCTGAAGTCGCGGCATTTCTGGCGACATTCGGAGAGCTGGTGTTTCCTGTTCTGCTGGTTCTCGGATTGTTTTCGTTGCTGTCCGCCGCGGGTCTCTTTGTCATCAATATTGTGGCGGTCATCAGCCTTGAAATGATTGCGCCGGCTGCCGAGCTTTATCACGTTGTCTGGGGGCTCATTCTTTTGGCCCTCGCAATGTGTGGTCCTGGTTTATGGTCACTGGACAAAGCGATCACCTCGCGACTGAAGAGAGGTTGATTTCCCATCACTCACCCCTTGGCGCATTCGGCATTAACCTCGCATCGATAGTGTTCGCCGAATGCGCTCTTTTTATTCCTTGAAGCAGTTATCCGGAGGTTATTGCTTGTGGCAATTGTAAATCTGAATTCCTTTGATGAGCTGGGCGATCTGGCACACAAGTACGAGTGGTTATTGCTGGATTTCTGGGCGACCTGGTGTGCGCCCTGTAAGGCAATGAACCCGGTGTTTGAACAGTTTAGTGAGCTAAACCCGGAGACTCTGGTCGTTAAGATCAACGTGGATGCGAAGCATGACCTGGCGGTTAAGTTCGGCCTCAGGGCAATACCGACCCTGGTACTTCTCAGAAGAGATCAGTTGATAGGCCAGGATGCCGGATCAAAGTCATTGAACGATCTGGGAGACTGGGTCAACGCATTGAAGCAGTCGGTGTCGACCTCAGCCTGACATCGGGCAACGTTTGAGTTAACTCAGTTTAGCCGGGCAATGCTTCAGCACGCCGAGAATGTCTTTTTGTTTCATCCAGGTGCGAAGAAAGGCTGGAACGTGTTTAAGGTAGACTGCCGAACCGAAATCAATGATGGCGGGGCGGCCGGATTTCAGGGCAATAATGTTGCCGCTGTTGCCCAGATCCATATGGACCAGTTGATAACGGTGTAGCTCTTTTGTGCAGAGGTAGAGATGGTTGAAAAGCCTTCGGGTATCTCTCCTTCGGCATTTAATTGCTTAATCGTTTTCCCTTGCAGGTGCTGGTATGAGATTGTTCTTCGGTCTGAGGGGAGCTCTACCGAGGAAGGCGTAAACGGGAAGGATTCCGCGCGCTTCAGCATCGCGAATTCATGGGAGGCCAGGAACTTAAAGTACCCATTCAATGGCATGGTCACGTATGGGTAGGTCTTGAATACGCGCTGTTTTTCGTAACTGGTTTCAGGGAGAGAGATTTTCGGCTTATGCCATTTGTCTTTGCCCGTGGGGCGATCAGCGGATGGCTCGGACCTTGTGGGTGGATGGTTACTGGATGTGCTGGTATCAACGGTCATGAAAGGTTCCTCCTAAAAGGAGGAGGTTATGGTTCTGTAGTCATCGCGATTTGGCTGGAAATTTTTTTTATTGTGCGAATGATTCTTGCAGCCCGGGTGCAGCTCCGGCAGGGTCAGGAATGCGCAGATAAGGAGAGATGGATTCGTTAATGACCATGGAGACACCCAGGTACCAGGTTCTTGAGGAGGCTCTGAAACAGAGTATCCAGAGTGGTCGATGGCACAGCGGCGAACGCCTGCCATCGATAAGAGTGCTATGCCAGCGTTATGGCCTCTCCAAGATAACGGTACAGCATGCACTGCAGCGGCTTGAAGCTCAGGGGCTTGTTGAAGCCCGGGAAAGAAGTGGCTTCTTCATAACTCCGTCACGGCGCCAATTCGAAAGTCCAAAACAGGCCTCAAGGATTGACCCGCCCCAGGTTGTGTCGGTAAGCCAGGTGTTCCAGGACATCATGACTCGAAGCGCAGCTTTTGATTTGCTTCCGAATCCTCATGGAGCTGAGCCACCGCCGGGGATCACCCAACTGAATCGATGCATCGGTAGAGCTTTGAGGCGCCAGAAGGGGAGTTTCCAGTACTACGACGAGCCTGCTGGCGACGGCGAATTGAGACACCAACTCGCACTCCGCTCCGCCCGTAGGGGGTGGAATGCGGATGCGGATGATTTCTGCATTACGTCCGGTTGCCAGCAAGCCTTGTTCCTGGCCTTGATGGCAGCATGCCAGTCAGGGGATGTGGTTGCTGTTGAGGCTCCCGGCTTCTACGGTGTCCTTCAATTGATTGAGCAACTGCAATTGAAGGTGGTCGAGATCCCCGCATCGCCGCAGACCGGCATGGATATTTCAGCGCTTGAAAAGACCCTGGAGTCCTGGGACGTCAAAGCCTGTGTGGTGTCTCCCTCGTTTGCGACGCCCGGTGGTGCAATCATGCCGCCAGATGCCCGTCAGCGCCTGCTAGAGCTCGCCGACCGCCACGAACTCGCTGTTATCGAAGATGACATCTATGCAGAGTCTGGCTGGCTCGGCGTGCCCGACACCCTCAAGGCGATTGATACGTCCGACCGGGTCATCCACTGCAGCTCGTTTTCCAAGGTGCTTTCACGGGACCTTCGTATGGGGTGGGTTTCAGGCGGCCGGTGGCACTCGAAAATACGGCAATTGAAACTGACGTCTCAACTCGCCAGCAGCCGTTTCCTGCAAGAGGGGGTGGCGGAGTTTATAACGGAGGGGGGATACACCGCTTTTCTTCGCCGCTATCGGCAAAGCCTTCGGCTTCAGCGTGATCAGTTGCTTGAATTGCTTGGCAACTGGCCCGTTCCCTTGCGAGCGACAACGCCCCGCGGTGGGCTGACACTCTGGGTTGAGCTCCCCGAAGAAATTGACACGCTGCGGCTTTATTCCAGAACGTTGGCGGAGGGCATCGTGATTACCCCCGGTAGCCTGTTCTCGGTGTCCGGGCGTTTCGGCAACTGTCTGAGAATCAGCTATGCCCATCCCTGGACTGCCGACCGAACCGCCGCACTGGAGAGACTGCCTGAACTGATTGCCTGAAGCGTTCTCATCTGTCCCTATTGTTTTTAAAAACACTGGTCCTGCACCTATCCGCTGCGACTCATTAACCTGTTGCGATCCCTCCGACCGAATATTGGCAAGGTGCGCAGCTAATGACTCAACTCATCCCCGCTAAACAACTCGAATCTTCTTCCGCCCGTGACGGGACGGCAGGCAAAATTCAGCCCCGGAGCTTCACTGGACGCTATCGTCGACTAAGGATCGTGGGAGGCACCGTTCTCTTTGCGCTGTATTTTGGGGTGGCCTGGATGAACTGGGGGGAGAGACAGGCGGTGCTCTGGGATCTCTCGGAGAAAAAGTTTCACATTTTCTCGGCCACATTCTGGCCGGAAGATCTCGTGCTGCTCTCAGCCATTCTGCTGATCTGTGCCTTTGGGCTGTTTTTTCTCACCGCTTTGGCCGGCCGGGTCTGGTGTGGTTTTGCCTGCCCCCAGAGTGTCTGGACCTGGGTGTTCCTTTGGACCGAGCGCCTGGCAGAGGGGGACCGCTCCAAACGAATCAAACTCGACGGTGCGCCACTCAGCTTCAACAAGGTTGCCCGTCGTAGTTACAAACACGGCCTTTGGTTACTGGTTAGCCTGGTTACGGCCATCACGTTCGTGGGTTATTTCACACCCATCCGGGGGCTGGTCGGCGATATCCTGACGATGGAGGCATCCGGGTGGGCCGTGTTCTGGATCCTGTTTTTTACTGCGGCTACCTACCTGAACGCCGGATGGCTGAGGGAAAAAGTCTGTTTTCACATGTGCCCCTATGGCCGCTTTCAGTCGTCCATGGTGGATCCGGATTCTCTGGTCATAGCGTACGACGCCGTGCGTGGTGAACCCCGGGGATCTCGTCGAAAAGACTCAGAGCCCAGAACTGACCGGCTGGGCGACTGTATTGATTGCCAAATGTGCGTGCAGGTGTGCCCAACCGGCATCGACATTCGTGACGGACTGCAAATGGAATGCATCGGCTGCGCTGCCTGCATAGATGCATGCGACTCGATCATGGATAAGATGGGCTACGAACGGGGCCTGGTTCGTTACGCCAGCGAAAGGCAATTGAATGGAGGCACATCGACCCTGTTAAGACCGCGCCTGCTTGGCTACTTTGGCATCCTGGCCCTGATGGTTGGCCTCTTCTCCTGGGGGGTGGCGTCCCGGCCCCTGGTAACACTGGATGTTGAGAGAGACCGGGGTATGTACCGGTTCACGTCGGAAGGGCAGGTTGAAAACAGCTACCTGCTGAAGCTGACCAACAAAAGCAACCGCGGGCAATTTCTTACGATTATGGCTGGGGGCGTTGAACGAGCCACCGTCACAGGACCGGACGGCATTACCCTGGCCCCGGGCGAGAAGACAGAGATTCCGTTCTCCATTGCTTTCCATCCGGCCGATATCGGAAGCGGCACGACCGATATTGTCTTCGAAGTAAGCACGGAGGATAGGCATGGCGAGTTAGTCACGGAGACCAGCACGTTTATTGGGCCTCAGATCAACTGAACATCAGTACCGGGTGACGAGGGGGATGACGTGAGCAAGAGGTAGTTGGACGGGCAGGCCATCCCAGAGCATGGCCTGCCGTTTAGGGACCTGGTTGGTTAATAACCCTGGCGAAAAAATTCCATACGAATGCCGCTGGACTCAAAGACCAAGTTCGCTGAGGCCCGGGTGGTCATCCGGTCTGCGACCGAGTGGCCAGTGGAATAGCCGGTCAGTCTCTTTGATCGGGCAATCGTTGATACACGCGAACCGTCGTTGCATGAGGCCGTCTGCATCAAACTCCCAGTTTTCGTTGCCGTAGGATCGGAACCAGTTCCCGCTGTCGTCATGCCATTCATAGGCGTATCGCACGGCGATGCGATTGTCGGTATAGGTCCAGAGTTCCTTGATTAGGCGATAGTCCAGTTCACGATCCCATTTACGGGACAGGAAGCCTTCGACCTGTTCCCGCCCTTCAACAAACTCAGCTCGATTGCGCCAGGAGCTGTTCTCGGTATAGGCGAGGGCAACTCGGGCGGGGTCTCGAGTGTTCCAGCCGTCTTCGGCCAGACGGACTTTCTCGATCGCGCTTTCGAGGGTGAACGGAGGAAGCGGTGGACGTTGGGTACTCATGAGGTTTCTCCAGTTTGGGGAAATGGGCAATAAGTTGGGCCGCCGGATTCAGAGCAGGGCGACCAATTCGCTTCGTGCCCGATGCAGGATGACCCGAAGGTTTCCGTGCGAGATCGCTAGCACATCGGATACCTGAGAGCCGGTCAGAGGGCTCATGCCTTTGAGCAAAAGCGCATTGGCGTGATCCCGGTTCATGGTTTTCATTTCAAGCCGAATCCGGTCACGAACCCTGGATCTCTGGACAGCCATTTCCGGTTCGCTTAGGTGAGTCGGCGGTCCAAACGAGCGATATTCAGGCGAGCTTTCCGATAGCAATTCCAGGCTTGGTGTTGCAGGAAACTCTCTTCGATTTTCCCGGTAGGTGTTCAAGGCCTTGTTGGCGACGATTCGGCAGAGCCAGGTTTTCAGGGAGGATCGCCCTTCGAACGATGAGATGGCGCCGAGAGCCGCCAGCCACGCCTCCTGGGTAGCATCCTCGGCAACTGCCGCTGAGGTATATCGCTGCGCAACTCGCAGCATCACAGGGTGGTATTTGCGGTAGGCCTCATCGAAGGCCCTGGGGTCACCCGATTGCAATGCCTCGACCAGGTCACCCGCCAGATTGGAACCTTCTGGTTTCGGCAAGTTATTCAATACAGTGGCCATATGATTCGTTTCCATGCCTCAAGACTTGAAACCTCAAGTCCTTGGTTGATTGACTCATCAGCAATCCGCCCGACCAAATCGACGGGAACACCAATCAAAAACCGACATGGATTGATACTTCGTTCCTGGATTGCAACAAATAGACAGATCGGTCTATTTCTGAGTATAGACAGATCGGTCTATATTGGTCAATATGAAGTCAGAGGAAAAAAGGGGGGGGCACACATGGGTAGAAGGCAGGATTTGGTCGACACGGCTTTGAGGCTTTTTTACGAGCACGGAATTCATGCGATTGGCATTAATCAGGTGCTTCAGGAGGCAGGCGTCGCAAAACAGACGCTGTATAACCATTTTGAGAGCAAAGACAGTCTTGTGGAAGCCGTCGTCGAAAAACGGGATAACCTGTTCTTTACCTGGTTGGAACAAAGGATGAATAGCCAGCCTCCCGGAAACGAGGCGATCCTGGAAATGTTCGATGCTGTGAATGATTGGATCAACAATCGAGTCCCGACGTTGCACCGTTTCTATGGCTGTTTTTTCATCAACACCTGTGGGGAATACAGTGATCCGGAGCATCCGGTCCATAAACGGTGTGCGACCCACAAAAAGCGCATTTTCGAACTGCTAAAACAGCACGCCCTGGCTCTCAGGGACTCGGACAAGGATGCCGAAGATCTGGCGAACGCCCTCTTTTTTCTGAAAGAGGGCGCTATCGTCAAAGCCCATGTTGAAGGCGATCTTGAGGCTGCCGTCAAGGCCAAAGCCATCGCAGAAAGTATGCTTTAGCGCGGCGCGCTGGCCTGGGCCCAGGGGGGCGTAGCATTTAAGCAGTCCCGGCAGCGACCCGATTCAACAGACGGGTAGAGCCCCGCATTGTGTCCGGCAATGCGCCCTTCATCCGAGGCTTCATGCAGGAGCGGCAGCTCGTTGTTGGCGTCACCGGCAATAAAAATATGAGGTTCGCTCGTCTGCATCGTGCGCGGGTGGTAGACAGGCACGCCTTGCGAATTCAGCACCATACCGTTGTTCTCAAGTCCAAGTTTGTCGGTATTGGGAGTGCGGCCGGTGGCAGCGAGAACGTAATCAACGGTCACCGTGTGAATAACGCCGTCTGCATTCCGGTAACCGACCCACAAACCGGTCTCGTTCTCGTCTGACCCGATCAAGCACGGCCTTGCCATCGGGATCGACGGTCGGCACCTGAACTTTTCCGCCGCCTTGATAGGGCCATTCTCCGCTGGGCGGATCCGGGAAAAGTGGACGGTTGGCCGGGAAAATTGGCCATCTGTTCACAGTCGACACAGCCTCGGTTTCACCGTTCGAGCCCGGTCCCGAAGCTCAGGACTGATGCAGTCAAGTGCGGTGCGGGTGTGGATATCCAATTTCAGGTACAGGGTTCCAACGGTAAATGGGCGGTCAAATGACCGCCCATTGTCTTTTGCAGTTGCCCGGTTGCGGAATTACAGGTCAAGGGTTTCAAACGCAGTGTTGTTACCAGCCTCGATATCTTCCTGGCTGACGCCTTCGGCCTGCGCGAGGGCAGAGAACGCGAAAACTGAAAATGCGATGAGAAATTTGTTGAGAGCTTTCATGTGATGATTCCACCTGTGTAAACAGTTAAGTTAAGAACGAATGTCACCTTATTGGCTTGAGACCAAGTTTCGCTGTTTACACGGTGCTAAAAAAATTTCGGTACCGTATGCCAAACATCAGTTTTGGTGATGTGAAGGAAAACTGAAATTTGCCGCACCGGTGAGAAAACTGTCCTATAGTTGTTGGGGTATCAGCGCTTTAAATCTGTTTGCAGCTGTTTTCCGCCTTTGAAGACCCAGTAGTAACGGAAATTGCAGAGCTTAATCGTTTCTGACGTTTAAGAGCAGGGAGCACTCTCGCATGACCGTTGGCCGCTTTCCCCAAGCTAACCCAATTGCGGTTCCACTTTTATGCAGCCAAACGCGGCGTGCAGAGTGGAGTTGCGCCCCTCGATCCTGTATCCCCGTTCCCCGAGCGGTCCAGTTCTCGCGTAAACGTCTGTTTATGGCTCGTAATCAACAAGGAGAGTGAAATTATGAAAGCGTTACGCTTATTGGTCCTGACGGGATGGCTTGTGGTCCCCGCCTCGGTAGTTGCCCAGGACGCCGAAAAGCCCAACATCCTGGTGATCTGGGGCGATGACATTGGCTTCTGGAACATCAGCCATAATAACCGCGGCATGATGGCCTATCAGACGCCTAACATCGATCGCATTGCCGATGAGGGCGTGGCCTTTACCGACTATTACGGGCAGCAGTCCTGCACAGCCGGGCGGGCCGCCTTCGTCGGTGGCACAGTCCCGGTTCGCACGGGTATGACCAAGGTCGGCCTGCCGGGTGCACAGGAGGGCTGGCAGGAGTCCGACATCACCATCGCGGCGGTTATGAAGTCCCTTGGCTATGCGACTGGCCAGTTCGGCAAGAACCACTTCGGGGATCGGGACGAACACCTGCCCACTAACCACGGTTTCGACGAGTTTTTCGGCAACCTCTACCACCTCAACGCAGAGGAAGAGCCGGAACATCGAGACTACCCGGGCGATTACGTGCTGCCCAGCGGTGAGACGTTCAGGGAGAAGTGGGGGCCACGGGGCGTCATCAAAGCGTCCGCTAACGATGACGGCACGCAAACCATCGAAAATACCGGTCCGCTGACCAAAAAACGCATGGAGACCGTTGACGAGGAGACGCTTGAGGCTGCCAAAGACTTCATCAAACGGCAGCACGAAGCCGGCAAGCCCTTTTTCACCTGGTGGAACGCTACCCGGATGCACTTCCGCACGCACGTCAAGGAAGAGCATATGGGCATCAGCGGGGCAAGCGGCAACGAGTATCATGACGGCATGGTCGAACACGACCGGCATGTCGGTGAACTTCTCGATCAGCTTGACGAGCTTGGCATCGCCGACAACACCATCGTGTTTTATTCCACCGATAACGGCCCGCATTACAACACCTGGCCGGACGCGGGCACCACGCCCTTCCGTAGTGAGAAAAACTCGAACTGGGAGGGCGCATACCGGGTTCCGGCCTTCGTGCGCTGGCCTGAAAAATTCCCCGCGGGCACAACCATTAACGGCCTGGTCGCACATGAAGACTGGATGCCCACGTTCGCCTCAATCGGCGGAAAGGACAACCTCAAGGAAGAGCTGCTCGACGGCTACGACGCTATTGGCCGTGAGTACAAGAACCACCTCGACGGCTACGACCTGAGTGAATATCTGTCAAAAGCCGGCAGCTTCGAAACCATTAACGACGATATAGCGGCTTCGCCGCGCAAGGAGTTCTGGTACTTCAACGATGACGGCCAGGTGGTCGCGATCCGTCTGGGTGACTGGAAAGGCGTATTTTATGAAAATCGCGGCGAGGCGTTTGAGGTCTGGCGGGAGCCGTTTACAGAGCTCAGGGTTCCGCTGCTTTTCAACCTGCGCCGAGACCCGTTCGAAAAGGCGCAGCATAACTCAAACACCTACAACGACTGGTTCCTGGATCACTCATTTGTGCTGGTTCCGATGCAGGCAGCGGCGGCCCGGTTCTCACAAACCTTCATCGACTACCCGCCGAGTCAAAAGCCGGGTTCGTTTAACCTTGAGGGGATTGTCGAGAAACTGAAGGAGACGAGCGGAGCGCGTTAATCTGTAGGCCCGACCCTGAGCCGTGCCCGGCAGGATTGTTCGTCGGGCGCGGCTTACAGCCACGTCGGCAAAACGGACCAGGCGCTCAGCAAAGCGCCAGAGCGGCAGTGGGTTGTTGTCGATATGAAGGCTGATTTCAGGCACACCTTCACCATTTTTCCAGCAGAACAGTTAAGTTGAGATAAAGTCTGTTAATTCGAACTGGCCGCTCGATTCGTTCATTATCTGTCGCTGGCGCTGACATCGAGGCGGTACTTGCTGGCAGAGGGATTGCCCTGGTGAGATACAGCCTGGTCGCCGATCTCCTCAACGCCGACTTGCTTCAGTGCCCAATGGATATTTCGGTGCCAGCGGAATACCAGTATTACCTCGTTGCACCCGAGGCCAAATTTCGTACTGACAAGGTCCGTGCATTTGTTTCGTGGATTACCGGACAAGTACCGGCGGGGTAGCCTCCATGGATTCACCCGGCAAACCGCTCAGGTTTTCATGTGAATGTCGCGCTGGGGGTAGGGCATGGAAATACCGGCTTCATCGAAAGCCTCCTTCATCTGATGCGTCAGATCCCAGTAAACATCCCAATAGTCTGCTGTTTTTGCCCAGGGGCGACAGATAAAGTTTACTGAGCTGTCAGCGAGCTGGTGCACACGCATGACTGGCGCAGGCGTTTTCAATATGGCCGGGTGGTTGGTCACCACTCGTTCCATCACCGCCAGGGCCTCCGAAATGGAGTCTTCATAGGAGATGCCAAACACCAGATCAACCCGCCGTACTTTGCTTGCCGTCACATTAGTGATCACATTTCCCCAGACGTTTTTATTCGGAATTACAATAATCTGGTTGTCTGGCGTCGTAACCGTCGTCGCAACAATACTCACAGATTTGACGGTACCGCCAACACCCCCGATCTGGACGTAGTCGCCCTCATCAAATGGTTGGTAGACCATGATCATCAGACCGCTGGCGAAATTGCCCAGCGTTTCCTGAAGCGCGAAAGCCAGAATAAACGAAGCCCCACCGATCATGGCGAAGATCGGCGCGATATTGACCCCAAGGCCAGCCAGTACAAGCAAGAGACCTATGGTGAGTACCAGCCAAAAAACCACACCGACAAGGAACGTCTCCAAAAGCTTGGAAATGGTTGGAACCCGCCCAATCCACTTGCGGGCGGCACTTCCGGCGGTTCGGGCAACTGCGAGCAGCGCCAGGACAGCGAGAAGAAGAATCCCCAGGTCCTTGAGAATGGCTATGCCACCATCTCGACGAGTTGCCCAGCTCAAAATGGCCAGGATGATGGCTTTGGGGCTTGCAAGGGCGGTTTCATTGAAAAGAATGGAGTCGCGATAGGTGCGCAAATCCTTTACCAGGTCAGGGTTTCCACCTTTGCTTTCGAGCGCGTCCACCACCAGGGTGTAGCGCTCAAACACTTCCATGCGTGCTTCCACCATGCCTGCGACCTCCTGGTAGGCTTTCTTGGTCGCAGTCTCAGGATCATTATTCAGGCGGATTTTCTCGTCAGAAATCTTCTCTGTTTCAGCCTTGACCACCTCCTGCCAGGCAAGCGCCAGCGGCTTGAGCTCCTCTTTGGTCATAGGAACGATGCGATGGGACAGTTCCTCGACTGCAATCTGTGGATTTGTGAGGGCCTGGTCATTTACCGGCTGAGCCTGTGGCATGCCCGCGTTGAGGAATACAAGAATGCATACGAATAAAAGGAGGAAGGGGTTGATTACACGCATCGGTTTGCTCTTTATGTATGCCGTGCTCATTGAAACGACCGGGGATCGCTTTTTTCCTGATTCGATGCCTACAAAGTCTAGTCCAAGGTGCGCATGCTGACTGTCGAGATGCGGAATAAAGAATATTTATGGGTTTGAGGGAACTCTCATTACCGAAAGGTGCGCCGCGGTAGAGGCGTTAAACCAGTCAAAAACGCACCGTCCCTGGTGCCAAGACGCAAATCTGTTTCCTACAACTCAGCCATGGCTTTCAGACTTCACTTCACCGCGGATAACGATTTGTCCGCTGTAAGGGGAAGGCTCAGCTGCCACGCTCTCCGCATCGCGATTCTGAATCTCACCACGAATGACGGTCCGGCCGTTGTAAGGCGCCGGTTGAGCATTTTCAAAGTTGTTCTCGTCGGATTTGCGATCTGCCAGGGTGGCTTGAGCGGGCAGGGCAACCACGGCAAACAATGAAGCGAGAGTGAACAGGGCAACTTTACGCATAACGTATTCTCCAGTATTCGATGGGTTTGAACTCATACCGAGGCCGTTGATCGACTCGACATCAGATGGAGCGAAGTATGGGGCCGGAGAACGGTGGTGAATAATTTGGAAGCCGTATGGGATACATCAGATAGAGTGATGAATTTCATGCCAAGGTGTTTGTTTTCCGCACCTCTGGTTCAGCTGCGGAGGAAATTATCGTCGTAAAAGTACTTACTTATAAGTCACGGTGATGTTTTGAATACGCAGCATTGATTAGTCCCGAGCGGCGTTGATTTGAAAAATAGCAGCCAACTTGTTTCCGACACATCGTATTCCGGAGTTGGCTATGCAGTATCGTCTATTGGCAGTTTTTCTCGCGGCTGTTGTCTCATCGCCAGTGGTTCATGCTGGGTCCTCTGATTCAGTTCTGGCCATTTCTACAGATAACGATCTTTTCGCGCCGACTCAGACCGACCGGGATTACACGGCAGGTATGGCTATAACCTATTCCTCGAATTCAGAAGAGTTCATTGGCAATCCCGTCTCGCGAATCAGCCGGCGCCTCGACGGTTTTCTGTTGCCAGGTATTGGCACGGATACTGAGAAGGCAAAAGGCGCAGCTCTGGAATTCGGCGTTTATGGATTCACTCCGGAGGAAATCAAAGCAACGGAGATTAATCTGGATGATCGCCCGTACAGCAGCCTTGTCTATTTCTCCTCAAGCCAGAGTTATCAGAGCTTAGGCAATGATTCGGGCTGGACAACGTCCATGACGCTCGGGGTGTTGGGATTGGATGTCTTCAAGGCGGGACAGAACTCAGTGCACAAGGTGATAGGCAGCGAGCGCGCTCGTGGCTGGGGCCACCAGATCTCGAACGGTGGTGAGCCTACTTTCCGATACTCCGCCGCCTACCATCAGTACCTGGACAACAGCGCACCCGATCAGCAGTTCAAAGTGACTTACTTTGGATCGGTGGGCTACCTGACCGAATTCGGTGCTGCACTCGTGTTCCGCGATGGATTGATTTCATCGCCGGACAATCGTTTTAACCCTGAATTAATGGCCTACGGCGAGCGCGCGCCTGGCGTGGCCGCTTCAGGCGGCCGGGAGAATTACTTTTGGGGCGGAATGGCGCTCAAGGCACGAGCGTACAATGCCTTTTTGCAGGGTCAGTTCCGCGATTCCGACCACGAACTTGATGCCGACGATCTAAACATTCTTCTGGCTGAGGTATGGGCTGGCTATACCCATAGCTTTGTCGCGAGCACCGAGCTGAGCTATGTGCTTCGGGTCCAGAGCTCCGAAATCAAAGACGGAACCGGAAACCGGACGTTGGCCTGGGGCGGACTGGTATTCAGCAAACGCCTCTGAAGTTTGGGAACAGCGCACACATCACTGTGGAAAATATGTCTTATATCAGGCGGCAATTGGTTTTTACGGCCTCGAAGTCGCATGGTTGTAGGCCCAAGCATTCGCTTCAGGAGAAGGTCTAATGAGCAATATTATTAACGTTACCGATACCAACTTTGAAGAAACTGTTGTTCAGAGCGATCGCACTGTTCTGGTCGATTTTTGGGCGCCCTGGTGTGGGCCGTGCAAGACCGTCGCTCCGCTGTTGGAAGAAATCGCGGATGAATTCAGTGACGAGATCATTATCGCCAAGGTAAACGTCGACGACAGCCCGGAAGTGACGGCGAAGCTGGGAATTCGCGGTATTCCGACACTCGCGCTTTTCAGGGATGGCGGGGTTGTCGCACAGCAAACCGGTGCTGGGAGCCTTGGCCAACTGCGAACGTTCGTCAAAGGGCACCTGTAACAGTCTCACCTTCAGCCCCCAGTTCTGGGGGCTTTTTTCGTTGCTTTTTGCTTGCCGGGCCACTCTGGCGGATTGCCGTAATTGCGGCCAGACCATTTCCCCTTCAAGCTAGCCGATGTTCTACCGGTCGGGAAATTTTGGATGAAAACGCAAGAACTGCAGTTGCTCTATATCTTCGATGCCATCATGACAGAGCGTTCGGTGACCCGGGCAGCGGACCGTCTCGCGATGACCCAGCCCGCGGTATCCAACGCCATTTCCAGAATGCGGCAGATCTGGAACGATCCACTCTTCGTCCGCAAAGGTCGGAACATCGAACCAACGTCTTACGCACTGAGTCTTTGGGATCAGGTGGGCGATCCCATGTTCGCCCTCACGAATGCGGTGAGCGCCACGCAGTTTGATCCTGCTTCCTCCAGGAGAAAATTTCGCATTGCGGTTACCGATGTAATCGTCGAGATGATCTGGCGTCAGCTCATCGAGCTGCTCGAACACGAGGCGCCGGGGGTGGATATACACGCCGTACCCTATACGCCCGAAGGAACCCACGACGATTTGAGAGAAGCTCACGTGGACCTGGCTGTCGGCATGCTGAATCAGCACGACCACAGTTTGCGCAGTACCTGGCTTTTTGAGGGTGGGTATGTCCTGGCAATGCGCGCCGACCATCCGCTCGCGGGTCGGCCGATAACCATGGAAGAGTTTCTCGGGGCCCGGCACCTTTTGGTGACCATGTCAGGCGATGCTCACGGATTTGTCGACCGCTACCTTGACCAGAAAGGACAGAGCAGGCGGATCGCGGCGACCGTCAACCATTTCTCGATTGTCCCTCAAGTGTTGCGAGAGTCGAATCTGATCGCTGCGGTTCCCGAGCTGATTAGCCAGGATTGTGGATTTGTGAACGGCCTCTGGATGGGAGAGCTTCCGTTCGAAGTCGACCCAACCAGCCTGTACCTCATCTGGCATGCTCGTCATGACCGTGACCCGGGTGTGGTTTGGCTTCGAAATCATGTGGAAAGGCTTCTTCAGGAGCGTTGGCACGACATCATGATGAATTCGCCGTGTGGCCGCCGGCTGTAGGCCGCTAAACCGTGACTTGCAGGAGGTTCCTTGTACTGCCATGGTCTAATTGGCGAACGCCAGTCCACATTGGACAAGAGAGTCCATTGCAGTTCAGCCGTGAATACGGGCGAAAGTTTGGTGCTCCACCAATTCAAGACACACGTAAATACGTTTGGCAACCCGCGTGATTAAAGCGGGAAACACCGAAAAGTTCATGAGGGAGAGAAATGGCCAGTCTGACGATTAATGGACGCCAGTACGATCTGGAGGTACCCGACAACATGCCCTTGCTGTGGGTCATACGCGATGTTGTTGGAATGAAGGGCACCAAATTCGGGTGCGGTATGGCGCAGTGCGGCGCTTGCACCGTGCATATCGATGGCGTAGCAACACGCTCCTGCGTGACCCCGGTGTCTGCCGTAATGGGAGAAGTCAAAACCATTGAAGCCATGGCCGAAGATCCGGTTGGCAAAAAAGTGCAAAAAGCGTGGCTCGACCTCGGCGTTGCCCAGTGTGGCTACTGTCAGGGTGGCCAGATCATGAACGCGACCGGGTTGCTCAAAAGCAATCCCGAGCCGAGTTCACAGGAGATTATCGACGCCATGGCCGGAAACCTCTGTCGCTGTGGAACTTACAACCGCATCTTGGCCGCCATCGAGCGCGCTGCTGGAACGGAGGTGAACTCATGAGCCGTTCAGACGACACACTGATGCTAGCCAACGTCAGCCGCCGCGGACTTTTGAAAGGGATGGCCGGCGCCTCCGCGCTTCTGCTCGCAGCCCGATGGGATACGGGCCTTGCCAACGAACAGGCGCAGTTTGGAGCAGGCGCCATGCCCGGCGGCTGGATCGACAATCCCAATGTGTTTATTCATATTGACGCCGACGGTGTGGTCACCTTCATTAACAACCGGGCCGAAATGGGGCAGGGCATTCGCACCAGTCTTGCCATGGTAGCCGCCGACGAACTGGGGGCGGACTGGGACCACGTTCGGGTTGAGCAAGCGCCAGCGAACCAGGAAAAGTACGGCAATCAGAACACCGATGGGTCCCGCAGCATGCGCCATTGGTATCAACCGATTCGCCGTGCCGGGGCTGCTGCCAGGTTGATGCTGGAGCAGGCGGCAGCCAATCAGTGGGGTGTTTCGGCCTCGGAGGTACGGTCCGATGTGCACAAGGTGGTTCATCCGGCCACCGGACGTGAGCTTGGTTTCGGTGAACTCGCCGAGGCAGCACGAGAGCTGGATGTGCCGGGGAGGAATGCCCTGGTCCTGAAATCGGACAGTGAACTGCGATTCATTGGCAAGGAATCCGGCCTGGTCAATGGCGAACTGAAATCCGCTTACCCCAAGGCCGTTGACGGTGAGGACATTGTTTCCGGCGAGGCGGTGTTTGGCGCCGATGTGGACCTGGAGGGAACGCTCTATGCGGTGATTGCGCGTCCGCCGGTCTACGGCGCCGGGATAACCAGCGTTGAAGACAGTGAAGCACTGAAAGTTCCTGGTGTTCAAAAGGTGATCCGCATTGAGACAGCGAACCAGCCTGCTGCTTTCAATCCCCTCGGTGGCGTTGCGGTGGTGGCCTCCGACACCTGGGCTGCGATGGAAGGCCGCAGGGCGCTCAAGGTCGAGTGGGACCTGGCGGTGGCAGGAGACAATGCTGATTACACTTCCAAGGATTATCGGGAATCGCTGGAAAAAGCCGCGCAATCCCCTGGCAAGGTCATCCGGCAATCCGGCAACGTGGATGCTGCCCTGAACGACGCGGCCAACCGTGTTTCGGCAACCTACTACATGCCTCATATGGCCCAGGCGCCAATGGAGCCGCCGGTGGCGGTCGTTCGGGTGAAGGATGGCAAGGCCGAGGCCTGGGCACCGGTCCAGAATCCCAAGGCGACTCGTGATGGGGTGGCCGCCATACTCGGGATGGACGCAGAAAACGTCACTGTGAACCAGACGTTGCTTGGGGGTGGTTTTGGCCGCAAATCAAAACCCGACTTCGTCAGCGAAGCAGCCCGGATTGCGAAGGAGTTTGAGGGCGTGCCCATCAAGCTGCAATGGTCCCGGGAGGATGATGTCCAGCACGCGTACTACCACGCTGTGTCGGTCGATTACCTGGAGGCAGGTCTTGATAGTGAGGGCAAGGCGACCGGTTGGCTGCACAGAACGCTTTCGCCGAGCATCGCCTCGCTGTTTGCCCCGGATCCAAAGCATAAGGGCGCTTTCGAGTTGGGCATGGGCTTCAACACCATGCCGTTCAGCATTCCGTCAATTCGTCTGGAAAACCCGCCGGCACCGGCTCATGTCCGGATTGGCTGGTTCCGTTCCGTCTACAACCTGCCTCACGCCTGGGCCATTCAGAGCTTTGCCCATGAAATGGCAGAAGCAGCCGGAAAGGATCACAGGGATTATGTGCTGGATCTGCTTGGCCCGGGCCGGGAAGTCCACAATCTGACCGTTGGGGATGGCTGGAATTACGGTGAAGACCCGGACACGTACCCCATCGACGTAGCTCGCATGCGGCGCGTCATTGAACGAGCTACCGAGGAAGCCGGCTGGGGCAAGGATACTCCAAAGGGGCGGGGCCTCGGTCTGGCCTTCCACCACAGCTTTGTCTCTTACACCGCCATTGTTTTTGACGTGGAGGTGAGCGACGGCGGCGAACTCACTATCCATAGGGCGGATATTGCCTTCGACTGCGGACCTCAGGCCAACCCGGAGCGCATCCGTGCGCAGATGGAGGGGGCCTGTGTGATGGGTATCGGTATTGCGCTGAAGAGCGAGGTGACGTTCGAGGACGGCGTAGCCCAGCAAAGCAACTTTGACCGATACCTGCTCCCGAGAATGCCGGACGCCCCTAAAGTGGTGAAGGTTCACCTGATCGACAATCCTGACGACGCCATGGGTGGCGTTGGCGAACCCGGTTTGCCTCCTGTGGCTCCGGCCCTTTGCAATGCAATCTATGCGGCGACGGGCAAACGAATCCGGCGCCTTCCGGTTGCTGACCAACTGAGTGGTTGATCATGCAATCCCCGGATTCTCAAGTTGTCACTAAAGCTGCGTCTGTGGCTTTGGCGATCAGTGGGGCCGGTGCTGTGTCGATGGATCGTTTGATTTCGAATGGCAGATCGTTGACGACCTCAAGTTGTGGGCGGTCTTTTCGTCCCTGTTCGACTATTCTGTGTAGTGCCGCAGTTGCCAAGAAGCGTGCCCAACTCATGGCAGTTGTAATCAGGGCTAAACGATGAGGGAAAATATCATGATTAAAATAATCCTGATGTTTTTTGCTTTATCTCTATCAGCATTCAGTGTGCTTGCATGCGGTACCGATACCAAGTGCGCCCCTGGCCAAATCAGTGAGAACGGCCAACGCGTCTCCGATGACCAAGAATGGCGCAGCCTGCTTGGACTGGATAAGACCCGCCGCCCCGCGTTTTTGTTGGCCTCTGGCTCCCAACATGATGCATGTTATTCCGCTTGTAACGACCAATTGATGGCCTGTGAGAAATCGAATTCGGCCTGCAATCTACAGTTCAACGAATGTACGAGCATGTGTGATTTGAAGTATCTGTAGGCACACAACCGGTGGTGCCACCAGGTGGGCAGCTGGTAGGTTGGGTCAGGTCATTCCCACTCGCGGTATTCGCGGGTGGGAATAATTGTTTTACCAGCCGTTCAGAGTTACTTCCAAAAAATTACTTTGGCGGACAGATGAAAAGGTCGAAGACTTAGATCAAACCCATCCATGAGGAGTCCCTATGCTCAAGCGACTGCCCCGGGAAACACCCACTGTTGTCGCTAATCTCGACGATCTCGCAACGTTGGCTGACTATTCGTTCATCGACACCCTCGACTGTGACCCTGAGGGGAAGGCAGACGGAGCCGACCATTCGTCGCGACAGGTCTTCTCGGGCCACTATGTTCCGGTCAATCCCACGCCCATCGAGAACCCCGAATACGTCGCGCACGGCAAAGACCTCTTTCGCGAATTGGGCTTCGCCGACAGCATGGCGCAGTCGGGCGACTTCATCCGCATGTTTTCCGGCGACTTGTCGCATGTTGCGGCGCCGATGCGCAAGGTCGGGTGGGCGTGTGGCTACGCACTTTCTATCTATGGCAACGAGTTCATCCGGCAATGCCCGTTCCAGACCGGAAACGGATACGGCGACGGTCGCGCTATTTCGGTGCTTGAAGCCGTCATCAATGGTCAGCGCTGGGAAATGCAACTGAAAGGTGCGGGGCGCACGCCTTACTGCCGCGGCGCGGACGGCCGGGCAGTTCTGCGGTCCAGTGTCCGGGAGTTCCTGGCACAGGAGCACATGCACGCGCTCGGTGTGCCCACGTCGCGGTCCCTCAGTCTGTACGTGTCGAAAACTGAGAAGGTCAGGCGTCCCTGGTATTCGGAGGGCTCACGCTCAATTGATCCGGATGTGCTCATATCCGAGCCGGTTGCCATCTCTACGCGCGTTGCACCGTCGTTCATCCGGGTAGGGCAGATCGAGCTGTTCAGTCGTCGTGCCCGCAAGCAGGAGCATCCGCAGGCGGTGGCGGAACTCGAGAAGATAGTTTTGCACCTGATCGCTCGCGAATACGATGGCGTTATCGACCAGACACTGACCACCGCCGAAAAAGTGGTGTTGCTCGCACGTGAATTCCGCAACCGGCTGACGTCGCTTGTGGCGAATTGGATCCGTGTTGGCTACTGCCAGGGCAATTTTAACAGCGACAACTGTGCGGCCGGCGGTTACACGCTTGATTATGGCCCCTTTGGATTCTGCGACGTGTTCGATCCGCAATTTCAACCATGGACGGGTGGCGGGCAACACTTCTCTTTCCTTAACCAACCAGCGGCGGCAGAACGCAATTTCCACTCGTTTTGTTCGGCGTTGAAACCATTGTTGACGGCACATCCGGACTGCCAGCGTCAGCTCGACGAGATTGAAAGTGATTTCCCGAAAGTGATGCGAGTTCAGATGGAGAGTATGTGGGCGGCCAAACTGGGACTGGACGCTTTTGACGCGGACCTGTTCAACGAGCTCGCAACGTTGATGATGCAAACGCCGGTTGATTACACGCTGTTTTTCCGGGAACTCTCGTCGGTGCCGGATGATATTGAATCACTCAAGAAAAGCTTCTATACCGGCCCGACGTACGCTGCAGATCCCGAAGGGATAGACAGCCGCTGGTCGGCCTGGCTCGCAAAATGGAAATCGCGCACCCAATCTTTCTCTCGTAAGGCGCTTTCCAGTCAGATGAAACTCGTCAACCCGAAGTACAGTTTGAGGGAGTGGTTTGTCGTGCCTGCCTATCAGCAAGCGGCAGCAGGGAACTATGCTTTACTGCGAGAACTGCAGGACGTCATGACGCAGCCATACGCCGAGCAATCGAAGACCACGGAGAAACAATATTACCGGCTGAAGCCGCCGGAGCTGTTTCAGGTTGGTGGATCGTCACACTATAGCTGCTCGTCGTGACCCAGTCCTTTTCCAGCTGGTCAACCGCGATCACGTCGCGCCAGGGCTTGCCGTTCATGCTCGTGCCTCGTGGATCTGCCGAAGGATGTCGATATGAGCGCCGAGATAGCCGCGCGGCTCGACATAAATATGATCACGAAGCTTTTGGTGCAGGCGTGGTAGGGCGTGGTAGGGAACCAGGGGCACATAGTGATGTTCCGCATGGTAGTTCATGTTCCAGCACAGGAACCTCCATGAGACCGAAACGAGGTTAGTGCGAGTGTTGTCACTTATCTGCGCCACGTTTGGGCGACCCACATGTTCGGTCATCCGGATGAAACGCTTTTCGACGTCCGAAAGCCGCCCCATGGCATGGCGCGAAACCTCCGTGAACTTGGCCTTCCAGTACGGGATCGCGGACAGGTAGAGCAGGTATTCACGATAAGTTTTCGGCGTCGGGATATGCTCCGGGTCTTGCCCGGGTAGCTGGGTATAGGTGTGGTGGTCGCAATGCTCATACCGAAAGAAGCGGTGCGGCAGCAGGATAATCAGTCCGCATATCTGCCCCAACGATATCGTTCAGTTTGCGGGTGCGGAACACGGTGTAATGCACACATTCATGTTGTAGCGAGAAATGATGCACCAGCACAATTCCCTGAAGCAACATGGCAGGCCAGATCAGCCAACTGTTCCAGGCGAGCGTGATCAGCGTCGTGGTTCCAGCCAATAACAACACCCACAGCCCCAATCTGCGCAGGGCGGGGCCGTCGAAGCGTTGCATCAGGGGCTTCATTTCTTCCCGGGTAAGCTTGCCCTCAGCGAACGCCTGAGTCAGGGGAGTGACAATGCCTTGTGTCATGCCTCAACGTAGCACGTCCCAATTCAGCCCTGCAAAAGGGGCCGCCAAGAAAACTCGGCGACTTCAAAAGTACTAGATATGCCAAAGAGATATCAGCCGACGAGTGGTTTGTCCGTCTGTTTTTCGGAAGCCTGTGATTTGCCAACGATGAATCGCAGGGCAACGGCCAAGGTGAAAAATGCTGCCAGGCCGCCGAAGAGAGTGATTACGGGAACAATATTCATGGGGTACAACCTCCAGTCGGTCAATTGTCGCTCCAGCTTTCGTTCGTGAGAACGTTGCGCCCTGAAGGGCAAGTAACAAGAAAACTGTAGGCGACAGATGGTGTGTAAGCTCACTATTAGTATACGACGACGAAGCGCCCTGAAGCGTAGGCAGAAACCATTATTACTCGTATGCAAATACCCTTATTGGACGGCCACACAAAGCACTAAACTTCCGTTGCTAAATTTCAAACCATTCAAAGAAGGAGTATGAGGGGGCAGGGAAGCTCAATATGCCTGTTTGCGGAAGATTGTGGTCAAGGCCTCAGATTCTGCAGCTTCTCACACTGCCTGAGTTTTTATCCGGTGGGTATTTCTCCAGACTATTTCAACAAACATGGCATCCCAAGCCATCCGGCTGACCTGGCTGATGATCCGCATTTCGGTGTTAGTGAATGGGCCTGGCTAGCCCTTCGTCCGGCTGTATCTGCAGAGAGCCACGAATCGCCAAAAGAGTTGGAGCCTTGGGTGAGTTTACGTTCATAAGAGCATGTGAAAAAAATTCACGACGCAGCTGAGAATATAGAAATTGCCCGAATCAATCGGATTTTGCACTCTGAAACTTCCAACAACATGGGAGATACAGGATGGCAAACGTTCTTGTAATTAACGCAAGTGCGCGTTCCGGGGGCTCGATTTCACGTGAGCTAACTCACACATTTAGAGAAACCTGGTTGTCTTCAAGACCCGAAGACAACGTGGTGGATCGGGATGTCGGCCTAAATCCGCCTCCGATTATTTCCGAGGAATGGATTGCAGCCTGCTTCACTCAACCGGAGGAACGTTCGCAAGACCAGCATGCCATTCTTGAGATGTCGGACACGTTAATCTCCGAACTAGAGGCGGCTGATTTAGTGGTGATTGGCACCCCGATGTACAACTATGGAATGCCAGCCGCCTTGAAAGCCTGGGTTGACCAGGTGGTAAGGATCAATAAGACATTTTCTTTTGACCTGGATCGTGGCGATTGGCCGCTGGAGCCGATCTTCTCAGGAAAGACATTAGTTGTCTTCACGTCAAAAGGAGAGTTCGGTTTTTCGCCGGGTAATATCCGGGAGCACATGAACTTTCTCGATGGTCACGTTGGTGCGGTGTCACATTATTTAGGTGTCGCCAATCGCTATTTCGTGCATAGCGAGTATCAAGAGTTCAAAGACAGCAGGCACGAAGCATCGAAAACAGCGGCGTTCGAAGAAGCCGCCGGCCTTGCCAGAAAGCTGTCCTCGGGACTGTAAGGGAGTTTTAAGATGAGCCTCCGCCGCGTGCCACCTCTAAAAGGATTAAGAGCTTTTGATGCTGTTGCCCGACATTTGAGCTTTACTCGCGCGGCGGAGGAATTGTCCTTAACGACCACAGCAGTCAGTCACCGGGTAAGAAACCTGGAAAGCTGGCTGGAGGTGAAGCTGTTTGAAAGAAAATCAAATTCGATCGTCTTGACGAGAGAGGGTGAAATTTATCTTCCTAAAATTCGTCAAGCTTTCGAATTGATTGATGCTGCCCAGAAAGATTTGGATCAAAAGAGGGCGCGAAGCCACGTCAATATATCTACAACCATGTCGTTTGCCTCAAACTGGCTGTTACCGAGGCTGGGAGAGTTTAAAGAGAAGGCTTCCTATATCGATATTCACCTGGAGGCCACCGACCTGAGAAGGGACTTGCTCTCGGGTAACCCGGATATTGCAGTAAGGTACGGCAATTATTCACCTGAATCTGATGACAATTTCATTCGCCAAAAGGTTGTAGATGATTGGTCGATAGCTGTTTGCACGCCTCAAATGGCGGAAAGCCTTAAAAGGCCAGAAGATATTCTCGAACACACATGCATCGAGTATCGCTGGAATCAATACTCGGAAAGCGACCCCTCCTGGGCTAAATGGTTAAAGGTCGCCGGTTTAACGCCCGTATCTCCGCCTCGCCTCGAAATATTTAATGAAGAACATATGGCAATTCAGCATGCACTATCTGGGCGGAGTATAGCGTTGGTAGGCCGTGTCGCCGCTTCAATATACCTATCCGAAGGCCGACTCATACAACCATTTCCGTATCAGTTAAAGAATAAAACATATTATGTCGAGTTCTTAGAAAGCAATTCGGAAAAGACTGCATTGAAGTCTTTTAGCGACTGGCTGGTATGTCAGGCAAGAGATTCGTTTGGGGAATGGTAGAGGGGGACAGGACAAGCCCCAGTGGTTTAGAGAACCCTGTAAAAAGGTCAGCCAAAGGTAGGGCAAAGGCGTCAACTGGGGCGTCAGACGACGGCTCTTAAAGTCATGGAATTGCAACATAACTGACGGTGTTATGGCACATGGCAATACGCACTCCCGTTTTAAGGAACAATGTAAATCGTGTCATTGCGCACCATAAATCGATTGTCGATGGTGAGCCAGAGCGGCTCACCAGCCAGAGGAGCATACTCTGGCAGTCCTCTTTGAGCATGTACATGCAGGTGCGGTTCCGAGCTGTTTCCCGAGTTGCCCATCTGTCCCAGGATGTCACCGGCTTTAACTTTGTCGCCGGCCGCGACTGCGATACTTCCCTGGCGTAAATGCGCAAGGATCACGAAAAAGCCCCCGCAATTGATAGCGACATAGTTGCCAGCCATGTGGTCGTGGTCCATTTCCGGAACCGACATATCTTCTATCCCATAAACCAACAGGGCCACTTCGCCGCTGCATGGCGAGAGAACCGGCACGCCAAAGGTTGTGTATCTGGCCGGATCCGTCGGCTGCCAGCCCTCCTTGTGAAGCCCCATAGGGGTGATCCGGAAGATATCCAGGGCCTTGCTCTGGCCTCGCCACGGACGGAATCGCTCGACTGTCGGGTCCAGTGTTTTGAGGTGCACGTTGATCATCGGTGTGCTCCCTCCGTGGGCAATAAGATAGTGCCCTGGGGGAAAGGGAGCAGCTATGTTCACTACCGCTTCCTCGGGCAGCATCCGTCCCTTCGCTGCGTGCCATGCCAGGTATCCGCCAAGCATGCCCAGCATCGCCACCATCAGGATCACAACCGAATTCGCCGCCGACGCTCGCCAAAACCCGGTGCCCGGTATACCTTTTCGGAGCAGGTGGGTCGCGACAATAAGGAGCAGTAGAAAGCCGTATGCGTAAGGTACCCAAAACGGCGGCATAGCCCACAGAGACGCAAGACCAATGCCCAGCAGAACCGTCGCTACCGAGATCAGCTGAAGCCCCCACGCAAGCCATCCCGCCGCCGGGTAAAACGTGATCCATGCCAGGAGCGCCAACGGCAAAAGAACCTGTGTGACTATTACCATCAAGGACATTTCAGACCTTCTTTCTATGCCACCAGAGAACCAACAGAGCGGCAGCCAGGAGGTTCCCTGTCAACATAAAGGGATACATGTCTGGCGAGATTCGAAGCCACTCGCCGGTAAAGTTCATCATGCCGTGGAAAATCAACACCGCGAGAATGCTTCGACTTGTCCGGTTATAGACCTGAACCATCAATAGGGTCTGGCAGACGATCATAGGCAGCCACCAGTATAACTCGGGGTTGAAAGTCGTATTGGCGTAATAGCTGGGGAACCATACAAACGGTGCGTGCCAGACAGCCCACGCTGTGCCATTTACCAGACCCGAAGTTGTGGGGCCAAAGTGGTGTTGCAGGGTATCCAGATAGTATCCCCGCAAGCCTATTTCCTCGATAGCCGGAAACACGAATGACAGCAGAACGAGAAACAGCAGCGTGCCCGGATTGAAAAACAGGGACGTGTTCAGATCGAGTGGTGAATCAGCGATGCCCAGCCAAAATGCCGCGCCAGCCATGGCCAGATCAAGGCACAGCCAGAACAGCAGGATTACCAGCCACCACCGACCCGAAATGCGACGCCAGTCAACCAACCGGCGAATCAAGTCAAGAACCTTAGCCTTACCGCCTGTAAGTGCCGCCAGCCCTAACCCCGCAAACAACGGGCTGGCGCCTCCGATTAAGAACCACAACAGATTCGGAAAAGCCCACACCGACTCATTTGACAATAATACCGGTAACCAGAAGAGGTAGGCCCATCCAAGGTAAAACAACGGAAAAGCCATTAGCGGGTGAGAGAGAACCCAGTGCCGCAAGCCGATACAACGATGACAAGAATCATTCATGGGGAAACTCGACAGCAGTCAGATTGGCCACGAAAAAGGGTAAATAGTGATCCGTGGAAAATGATTTCCAGTCTCCACATGAGTAGGCAGGCGAACGCATTTTCTAAACCATCCCGGTAGGCAGGGTCAGAACCTGAGTTGCCGTTAAAAGCCCAGGCCAGCGCAATCACCCGATAACGTTCTCAACTGGCCGCCTGAGAGACCGCGGCATTTCCGGACCGTGCCCAATGCGCACGACAAGGTCCGGGCGACGATCTCCAATCCCGATTGCGTAAGCAAATTCAGGGCGAAGTGTCGCTACTTCCACGGGCTGGTTAATAAATGCCGTCCGCAGACCCAGAGCGGTCGCCCGAAGAGCGAGGCGCTGGTAACATCGGCCTGCTTCGATCCAGTGCGGTATGTTATTGGCCTCCGAGTAGAATACGGCAATGGCAGAAGAGCTTTGGATATGTTGCTTATCTTTTTTGTTCTGGTTTTTTGCAGAAAACGTGCACTTCATCGCTAGCGACCCGAGCCAACGGGGCACGGCAGGGTTGCCCATGGCGGGCCCGTAAAGTCCATCGCCTGAGCGCAACGCCTCCTTGCGACTAAACCGAATCCAGGACTGAATTTCATGAGCCCACGCAGGATCTGCAAACTGGGCTTCGTTGCCTCTAGAGACGTAGTCTGTAACCAGGTCTTTTTGCTCGGTGCTGGTCATCAAAAGCACCGACACGCCGTCACCATGGCCGGCGTCTTGAAGCGGTTCCAATTCCTTGGCCGTGAGCGGCGCGCCGTCATACTCTGAACGGCTGCATTGGCGAACAGGAATCGCGTCGAAAAGAGCAGACTTCACGGCCGCAGCCTCTTCAAAGTCAACCTGGACCCCAGTTGTCGAGGCATCGAATCGACAGTGGCCCTTTAGCCCAGCTGCTTGCGCTGCAATCAGTAAATTCTCGGTGGCGCAGCCCAGGCTGGCGTAAAGGTGGTGATCATCCGGATCGACGGCTGGGCAACGCCTGGACAGATCAGGAAGAACACGTATCCGATTGTATTCAAGTTTGAATATCCATGGCTGCGTATTATGACTGGAAGCGGCGAGAGTGGCGTACCGCACCAGCTTTTTATAGTCGCATGGTGAGACATCAGGGGCGCTGTGGCACCAAGTTTCACTAACCGCGTCGGAATAGTTCAAGGCAGCCTCCAGCTTCTAATCTGTGGACTATAGAGTATACAGTCATGCCATCAGCTTGTGCGCACAGTTCAAGGACTCTGAACTTCCAGAATACGACGCTCATTCAGGTTTCAACACAAAGTGCTAAATTCGGCGTCCAACTCAGGAGCCGGATTTTCCCAAATCTGGCTGCAACTAATGCGAGGGAGGGTCAGCAACCCTGAAGAATTTCTAAAAGGGTCTGAATACGCTAGACTCGTTTCTAATATGGATATACGCCTTCGAGATTTCTACGAAACTGGAAACCAGGTGAACGAAGACCCCACGATTGTGGTCTTCGAGGACTTTCTCGAGCCCGGGGAAGTCGAACAGCTGGTCAGCGCCGCACAATCCAAAATGAAGCAGGCCCTGGTCAGTGCTGCAAAATCCGGAGTCGAAAGCCCTGGCCGGACCGGCAGTAATTGCTGGATACCCCATGGCTACAACGTAATTGTCGAAGAACTGGCCCAGCGTGTTGCCGATGTCGTTGGTTTGCCGCTTCAGCATGCTGAATCCCTGCAAGTCGTTCATTATGGTGAGGATCAGCAGTACGCGCCCCATTATGATGCCTGGGATGCAGGCACGGAACGCGGCCAGCGTTGCATGGCCCGGGGTGGGCAACGCCTGATTACCTGCCTGATGTACCTCAATGACCCGCAGCAGGGCGGTAGTACTTCCTTTCCCAATCTGGACATGGAAATCAGGGCCCGAAAAGGCCGTATGCTGCTGTTTCACAATTGTCAGCGGGGCAGCAATGTCCGCCATCCCGACACTCTGCATGGCGGCATGCCGGTATTGAATGGGGAAAAATGGGCCTGTAATTTCTGGTTTCGTGAGCAGCCCTATCAAACAGCACCGACTACGTCGCGTAAATCCCCACCAACTCCGAAATTCAAGCGTGTTATCTAGGAGTGTATGGCAGCAGGCATGCGCGGGAAGTTTAGTACTTTGTGTTGAGTTTTTAAGCACTTTGCGTGGTCGTCACCTAAGACGGCATTTGTCTCTCCATGGCATGCCAGTGTTCAGGCAGATTCATCCACTTATATTTTGATTGCGTCCACACGTTAAATGTTGGCTCCGGCAGATTGGGATCGTTAAAGCAGCCTGCCGCAACGCCGGTCATGCCGGGGAACAGGTCTGCCTTGAAGAATACGGTGGACCCACAGTGCGGGCAGAAGCACGTGGTGTTGGTGTTTCCACTATCGACTTCAAAACTGAAACCCTGTGCCTCACCGGAAATCTCCACAACCTGGTTGTTTCTGAAGTAGGTAAGCGCACCAAACGCTGACCCGGTTCTGCGTTGGCAATTGGTGCAGTTACAGGCCATAGAAATGGCTGGATCGTCTTGTACTGTGATTTGAAGCTGCCCACAGAGGCATTTTGCTGTGCGTTTCATTTCTGAATCCTCTCGAATGTAGATAGTCCTGATAGCAACGGCATCCAATCTTTAAGAAAACCCGCCCCCAGGAACAGCACGAGGTAGTTAAAAACAGCGAGAAAAACTAGGTAAGCGAAGACGCTGTAGTTGAGTTTGATGAGTTTCATAATGATCTCCGGTGTTCATTGTTTTAATTGCATGCAAAGGAGGGGTCGTTGCATGTGCTAAGTCGACCTGGGTATCCAATTCCCTGATGGATTCGATAAGGGGCTTGGCGCGCAGCTCCAATGTGGAATTCAGATTTTGGAGTCGAGAATCATGTTTGCCATAGCCGCTGAGCTCAGGGGTTAACACAAGTCGATCTGCTGCGTATTTGTCCCTCAGTTTTCTCCACAGGTCGCCACTACTGGCTGATCCATGAATCGCGACGATGGGGGTTCGCCCAGAATGGGACTTTGCGTGGTTCAAAAATCGATTCATGTGGAACACCCTGCTTGCTCTAATTAAGAACCTGCTCATATCTGTTTGAGCACTTCGACAGGGCTATTAACGCAAAACACACGCGCGAGAACTTGCAGAAAGTCTGGGGAAATCTGCAGAAGCGCTGACTATTGAAAAAACTGGATTCAGGCTTAGGGAGTAGATTTGATCGTACGGGGTCAAGTGTGAGCCAAAGTCATCGTTTTGGTCGCATTAAACGCCAAGACGCTCCAGGGAAGACTGAACAAGCGCTCTGACTTTTCCGTGCCCGAAGGGAAGTGCCTTAAAAAAGTATTGATGGTCAATGTCGGGCTTGCGTCGTTTACCTCGCTCAAGCCACTTTTGTGCGGTGAGGGCGTCGCTATCCATTTCGCAGGTAGCGGCGGCGAGCAGATCCATCACCGCGATGGCTTCTGGTTGTTGCGCAGCTTTTTCAGCCCATATTCGAGCGTTTGAAATGTCCTCATCGGCGAGATAGGAAAACGCCTTAATGCCATAAAAACCATAGAGAAACGGATCTAATGGACTGAGCGAAATGGCTTGCTCCGAGTTGTGATAGCTGCGTTGCGCATCGCTCGTCATGAGTGATGCGAGGCCGTGAGCATAGAAGCCATGCGCGTAATTTGGGTTCAACGAAATAGCGCGCTCAAGCCAGGGGATGCTGAGATCTGTTTCGCCGTTAAGCCAGTGGCTACGTCCCATCACAAAGTTTGCCAGGGGGTCGAGACGGTCGAGCTCGACGCTTCGCTCTGCGCTTCCTATTGCTCTGCTTACAGAGGTCTTCCGATCAATGCCCGGATACAAGTTGAAAGCATTCTGAAACTCGGCCGCAGACAAACCCGCATGCGCTCGAGCGAACTGCGGTTCAAGCTGTGTAGCGCGACGAAACAGCGCTGTTGCCTTTTCGTTATCGGTAGCGGTAAAGCGATAAAGATGAGCTGTGGCAAGGTGGTAGGCTTCCCAGGCGTCAAGGTTTTCAGCCGACTTCAATTGTGCACGCTGTGCTTCATTTTCAGAAATCTGAAGTTCAAGGCTTGAGATAAGTTGTTTGATAATGTCCTGACGAACTTCGTTGATCCACTCGTTTCGCATTTGAACCTGGTCTGCGACGAGCACAGCGCCGCTTTGAAGGTCTGACAATTCATAGCTCAACGTGAAATAACCGCTATGAACTGTCAGAAACCCTGACAAGCAATATCGAACCGACGTGAGTTGGCAAAGCGTCTGTAAATCTGTTGTGCCATTCGCAACCTGGAAGGCACTCGAGCGAGAAATCACTTTCAGCCATCGTAATCGAGAGAGGGCTGTGATTATGTCATGCGCCAAACCGTGGGCCAGGATGTTGTTCTCTTTCTCCGATTTCGCATTAAACGGCAAGATAACGATGGATGGTCGATGATCTGTTGCTTCGTTTGCAGTAACAGAGGAGGGGGCTGATAAGAGAGGGCTATCCTGCGGAGAAGGATAAATCTCAACGTCGCCAATAAAACGGAAGCCGATACCGTGTTGAGTCTTTATAAAGCGTTGCGTCTTTCCATCATCACCAATGGCTTGTCGTGCACTTTTGATCCGACTGGATATGGCAGCATCCGACATCACGCGCCCCTGCCATACATGGTCAATCAGATCCTCTTTCGTGACCGTACGATGCCTGTTCTCGATCAAAACCTGTAGCACCGTGAAAACCTGCGGCTCTACCTCAACAGGGCGATCGTAGCGTGTTATTCGATAGCTGCTGGTATCAATCCGGTACTCGTTCAAGATGATAATCATGGGCATGGCAGCCGATGTATTGTTTTAGCTAGTTTATACTGGCTTAGTTTGTCTTTGCGACCAGGAAGCGCCGGCCGAGAGCCGGCGTTTGCACGACCACAGGAAGTACTAGACTTCTGCAACAAATATCAGGGACATACACCGTTGTCATCGCTTCGGCAGCGGATCATCAATGTTGATGATTCTGCGATCGTAGAAGAAATGACTACTGGGCTGGTAGCTCTCCGGAAGGGTGTGGTCGTGAGTTTTCAGAACCAACAGTTGTGAAATCAGCTTCCAGCCCATGGCGTTGGTGTTGTACAGCACCTCGCCGCAATCGCTGCAAAACACCCGCGTCATGCGCTTGGTGGGGTGCTGAAAGGTTTTCACCGATTCCGCCCCCCGGGTAATCTCCACCTGCTCTGCCTCCCACGCCAGAACGGAGTGGTAGGGCACCTGAAGCAGGTCCCGGCAGTCTTCGCAGTGGCAGTAACCATGTACCTTCGGGGCTCCGGTCATGGTGACTTCCACCGCGCCGCAATCGCAGTGGACGGCGTGTTGCTCTGTCATGGCGTTGTCCTCACGGTTTGTCTTCCACAATGATCGCAATCACGGTGTCAGCGCCGACGTTGGTCACCCGGTGGGTCCAGGCCTGATGCCACATCACGTGCCCGTCTGGTACCCAGGCCTCCAGGGTGTCGCCGTTGAGCGGTTCAATACTTAATTGGCCGCCCTGTTGGAAATATACGGTCTCATTGTTGTGCCGGTGCATCGCGTCTGATTCACCCGGCTCCAGCACCATTTTTAGCACCAGAACCTGATTGTTTTCTTTCAGTACGGTGTAATAGTCCGGCGATGCGATATGGGCAGCCTGGTGAGGCTCTTCCTCTGCCGTAACCACACCGGTCACCGACACGAGCAGTGCTGAAAGCAGCAGTCTTGCGTGTGTTCTGAGTGACACCATTGGCTCCTACCTTATCCCGGAATGTGGGCGTCGAGGTGTTGGGTAAAGCGCTGGAAGTCGTCTTCGACCTGCGGGTTTTTCATCACGTCGTAGCAGGCGAAGGTTTCCAGCGGTTCCATGGCAAAGAATCGAAAGTTCATGTGCATGGGGAACAGCAGGTCGTCCACGCTTTTGCCCCGGAACAGGTATTCGTTCGGATCGTCGAAAGATTCTTTTGGCGCGTTGAAGGTCAGCGAGATTAGATACTTTTTACCCGCCAGTGTGCCGCCGGTGCCGTAATTCGCCTTGGGCGCATCTTCTGTGCGGCCATCGCCGTTGCATAGGGCGCCGCCCATGCCGGCGGTGTACACCTCGTCCATGTATTTCTTGAACGTCCAGGGCACGCCCATCCAGTTGACCGGGGTCTGCAAAATCACGATGTCTGCCCATTGGTGGTTTTCCAGTTCCTGGTTCACGTCCCAGCCTTTGTCCACCTCCACGATTCGGGTCTGATGACCCTTCGCGGTCAGCAGTTCGTCGGCCATCTGCACCAGGGTGCCGTTGAGTTTGCCCTCGGCAAAGGAGTAGTGGTGATGGGCATTAATGATGAGGATGTTGCTCATTGGGCCTCCGATCTGTTCAGTTAGTAGGTTACTTGTCCGTTGCAGGTATACTATGGTTACCTGTATTAAGGGATCAATTAGTATACTTTTAGTAACCTGCTTTTTTATTGAAGGTGTGATCATGGGAAGCCATGTGGAAACAGACGCTCAAGGCCGAAAAACTGCAATCAATGTCTGCCTGGAACCCTGCGCCATTGAGCGCGGCATGCGTATCATCGGGGGCAAGTGGACGGGGTCGATCATCTTTCACCTGAAAGACGGCCCGGTACGCTTCAATGATTTGGCTCGCATGCTGGGCGGCGCCAGCAAGAAAATGATTGATCAGCGGCTGAAGGAGCTGGAAGCCCGACAGATGGTGGTGCGGAAAGTGATCAACGACCGGCCAGTGGCGGTGACCTACGAGCTGACAGACTTTGGGCGGAGTGCATTGAAGATTCTGGATGAGTTGCGGGTGTGGTCAGACGAGCACAACATTAAGTAACTGACCTGAGAAAGCGCGATGAATTCTTGGATTGTGAACGTTCGCTTTGCGACCAAACTTGGAATTTCACATTGCTACACTACTTCGGGAAATGACGACGTCGTGCGGTTTTAAGCATCGCGTTTCGCCCCCCGAAAATCCGCATTTGATGGTTGAGAATTTCAAAGCAGAACGTGTAATCATCCCGACCGTCTTTCATCTTCTGAAATTTTCCGATTGCCAAACCATATGCTGTTGAAGGCAATGAAGCACCCTTTACGTGCGTTTCGCTTTTGGCCTCGGTGGAATTCAGGAAATAATGATACAGCGCCGCCTTCATCAAGCAGTTTCTAGAATTAACTGCCCTGAATGAGAAAAAGCCGACAACTAGCGCAGTTACCAAGATCCCCGCGTAAAGCATATTGTCTGGGTAGACCACAATCTCTCTCCCTGATAGCGCACAGTGTACCTTCGAGATGTTCTGTGCGCGCCTGGTATCAGGGGCCAAGCAAGTCCCGGGTTTAACCGGTGGCTTGTGACCGTCTCAATCCGCAGCGGCTTAGCGAAAGCCGAGGAAGGAGAGAATTGCTAGAACGATAACTACGGCCCCAACGATATAAACGATATTGTTCATAAGTGATGACCTTTTCCAGAACCTGTAATTTTGATTGCGCCGCGTTCCCTGCGGCGGGTGATGCTACTCCCTGTATTGGCTGATCCATTGCCACATCGGGGTCTAGATTGATGTATCAGCGTTGCCGGGTCTGTACGCTGGCCCACATAGCGCAGGAAAAATGCTGGTGCGTACGGTCTGGTAGCTCAAATGCTGCCTGCGAAACAAGCCTGCAGGCAGCGAAATTAACGCAGGGTCGGGGTCTATCAGCGTTTGGAGATTTGTTCGAAGTCTTTGATTTGCTTGTCCGCTTCGTCTCTGGTGACGCCATAAGCTTGCTGAATCTCGCCGGCTAGCTGTTCACGTCGGCCAGCAATCTCGTCGAGGCGGTCATCGGTCAGCTTGCCCCACTGCTCCTTCATTTTGCCCTTCAGTTCTTTCCAGTTGCCTTCGATGGTGTACTTGTTCATTTCAGGTCCTCTGGCCCTCTGGCCATTCAATCGGTTCATATAACGGCGGCCCATTTTCAGACAGAACCTGTGCCACCGGTGTTTCATCGTGCGTTGAAACCGTTTCACGGTCTGTGCGTTAACAAACACAGCCCGTTTCGGGTGTGGTAGCGCACAGAGGCCGCACCCGCTTCTCTGGCAAATTGGTTGTAGGAATAACCTTTTGAACCCTTGTGAGCCTGAGGTAGTCATTTGACCAACGCTGTCTGGTTTGTCGCGATCGGAACGCTGCTGATTCTTATGGGGACGCGCCCGCCGGTGCTTCAGCGCCTGAATCTGACACCGTCCATGGTCTATTTGAGTGTGGGCGTGCTTCTGGGCCCGTTGATTTTTGACGTCTTTCATTTTAACCCGCTGAAACAGGCGCATTTGCTAGAGCTGTTTGCCGAGCTTGCGGTGTTGTTGTCGTTGTTTATTGCCGGCTCCAAGATGCCGGTGCCGTTCATATGGACGGCATGGCGCGTACCCTTGCGCCTGGCATTAATCTCCATGACCCTCAGTGTCGCTCTGACGGCAGCCTTTGGTTACTTCGTGCTAGGACTTCCCCTGGGGGCGGCGATTGCGTTGGGCGGCATATTGGCACCCACCGACCCGGTACTGGCAACGGAAGTTCAGGTCCGGCACATGGGCGATACCGACCCCCTTCGGTTTACTCTGACGAGTGAAGCGGGCATGAACGATGGCAGCGCGTTTCCGTTCGTGATTTTGGGGCTGTTGTTGCTCGGCGCCCCGGTCAGTGACGAATTGCTTTTAAGGTGGGGGCTTAATGAGGTTTTGTGGTCAACGGCCTCGGCCATTGTGGTTGGGCTTGTGGCGGGAAGGCTGCTGGCTCAATGTGTACGGGGGCAGCCATCTCTCGAGAAACAGGCTCTGTTGTTGGATGATTTCCTTGGACTTGGATTGATCGGCCTGACTTATGGCGTTTGCCTGCTGATTGATGCCTGGGGGTTTTTGGGCGTGTTTGTTGCTGCCATTGCGCTGCGGCAATCCGAAATGACGCTGGCTCAGGCTGAGAAGCCTGGCAAAGGCACGGAGACAGCTGTGGCCTCTTTCGATCAGCCGAGCGAAACCATCAGGCATCTTCCGACCGGGGTGTCGAAAGGCTCGTTGATGTTCAAGGAGTCCCTTGAACGCTTGTCCGAACTGGTATTGGTGGTGTTGCTGGGTGGCATGTTGTTTACCGACTCCTGGAGTTTCCGGGCCGTTGGTCTCGGGTTATTCCTGTTTGTGATTGTTCGGCCGGTCAGCGTATTTCTTGGTTTAATCGGCTCCGGGGCACCGTGGCGGCTGCAGATGCTGGTGGGTTGGTTCGGGGTTCGGGGAATCGGTTCTCTTTACTATCTGATGTTCGCCGTTGTCTTCGGCCTGCCGGAAGAACTGGCGCTCGAGCTGATCCATCTCACGCTGGTGGTTGTGGTGCTCTCGATCATCATTCACGGGCTGACCGTCAAACCAATGATGACCCGTTGGTGGGGCCCCTGAAACTCTTTCGTCGCCTTGTGTGTGCTTACGAACAGACAGCACAGTGGTCCAACCCTGATTCTGTAAAGGTGAGCTGGCACCGAATTGAATGACCATTATTCGCTGCGCCACGACCCGCGTCCGATCTTCATTGGCGCATTATGGAAATGCAATCTGAGTAATGTAAGCAAGGAGCTTCTCATGATCAGAATCAAGACTGCTGTGATCACTTTATGTCTTCTAGGTGCCTTGCCTCTCGCTGTGTCCGCACAATCCGCAGAGTTTGGCCCGCGAGAGGGCGACCGTGAATTCTCCCTCTCCGGAACCGGCAGTAACGACCGGGATTTCAACAGCGGCAGCTTCGGCGTGACCGGTGATCTGGGTTGGTATTTGCGGGAAAACGTAGTCGCCGGTATTCGCCAGAGTCTTAATTATGCCGATATCGAAGGCGAGGCCCTCACCGATGATTTCTGGAACGGCTCAACCCGGGGGTACCTCGACTATCAATTCCTTGACGATCGTGCGCGACCCTTTGTTGGTGCGAGTCTGGGCGGCCTTTATGGGGATGGTGTCAAGGACAGTGCCTTTGCCGGCCTGGAGGGAGGATTAAAGTATTACGTGCAGACCAAGACCTATTTCCTGGCCCGCGCCGAGTACCAGTTTCTGTTCAGCGACTCCAGTGATGCCAGTGATGCTTTTCAGGATGACGGCATTTGGGCCTATACCGTCGGTCTGGGTTATAACTTCTGAACCCGGTTATAGTGGTGACTCGGTAACACCCGGGTCGCTGCTGGTGGCCAGTTGACGTACCGAAGACCTGGCTCTTGTTTAATAAGCTCGATCAGACAAAGCGTTTGCGAGCATTCCGGTTCGTAACGGAAATCGTCCGCGGGGCGGTTCCAGAGAAATGAAAGCTATGACAGCAACAGTATTGATCTACTATGACATGCGGATGCTCGGCCACAACCCACACGGATGGGATCCTGGCCATCCCGCCTGGACAGAGGCGGTCAAGGCGATGATTAACCTGCAATACCCCGGCAGCAACCTGGAAACTTACACTCACCCGGAGCGTCCGGAACGACTGACAGCGATCGTTGACCGGCTGATGCTGGAACCAATTGAAGGAGTACGCTGGATGCTGCCGACGGCGGCGACCATGGCTCAACTGGAGCGCGTTCATGACAAGACCTATGTCGCCCATATCGAGTCGTTGAAGGGTGACTCCTGCTGGCTGTCCAAAGACACCACGGCGGTGTCGCCAGGCAGTGTGGAAGCCGCTTGCCTCGCTGCTGGCTCGGGCATCAGTGCAGTCGAGGCCATCACGGCGGGCGAGGCCCGTCGGGCATTCTGTGTGCTGCGGCCGCCAGGCCATCATGCCCATTCCGACCATGCCTCGGGCTTTTGTTTATATAACAACCTCGCCGTAACCGCTGCCCACGCGCGTGAAAGCCTTGGCTATCAGAGAGTGATGATCTGGGACTGGGATATGCACCACGGTAACGGCACGCAGGAAATCTTCTATTCCGATCCTTCCGTGCTGGTGATTGATAGCCACTGTGCGGCGCCCTTCTATCCGGGCAGCGGTTTGGAGAGTGAAAGGGGAGCGGGGGCGGGAGTTGGCTCTCAAATCAACGTTCCGCTGCCTTTGGGTATCGGCAATGCGGCGCTGCTACAGGTGTTCGATGAGGTGGTAGAACCTGCGGCGAGGGAATTTCAGCCTGATATTCTGCTGGTGTCCTCAGGCTTTGATTGCCATTACCTCGATATGACCTGCACCATGGATGAAACGGGGTTTGCGATGCTTACCAAACGTATGAGCGACCTGGCAGATGAGCTATGCGACGGCCGTCTGGTGCTTTTGCTTGAGGGTGGCTACAACGCCCAGGCCCTGGCTGATAGTGCTCATGCGGTGGTGAAGGTGCTGGCGGATAGTCGGGTGAATGTCTGCAAAGTCATCCCGGAGGATCCAGGCCGTCGCGGATGCGGCTAACCGTTATCAAAAAAGAATCGGCCCGTGTCGACTGATAGGGCACCCTCATTGGTTGTCATTATCGCTTCCTTATATCGCAGCTATCCGCTGTTACCACTCCCATACTACTCCGGGGATTCCGCCTCAAGCATCTGCCATGCCACGTTTGCCCAACATGTTGGCCTGTGTGCGTTAGCGAACCGACCCTCTGGCCGGTAATTGTTAAACTGGATCAAATAAGGAGAGTCCGCGAACCGTTCCGGTTTGTGAGTGCCTGAATCTAGGAGGGTTCTGGCAGCTTCGGATTAAAAGGGAACCAGATTATGAAACGTTTTCTTGCAGGCATTGTAAACCACCGAGTTTCTCTGTTTTTCACGTTTGCTCTGACGGCATTGCTGACTGCGTGCGCTTCGGCCCCCATACCCCCGACTGAGTCGCTGAACCTGGCCAGGGATACCATTGCCAAAGCGGAACAGACCGACGCCCGGCAATACGCTGGTGCCGAGCTGGAAGAAGCCCGTGCACAGTTGGTTATGGCAGAGAAGGCCGTGACTGAGGAGTCCATGGCTGAGGCGGACCAGTTGGCCAAACAGGCCAGTGTGGCTGCCAGGCTGGCGATGGCAAGAACAGTGGCTGCCAAAGCGGCGGAAATCAATCGTGAAATGGGGCGAGGCGCCGATGCTCTGGATGTTGAAATGGGTCGCCAGGGAGAGCAAAAATGAAGACTGTATCGCTATTGAAAAAACCGTTTGTTGGCAAAACCGGTGCCATTGTTGTGCTTTCCTCGCTGTTGCTGAACGCCTGCGCCATGGCGCCTGAAACCGCGCCTGCGGCGCTGGATGTGCGACAGAAGCTGACAGAGCTGCAGCGCAACCCCGCGATGGCCAGTAACGCCCGCATTGAATTGCGTGATGCGGAAGCTGCCGTCGAGCTTGCCGAACAGCCTCTCGACAGCGATGAAGCCACGCTGGTCGACCACCGGGTCTATATGGCCGACCGTATGGTGGAAATCGCCAGAGCGACGGGTACTACCCGCCAAATGGAAGCCGATCGGAAACGCATGGGTGAAAAACGTGCTGCCGCCAGGCTGACAGCTCGCACCCTCGAGGCAGATACAGCGCGTGCTGACGCAGATACTGCCCGCAGCTCTGAGATGGCAGCTGCAGCCGTGTCCGCAAAAGCCGCCGAAGAGATGCAAAGGCAGATCGACGAGCTTCAGGCAGAAGCAACAGAACGTGGCCTGGTGCTGACGCTGGGCGACGTATTGTTTGCCACCGGCAGCGCAGATCTGCAGGGCGGGTCTAATCGCAACCTGGAAAAGCTGGTGGACTTTCTCAACACCTATCCGGACCGGGACGTTTTGATTGAAGGACACACCGACAACGTCGGCAGCGCACAGTTCAACCAGTCCCTGTCGCTGAAGAGAGCTGATTCGGTCCGCCGTTACTTGACGGATCATGGCGTACAAAGCCGTAGGCTTACGGTGTCCGGTCTGGGTCTTGAACGCCCTGTGGCTGGCAACGAATCCGCCATGGGTCGCCAGCAGAACCGGCGCGTTGAAGTGATTATTGAAAACTAGGGGGCTGGATTATGTTGAGCTCCTTCAGAGCTAATCATCTCTCACCCACCCCGACGCGGGATGGCAAACGGAAGCGCGTGAAGCTTAAAACTACAAGGAACAAGGCGAATCTCAAGGATGAGACTGCGCTGGCTCACGCCATGCTGGACTTCGTTGGCGATGCGGTGCTGGCAACGGATACCGACGCGAATATTACCTACATGAATAGCGCGGCGGAGACCCTGACTGGCTTCAGCCGTCAGGAAGCGCTGGGCCGACCACTGGGAGAGGTCTTTCGGGTGATTGACGTAACCACTCGGGTGACGAGGGCTAACCTGGCGCAACATGTCATGGAAATCGGCACACCCGTTGAGCTGAATAACAGTGTCCTGTTGAAAGCGAGGGACGGTCTTGAACTGGCCATTGAAGATGCCGCATCACCAATGCGCAACGCAAAAGGTGAAATCACCGGCGCGCTGGTCAAATTCCATGATTCCCGCTATTCGGCGGAAACAACCGCCAGAATGGCTTATATGGCGCAGCACGATTCACTGACGGGCCTGCTCAACCGTTATGCGTTTGAAGAGCGCTTCAAGCACGCCGCGGCATTGGCCCAACGGCATGAAAAGAAAATGGTGATGTTGTTCATTGATCTCAATAACTTCAAGGAAGTGAACGATACCCTGGGCCACGCCGTTGGTGACGAAATTTTACAGGCGCTGGGCTCGAGGCTGTTGAGCTGTGTGCGCGCGACGGATCACGTATGCCGTCACGGCGGTGACGAATTTGTGGTACTGCTAAGTGACCTTGCAGAACATGAGCAGGCCTTTGCGGTGGTCGATAAAGTACGGGAATCCGCCGCTGAACTGCTGCGACAGCAAGGTCACTGGGCGACGCTTACGGTTAGCGTGGGTATCAGCCTGTTTCCAAACGACGGCGAAACTCTGGCGGCTTTATTGCCCCACGCCGATGCGGCCATGTATCGGGGCAAGACGGAAGCAAAGCGAGGGTTGGGGGATCTTACGCTTTAAATCCCTAAACCTTGGGATTCAAGACGGAGATTTTCCCGTCTGACCGCGGCGTAGCATTCGCAGCTCAGGGATTCCAGTTTCGGGCGGTCGATCACGGTGATTCGGCCGCGTTGATATTCAATCACCCCCAGTTTCTGCAGCTTGCCTGCCGCTTCGGTGACGCCCTCACGGCGGACACCCAGCATATTGGCAATCAGCTCCTGGGTCATATTGAGTTGATTGTTGCCTAGCCGGTCCAGTGACAACAACAACCAGCGACACAGCTGCTGGTCGATGGAGTGATGGCGGTTGCAGACTGCAGTCTGCGACATCTGGGTGATCAAGGCCTGTGTAAAGCGCAGGGTGATAATGCGGATCTCGGAGTGGTTGTTGAACTCTTTTTTCAGGTCAGCGGCGGGCAGTCGGTAGGCGTGGCCGTGACTCTGCACAATAAACCGGTTGGGCGTGCTTTCGCCCCCCATAATAACGGCGACACCGGCCATGCCTTCGTTGCCGACCACCGAAATTTCGGCGGAAGAACCGTTCACCATCACGTAGAGCAGTGAAATAATGCAGTCTACGGGGAAATAGACGTATTCAATGGATTGTCCAGATTCGTAAATCACGTCCCCGAGGGACATTTCGACCAGTTTCAGTTTCGGGAAAATACGCTTGCGGGCATCATCAGACAGAGCGGCAAGAAGCTTGTTTTGCAGTGGGCCGGGTGTGTCAGTCATTTGAATCCTTTCCAGAGAACCATGATTAGCGAGAACAACGTGGCATGTTGCTTCCAGGGCCTTAAGAACGACGGTGCATTTCAGTTTACATCCCGAATGTACCCCCAGATTGCGTAAATTGGGGCGGGAGGCTGTTGATCGATACGCTGATCAAGAGTTTTTGCATTGCACCACACCATCAAAGATCGAATTGGATGACTTGAGACCAGTCACTGTGGTCATTTCAGGAGTTCATAAACACCATACCGATGAAATCCAAGTTTGGTGGGCCAGAGGCCTCATATATTACAATTTCAAGGGAGCAGGGCAGCTATGGATCCGGCGCTATAAACACTACACCGGACAAGTGGGCTGATATTTTTTACTTGTCAGGTAAGCAAACCGGTGGCGCTCCAGGGGAGTGTGAACGGGAATAATTGCTGGGCTCCAATTTCACAGCTCAAGTGCAGGGTAGGAACAAAAATAAAGTTCTTTTCGCTTTTCCAGCCGACACTGTTGGGATGAATTCTCGGTCTTAGCATCCCGTTCACGGTCAATGAACGAAAAGCTTACCAGCCTTAATTCCAGATGAACTCAACCAACGCTTCAGATAAGCGATCGACCATGACGTTCTACCTGACCGGCTAATTCAGGTTGGCTCCAAAAAGGCTTTTCACTATCAGAGCACTAAAAAGGAAGTGAAGCCAGAGGCAGAGGTGCGTCAAGACTGGAAATACGGGTGTGGATCAAGACGTTGAAAGACGGATACCCCAAACCTCGACACTTAAGAGCAGTCAGTGAATTCAGATACTTAGGTAACTGTATGCGGAATTTAGCACTTTGCGTGGAAAAGTTTAGCACTTTGTGTGGACGTCTAATCGAGTGGACGACCACAGAAAGTGCTAAATTCCCTGAACGCAAAATCATTAAGTTAGCCGCGAAATTCCACACAAAGTGCTAAAGAAACTTAAAGCAGATTCTAGAATAGGGGGCTCAGCCCTGTTTCCACAAGAAGTGCTAAATTCGTCGTCCGGCTCAAGAGCCAGATTTCTTCACTCAAAAGCCCCAAATGCGGGGGGATCAATTATTAAGCAGTCTGTGATTTTCTGGAGAGTTCTCGCCTTTGGCCTAAAATAAGTGTTAGCCAGTTTAGTTGTGAATAAGCGCTCAAGGATGAGGTTAAACGTGGATCTAAACAGCGAACTTAAAGAAATTCTTCTCCCCGCCTATGGCCCATGCGAGGGGTTTTCAAGCACCTGCGGGAATATGCGGTGGAACCCCTCAGAGGGACATGTGCCTCGGGGGTTTCTCGGGGCGCATGGCAGGTTAAATGAGGTTGAACTTGTTTTGGTGTTTGCGGAACCAGGTGACCCTCATGACGATGAGTTTCACACCGGGATGGGATCCGCGCACGAAAAGGCTATGAGAGCGTTTTCTGAAGGCACTGATCTGTTCCACAGAAACGTAAGATTGATCCTCGATTTATGCTGGCCAGAATTGACCTTCGAAGAGCAAATGAAAAAAACATGGATGACGGAATCCGTGTTGTGTTCCGCTCCTGTAGAGAGTGGACACGTTGGAGCCGCCTGCGAACGAAACTGCGCCTCGCGCTACCTCGCGCCGCAAATCGAGCTTCTAAATCGGTGTGTAATAGCAGCATTGGGCTCGAAAGCCCGAGACAGGATGCGCGCCATTGGTATTAAGTCGTTTATACCGGCAGTAGCTGCCGCCCCTCCTGGCTGTAATCTGAAGCACGCCAGGGCCTCTTGGCAGGCAATCGCTGACGAGATACACAGACGAAATCGCAATGGGCAGCCGCAAAAAATAAACACATTCCAAACGCCTGACACAGCTGGAGAGAAGGTCGTAGGTTCAGCTCGCTGGCCAATTTCACTGATCGGTGGCGAGCGTGCATAAGCATTCTGGGAAATTGGCGCTCAGAACATTGGTCATCAGTTTAATGTGTCTTTTGGCTTCGGCATTGGTCCAGGCCAAACCGCCTTTCAATGCTAAAGAGACTTTGCGCAAGGCTGAAGTAGGAACCTATTCGAGATCATATAGAGACGTTCGCGAAGGAAGCGATGACAAGAGGACTAAAACCGGCGCGACAGAACGCACAAGGTCGCCATTTTCATCCGGGGCGTTCCGGTGCTATCGAGATTTTTCAAGACCGCTAACAGGCGATGTTATTTGCACGGAGAGTAACGACCGTTGATTGCTTCCAGTGTCCGGTCCTTTAAACGCCCCAGACCAAGGTACAAACAAGGTACAAAATGGGACTCTACTGGACTCACTAAACTCCCGCAAAAAACTTTCAGTAACTTACCCGAAACAATCCACGCATAGTACTAAACAAACTTAAAGCCAAATTCGTAGTACACGGGCGGAAGACAGATTTTGCAACTCTGGATTGATCTAACCGTTTTAGCGGTTCGTGTGGAATTTTAGTACTTTCTGTGGCTATTCTTTAGCACTTTCTGTGGTCGCCCATCGAGGTCGTTTCTGACGCCTTCAATTCACACAGTACTGCGCATAATGTATATTATGTTAAATTCTGTATTCGCAAACAGGATTGGTGATTGGGGTTTGAAGTGGATTACGCGTTCTCTTGTTCCCTGTGTGTTCATCCAAGGATCAATGTCTACGCAATTAGCGACTGGCGTGGCGTTTGGATTGTGCTGAACTGACTTCCCGCTTTGGCGTTTCCCCGGAAAAACCTGAGGCTAACCATCGTTCATCGACTTTAAGCAGAAATGCCAGTTGTGCCATTAGCCCTCGCCGCGGCATGCTCTCACCACAAAACCATCGTCGTACGGCTTCGTGGCTGATGCCGAGGCGACTGGAAAACCAGGTTTCCAGTTCTTTTTCATAATCTGGAACGCTCGGCTGGTTGTGACATGCGATCCTGAATCTCTCTGCAAAACCCTTGTAGTCCGACATTTTGAATATCCCTATCCAAATGAAGACTCATTAAATTTAGTCAGAGGCAAAAAACCTGTCAAAAAGTTCATGAACCCTCCTGTCTTTCTGTTCGCCGGAACCGCACATGTTTAAAACCGGTACAGAAGCTTAAAACCGGAAGCATTACAGCACGCTCGATCCGCCATTCTGTTCCGCCTCACCACTGTCGGTCTGTGTCTGTTTTTTGAGCACCAGGAGAATAAGCTTTAGAAAACACAGTGAGGAAAAATCATGAGCACCAAAACATTTCTCTTTAACCGATTAAAGATCTATCTGAGAAATTACCGCACTCGGAAGGCTCTTCGGTCTCAGCTGCATGGCATGAGCAGCCGGGAACTGGATTCTCTCGTGCGTGATATCGGAATCCCCGGATCCGAACTGATTCAGGAAGCCAGTCGACCAGTCTGGAGCACGGACGTAGCCAACGATAGTCGAAGAAATCGCCACAACCCGGAAGACATCGCTTTGATGGTGCGCAGTTACTGCAAAAACCCGCCGGTAGCCTGAATGATCTTCATCGAATCTTCTGGTGTCACCCAGATAGCCATCGCTGTCTGAGCCTGGCCGGCGTCGGGAATGTTCGGTAATTCCAGGGCCCAGTGATTTGCTCCACTGGCGGTATGCATGCTGAGTACCACGAAATCATGGGTTAGCTTGCGCCCACGGTTCTCACCGGCTCTTACCTCGGTGGTTAAGCCCATTCCCAACAACGCGACAGTAAGGTTTCCTGCGTTTGCGCCATCGAATTGAACCTGTAGATCTCGCTTTTCATCGAGTCTGGCGGTGAGAGTTCCGGGTTCGGTTTTTTCTGAATTCCAACGGCGAAGGCCGCGAAACCAGCCTCGCCATTCGCTGCTGTTAACCACCAAACCGGGTGTATAGGACTGGCTTACCCGCCCTTCCCTTACGTATGCGCGCTGACGCTTGCTGTACTCGGGTTTGGCGAACTGATCCTTCCAGCCGATGTAGTCCCAATAATCAACGTGAAAAGCGACCGGTATAAAACCGGTAAATAGATCAGGATCTTCCTTGAGGGAGCTCAACCACCGGTCCGCCGGAGGACAGCTGCTGCAGCCCTCGGAAGTAAACAGCTCAATGACATCTGTTTTCACAGGACCACTGCGCCATTCCTGGGCCGAAACAAGCATGGGCCACCCTATACACACCAGTGCGATCAGCAAGTATTTCATCGAAACCTCGTTTTGAAGCGCTGCGGAATCCGAATAGTCGTCATGCAGGTTACCCTGCGGAGCCAATTCAATTCGTCACGTTTTAATAACGTTGCTGTCACGATTAAAAGGATTTCCAAGTCGTCGATCGAACGGACCGTTCGAGTCAGTTTCATTCCGTACCGTTATGAAAATTCTGTAGATAGCATTTTTAACCGGGATAGCTCCGTTTTTATGGAGGAGATGTTTTTGCTGGTCTAGGTTTAGGTTTGAGGGGCTAAAGATGTGAACCTCATGCTGTAGTTCCAACCGATAAACACCAGGACGAATTTAAAGGAAACTGATATGAAACGGATAATCGTATCAACCACGTTGGCAAGCTGCCTGTGCCTGGGATCTGTTGCTGCAGTTGCAGACTCACATGGCATGAGCACGATGCAACTGGCTGAGGAAAAGAAATGTATGGCATGCCACACCACCAGCGACGAGCTGCCGCGGGCTCCGTCCTTCCCGAGCATCGCCCAGCGATACTCGATGGATGAGTATGACCGGCTTGTTCAGGTCGTGCTCACGGGCGGTGAGGATCACTGGGGATCTGCAGAAATGCCCGAGATGGATCTTCGCGCTGAAGTCAGTCAGGAGGAAGCCGAACAGCTTGTTAACTGGATCTTCGATATGAAAGAAGATGAAATGTAACGTGTTGATCACTCGTCGGTGCGGGCTGGTGTTATTCAGACGTTCTCCAGCCTGCTCCTGACGCTCTTGAAGATAGATCCGATTACGATCCTGTCAGATAGTCCAGGCGTTTCCCCTTTCCTCTCCGGTTTCTGGCTAAACTAATCAAAAGCCGTTCCGGACTTTTACGAACTATGACTTTACGCCGCTTCCATGCCCTACTCTGTGTCCTCGTCTTATGGGTTGGGGTGAGTTATGTCCCAACGGCCGCGGCAGCACTGGACGATCTCCTGCCGCCGGTACAAACGGAAACCGAGCGGTATCCCCCTGCAGAAGAAGAGGAAAAGAACGCAGAAGACGGCGAGCCGGAGGAGGATACCGAACCAGAACCTGAACCGGAGCCGGTCAAGCCGGAAATTGAGGCACCGGATGAGCCTCTCGTCAGTTCGCTGCCAACCCCACAGAACGCCGATATCCAGCAGCAAATCCAGAAACTGCGCGAAGCCCTTGATAGCAGACAGCATGCGCTCAGCATCAGTGAGCAGCGTCTTGCCTATGCGGAATCGCTCCGCGGCCGGCTCGACAATGAGTACGAAAGTTTCGAGCTGCGCCTGGAACGAGCCGGGCTGAATCTCACCGATGATTACGCAAACCTCCTGCGCCAGCGCCTGGAAAGGTTACGGAATCAGACCATCGCCGCCGGTCTCACCAAGGGTATTACTGCTCAGTTGTCGGCCGCCCGCGAGGAACAACTGCGGCTTGAAGAATTTGAGGCGGTGATCGAACCGGACGATGACGCCCGTGGCCGCCTGGAGGTAAAACGGGTTCAACTCCTACGCCAGCTCCATGGAACGGTAACCAGACACATTGAGGTGCTGAACGAATACTACAACATTGTGGTCCAGTTACAGGACCGGCTGGAAGCGTACAGAACCTTGCTTCAGCAGCGACTCTTCTGGCTCCCCAGCACCGAAACCGTCGATCTGGAGATGGTTGGGCAGATTTACCGGGGGGTGACCTGGTTCGTTTCCGGTTTCAAATGGTCCTCCCTGAAAGCCGCATTCCTGTCCTCGGCCAAAGAACACTGGCCGTTTTTGGCGCTATTGTCGGTGGTCGTAGTGGTCATGGCGGTACGCCGGCGCAGGCTTCGAAAAGCCCTCGTTGATACCGGGTACCACGTGGGCAATGTCCGCCGGGATCGTTGGAAATATACCTTTTCGGCCTTGGTTTATAGTTTCCTCCTGGCGCTGCCCGGCGTTTTCTTGCTCACCCTTGGTCACCTGATATTGGAGAGCGGGAACAGTTTTCTCCATGCTCTTTCCAAGGGGTTATCCAATGCGGCCTTCGTGACCCTGCTGCTAAGAAGCGTCTATACCGTTGCGTATACCAAAGGGCTCGGCGAACGCCATTTCCACTGGAATCCGAATACACTCAGGATGCTTCGCAAGCAGATCCCGATTCTGCTAGCCGTGTTGATCCCGATCATTATTATCATGCCGACCATGGCGACAAAAAAGGGGGCGGTATACAGCGACAGCCTTGGGCGTTTTCTCTTTCTGCTGGCGTCTTTCGCCCTCGCCTACTTCGCCCAGCGGTTTATGACTGCCGTGCGAAAGGATCAGGCCAACAGCCAGATACTTCGCATTCTGCATTGGATAGCGGTGGCTATGCCGCTGGTTCTCGCCTTCATCTCACTGTGGGGTTATCACTACACTGCAGTCCGCTTTGAGGGTCTGATGTTCATCAGTCTGTGCTGGCTGGCTTTCGTAATTCTGCTCCACTACCTTGGCCTGCGGAGCCTTGCGGTTCGTGAGCGTCGAATGGCTCTCAAGCGCGTTCTCGAGACCCGGGAAGCCGAAAGAAAGCTGGCTGAAACCCGGGAAGCTGCGGAATCCTCCGGAGAAGGTGTGCCATTGAGCTTTGATATCCCGCAGCGCGATATCAACGAAATCAGCCAGCAAAGTGAAACACTGCTGAAAATCCTTTCGATCATTCTGGCGGCGGTCGGTCTGTGGATGCTTTGGCACAATGTCTTCCCGGCCCTCGGGATTTTTGACGACATCACTCTCTGGAGCATATCAACCGGTATCGCGGGCGAAGATCCGGTTCCCATCAATCTGGGTGACCTGATGGTGGCACTGGCCATTGGTGCGGGCACGGTGCTCGCGGCCCGAAATCTTCCGGGCACACTGGAGGTCGTTTTCCTCAGTCGGCTGAATCTTGAGCCAGGTGTGGGCTATGCGATCACTACGCTGGCAACCTATACCATTGTGTTTATCGGCATTGCCGCCGCGCTGGCCGGGCTCGGCTTTCAGTGGTCGAAACTGCAGTGGCTTGTAGCAGCACTCGGTGTGGGGCTCGGTTTCGGGCTCCAGGAGATTGTGGCCAATTTCGTCTCCGGCATCATTCTGTTGTTTGAACGTCCGATCCGTGTGGGCGACACGGTGACGATTGGCGGTATTACCGGAACAGTTTCCCGTATCCGGATTAGAGCCACAACGCTGGTGGACTGGGATCGTAAAGAGCAGATCATTCCGAATAAAACGTTTGTGACCCAGGATCTGACCAACTGGACGCTGTCCGATCCGATTACCCGAGTGATCGTCCGGGTGGGTGTAGCCTACGGTTCCGACGTCGATACAGTGCAGGATCTGCTCTACCAGGTTGCCGTCAACAACGAACGGGTTGTGGAAGAACCCGCGCCGGCGGTGTTCTGTGTTGAACTCGGAGAGAGCCAGATTGACTTTGAGGTCCGGGTTTTCGTGCGCGATTTGCTGGACTTCATGCCCCTGTCTCACGAGCTGAACGCTTCGATCACCCGAGCCCTGAAAGAAGCCGGTATCGAAATCCCCTTCCCTCAACGGGACATTCATTTTCGCAGCGAACCGGTAGGACACAAGCCCGGATCCAATGAATAGTGTTGGTTGAACGCGGGTTTGCATTGCAACTCCATGCTCCTTACCATACTGTTTATTCATACAGCTATTCCGCGAAGGCCCGGTATTGAAGATTTCTTTCGTACATATTCGTCGTCAGTACGATTTCAGAAGTATTGAGGTTGGTCGATGGGTGACTGAATCGGAGCGGGACCGGGCAGCAGTGCGCTTTCACAACGCACTGGTGACGCTGATGAACACCTTAAAGGTGCCCGAACCGGTTATTTCCCTGAAGAGTTCATTGGGCCTGCAATACGGGATTGGCGGTCAACTCGGTGTGTGTGCCCATTACATTCCGGCTACGCGGCAACTGGCGCTGGCCAAGAATGCCGGGGCAGGAAGTCTGGCTCATGAATGGTTCCATGCCTTTGATCATTACATCGCCAGCAAAGCCTTTGTTGAGGCTGGGCCGCAAGCCTTTGCCAGCGCCCTGTGGCTCAGTAGTCAGGCCTTCAAGCCTCACCCCATCACCGCAAAGCTGTTCCGTTGTTTCGAGGCAATCATGCTCAACCCGGAAGGAACCGAGCCGAGTCAGCTGTTCAGGGCATCCCGATTAGTGGATCAACAGCAACAAACCCTCTATTGGGCCAGACCGGAGGAAATGTGCGCCCGTGCGTTTGAGGCGTTTGTTGAAGACCGCGCACCCCGCGATGGCTTTCTGGTACGGGGAACACAGGGTTCCGAGGAAGCCCGGCTGGGTCTTTACCCCGTCGGTATGGAACGGGATCGGGTTGCCGACGCATTCACCGATTACTTTTCGAGTCTCGGCCAGGCTCTTGGCCGGGCTGCGGGAACTGGCGATAACCCGCATTGAGGTACATACTCAGTAGATACCGGGCGGATGCCTGGCGTGGGATGCGAACCATTAAATAAAACCACATCGCACCGGCCGTGCTGTCCAGGCCTTTGGGATGGAAACCGGTACTCGCCAATGATGTCCTTGATAAAGCCGAAAGGATTCAGCCGGCAGGAACTGCGACAGCGAATGCAAAACGCCACCAGCTATCAGGAGTGGCATGCGGCTGCTCTGGCTCTGGATAACCTGTCAGGCGCAGAGAACTGGCGCCAGAGCGATGCCTCCGAGTTCTACGATTACCACGACATCCGCGCTCGATACGAGCAGTTGCGAACGCTACTGGCCGAAGAAAACCACCAGGAACTGCTTTACGTTCTGAACGAAGGCATCCACGGAAATATGAGTGGGATGGGCCGCCCTATTCTTTACGACCGGGCGCTGACCGGCACCAAGCGGCTGATCGATAATTACGTTAGCGCTATTGCTCAGGCACTCAGGACCATTGCAGAGTCCTCGTCGAAGCATATCTCCCTGCAGGATAAAGTCGATTTCTTCCGCCGTGCCAGTCACTGTTACGGACGCTCGGCGTTGATGCTCAGTGGCGGTGGCGGACTGATCTATTCTCACCACGGCGTTGTGCAAACGCTCATCGAGCAGGACCTGTTGCCAAATGTGGTATCGGGCGCTAGCGCTGGCGCATGGGTGTCGGCACTGTTATCCATGTACACCAATCACGAGTTGAAATCCGGTTTTTTCGACCGCTACCGGTACGATATGCCGGAACACCTGAATCCGCTCAGAGTATTAGCCGGCATGGAGCCCGGCGTCTCGCCCCTTTCCGTCAAGCAGCGTGCGATGGACGGTATTGGCAACACCATGACCTTCCAGGAAGCCTATGAGCACACGGGGAGATACATCAACATTTCGATTGCTCCGGCAGAAAAGCACCAGAACTCCAGACTGATGAACGCTATTACCTCTCCAAACGTCTACATACGCTCGGCGATGGACGCATCCGGCAGCGTTCCTGGCGTGGTGCCACCGGTCACCCTTTACGCCAAAGGTGCCGATGGCAAACCAAAGCCGTATCTCCCGTCCAAGAAATGGGTCGACGGCTCTGTTGCCGAGGATCTGCCCGCGAAACGGCTTTCGCGCCTGTTCGGAGTCAATCATTACATTGTCAGTATGATTAATCCCCTCGCGGTGCCTTTTATTGACGACCCGAAATTGCGTGCCCGGAGAGGGCTTCGTAATGTCGCCGGAGCCATGGCCACTCATTCAGCGGCAGATCTGCTAAAGGAGCTTGAGACGTACCTGACCCGTTTCGGTGTTTCCTTTATCAGTCCTGCTGTTCTACTGGCCCATAGCGTACTGAACCAGAGTTACACCGGCGACGTGAATATTATCCTGGAAAAGAAGAACTTCAGCTGGCGTAACGTGCTATTCGGTTACCGCAACAGCCGGGAAATCGAGAACCTGATTCTGGCGGGAAAACGAAATACCTGGCCCAAGCTGGCAATGATCCGCAACGCCACCTTGATTGGCCGGGAACTGGACCGCATATTGGATGAGCTGGATCAACGGGAGTTCGGACAGCGACCCGGCGGAGGGGAGCGTCGCAAGTTGACGCTCCCCTCCGTGTCGTTCTAGTCTGCCTGCAGGGCAATTTCCTCGAGCGTGTTGTACTCGCAATCGAGCTCTGCAATAAAGCTGTCTGCCGAATCGATCAGGATGTTGTCGTCCCTCATGAAACGGCGCCCCAGGAGAATCGGGTAGGAGAAGTTTCCGCGGTCGGTCAGTGAGAACTGGGTTTCATGGATGGTTCCGGCGATGCAAAACTCCATGTTCACCACATACCGTCGTTGAGAAGGTGCACCCTTGCGCTTGATCAGTACCGTACGGTGAATCGGACGCTCGAATTCCAGCACGACATCCTCGTGTTCGAGGTCTCCTTCACTCGGCTGATCTTCATGGTCCCCAAGCGGGAGCTGGAATTTCACCCATTCCTCATTGTCTTTCTTGAATTCCTCCACGTTCACCGCATGAAGCGATGACGTTTTGGCACCGGTATCCAGCCTTGCCTTCAAACGCAGGCCGGTATCGTTCATAACCACCCACTCCACAAAACCCAGGGTTTCGGGAACGGGTTGATCTGATGATTCATCCTCTTTAGCCATCACATTGGTGGCAGGGATTGCGAGGGTCGCTACCAGTGCCAATGAAGCTAGATTTCTCATTCAAACTCTCCCGCAACAATCTGTAATTCAGGGAAAAATAATAGAAAACGTTCTTCCAGCTCGACGTCGTTCGCCCGTATCTCGTCGATAATGCCGGAAAACCGATTTGGAAACCGAACACGGCCAGCGACGCGGTCCAGGGCATAGCCAATGCTTTCGAGATCCTCATAGGCGCCAAACCAGTCATGCCAGACCATCCGCCTCGTCACCTTTACCATGGGCGCCGGCATCAAATGCTCGTAACTCTGCAGTTCGCCGTAAATGCCCTGGACAAATCTACCACGATCCACCTGACTGAAACGTTGCCAGTGTCTTAACAGATAGTGATCGTAGAGAATGTCCAGGGCGACACCGGCAAACCGCCGCCGCTCCCGGGAAAAACAGGCTTTACTGGCCAGCACTTCCGGGTGTTGATCGGTAAAGCTGTCGACGGCACGGTGGTGGCGGATACCCTTCTGCACCAGGCTCGGAAGTCCGGCCAGAACAACACCCCGGGTGAAATCACCCAGGATGCTGCCCACCCGTGCTTCCGGTGAATCCGGTGCAAGAAATACGTGGGCAAGATGGTTCAAACAGGCTCCTGGTATCCCGGGACTCAGAAATTAAGCTGAACGCCAACCCCGAGACCATCGACAGTGACGTCATCGTCATCATAGTAACGCATGTATTCGAGGTTGCCAGAAAGATTGGACGCAAACTTCATGTTCAAACCCACACCGTAGGAAACATCACTTTCATCGTCTGTCACGGTGTTGAAGGGCCCCTCTGCCTCAAGCTCGACGCGGGTAAAGCCGAGAATTGCGTAGGGCGTTAACGGGGATTCGTTAGCCAGATTGAAAGTGGCGTAGCCCCCGAAGAAGTTGTCGAGGGAAAAATCGACGGCGCCAATACGGTCGTCATCCACGCCAAATCCCCCCCGGGCCTCAAAGCCCAGGAACGGGGTGGCCATCACGCCTGCCTTGGCGGACAGCGTACCGACATCCGCGTCCCGGGAGCCGATATCGAGGTTTGCGAACGTATAGTTCAGGCCGGTATACAGGCCGCCAACTCCGGATTTATACATGTCCTGGGCATTGGCTGCGCCAGCTGTAAGCACGCCGGTAGCAAAAACAATTGCAAGTGAACGTGAGAGATTCATTTTTCCTTCTCCTTAGCGGTCGTCCGGTTCTTCATTATCCAAGTTGCATCAACAGCACGGACAATACCACCCCGAGGATCCTCATTTACCTCATATTTACAGTGATTTAATTCGTGGTTAATTCGGCCCGGGCCAGAGCCATTTCCTTGCGGAAGCCGGCACCCACAGGTATTCTGACGCCGTCTCTTGTATCAGCTGGCTTGAGCGCTCTTTGAGAAACCTTTATCCCGTTGTCTTCATTGTTAGCGTCATGTTTGTGCTGCTCAGCATATTCATGACCTTACCGGTCATTTTTCTGGCTGGTTCCGAAACGCCCAATGCCCTGGCGTTCGCGGAATCGGCCGCCATCGTCTGTGGCCTTGGCGTTCTCGGGATTCTGGCAACCTTCCGACAGCCCCGGGACCTCAAGCCCCGGTTCATGTTCGTGCTGACCGTCTCCAGCTGGTTCATCATTGCACTTTTTTCCTCTCTGCCCTTCTACCTGAGTGACAACGGCATCTCTGCCGCTGACGCATTCTTTGAGGGTACCTCCGGGATTACTACCACCGGCGCTACGGTATTGAGCGGCCTGGATACGATGGACCGTGACCTACTGCTCTGGCGCTCCATCCTCCAGTGGATTGGCGGAATCGGGATTATCGGCATGTTCGTTGCGGTTCTGCCATTTCTGCGAGTGGGCGGGATGCGGTTGTTCGCAACGGAATCGTCGGAATGGACGGACAAAGCACTGCCCCGGATGAAGACCCTCAGCCGCGGCCTGCTATTTGTTTATGTCATGTTTTCGATCATCGCCGTTTTCACCTACTGGGTGTCCGGGATGACCCTGTTCGATGCCTTTAACCATGGCCTGACAAGTATCGCTACAGGCGGGTTTTCCACCTCGGACCTGTCGATGGGCAAGTTCAGTGATCTGATCCTGATGGAAGCGACCCTGTTCATGATCATCGGCAGCCTGCCGTTCTTCCTGTTTGTCCGTGAGCTGCACGGCCAGCATGGGGTGCTTTTCAGGGACCAGCAGGTGCGATTGTTCCTGGGCATACTGCTCCTGGTACCGGCCCTGCTGACACTCTACCGGTGGCTGGTATCGCCGGTACCTTTTGATCCGCTCCATAACTACACGGCAACGCTGTTCAATGTAACGTCGGTCGTGACCACCACCGGTTATGCCTCGGAAGATTATTCCGCATGGGGGCCACTGGCTTTTGTTCTGTTTTTCTTCCTGATGTTCGTGGGCGGCTGCTCCGGATCGACCGCAGGTGGCATGAAAATTTTCCGGTTCCAGTTGTCCCTCATCATCCTGCGTGAACAGTTGATGCGCCTGCTGCATCCGCGCGCCGTGCTGACACGAAACTACAACGGCCGGGCGGTCAGCGATGAGATTATCTCCTCCATGATCGCCTATACCTTCATCTTCCTTCTGTGCATGTTACTGATCACAGTTGCGCTGGCTGCGATGCAGCTGGATTTCGTAACGGCGCTCTCCGGTGCCCTCACCTCCCTGACCAATGTCGGTCCAGGATTGGGTGAGATCATCGGTCCTTCTGGCAACTTCGGCCCTTTGCCGGACGGCGCCAAGTGGGTGCTCTCGGTGGGTATGCTGATGGGCCGGCTGGAAATCCTCAGCGTGATCATTGTGCTGTCACCAGCATTCTGGCGCAGCTAGGGCCCTTTAGGTCCGCCACAGTATCGCGGTATTCTCCAGCGGGAGGTTCAGGCGCTCATCCCGGAGCCGGATCCGGGGCGTGTAATGACCTTCCGGCCGTGCCGGTACCGCACATTCGTAGAGATAACTGTGTTCGGAGCCGCCCTGGGGGTGCTTCATGGCCATTGTCCTGGTTATGGCCGGGCCATACTCGGAAGCCTCTGCGATCAACTCAACGGTTACGAACTGCTCGGGTATCCCGTCCAGATAAACATCGACAGAAAAGACCTGTTCACCGTTTGATTCCCTTGCCTCAACCGACGTGAACCGCAACCTGCGCCACATCGAAGCAATATCCCGGTGGACCATCACAATTTCCCTGGCCAGCGCAGGCGTTCGCCGTTTTCCCTGAGCCACCATGGGAAGATAAAAGCTTTCAACGTATTCGCGTACCATCCGGTTGGCTGAATAGGTCGCTGTCAGACCGTTCATGCTTGATCGGATACGCTCAATCCAACGCCCGGGATGGCCGCTGGTGTCGACATCGTAGAACTCGGGAATGATCTGGTTCTCCAATAGCTCGTAGAGTTCCAGGGCATCGGAGTGGTCGTGCTCGTTGCCAGCACTCAGTTCTTCGAACGTTGCCCCCGGACGTATGGCCCAACCTACTGAATCATCCCACGCCTCAGCCCACCAGCCGTCGTACTGGGAAAGATTGAGCCCGCCATTAACGAGGACTTTCATGCCGCTCGTGCCGCAGGCCTCCCAGGGATGACGGGGGCAGTTGAGCCAGACATCCACGCCCTGGATCAGCTCGGCTGCAACACCCAGATCGTAATCCTCGATAAAGACCACTTTGCCCTCGGCTGCCGGCAAGCACGAAAAGGACTTCCAGCGCCGGATCAGTTCCTTGCCATGCAGGTCCTGGGGATGGGCCTTGCCAGCCAGAACGATCTGCAGCGGATGATCGCGATTGTTCAGCAGCGCAAGAAGGCGGTCCGGGTCAGTCAACAGTAAATCCGGACGTTTGTATTCCGTAAACCGGCGGGCAAAGCCGAGCGTCAGTGTTTCAGCATCCAGCAACAGGCCACAGGCGGCATCGCGATTGTTTCCCGGTGAATGTTCGCAGTGCTGACTGGCAAGTCGGTGACGGAGATAGTGAACCAGCCGGCGGCGTTGGGCCTGCCGCATCGCCAGGATGTCGGAGTCGGGAACGCTGGCCAGTGGGCAGGTGCTCTGGAGCGGCCGCAGCCAGCGATCCTGACCGCAGGCTTTGGTCCAGAGTGCATCGGATTCCGGCGAATCCCAGCTCGGAGTGTGTATGCCATTGGTGACCGCTTCCACCGGAATGTCGCAGGCAGGCCAGCGAGGGAAGTAAGGCTGAAATAGCGTCTGGGTAACTTTTCGGTGAATGTTGCTGACACCGTTGATACGCCCGCACATATTGAGAGCCAGCAACGCCATGTTGACGGAGCCTTCGTCGCCAGCCCGCAACGAGTGGCCGCCACTGCTGCTGCCGAGCGCCATGAGTTGATCCATTGTGAGGCCGCGCTCGTCCATCCATGGCGTCAGATAAAGACGGATCAGGTTGGGCGAAAAATGGTCGAACCCTGCCGCCACAGAGGTGTGGGTGGTAAACAGGTTGGTGGCGCGAGTAGCCAGGTGGGCCGTTTCGAAATCGGTCTCATGATCCTGCTGCCAGGTCAGTGCCCGCTCAAGAAATGCGAACGCGCTGTGGCCCTCATTGATGTGGCACACCGCAGGCTCAATGCCCAGTTGGCGGAGTAATTTCCAGCCTCCGATACCCAGCACCATTTCCTGTTGCAGACGTTTCTCGGGATTGCTGCTATAGAGCTCGCTGGTGATCCCCCGGTCGCCGGGTTCATTACGCGGATCATTGCTGTCGAGAAGCAGAAGGTCACAGCGGCCGACACGGGCTTTCCAGGCTCGCAGCCGCACTTGTCTGCCCGGAAATGGTATGGCTACCCTCACCCATTGCTCATCGGCGTCGGTCAGTGGCGAAACGGGCAACATACTGGGATCGTTGAAGGGATAGAATTCCAGTTGCTGGCCATCAGCAGTTACCGACTGGCGGAAATAGCCCTGCTGATACAAAAGTCCCACGGCCGTCACCGGCATGCCGAGATCGCTGGCTGCCTTCAGGTAATCACCGGCCAAAACTCCGAGGCCTCCGGAATACAGCGGCAGAGACTCGCTCAGGCCATACTCCATGCAGAAGAAGACCACCCCGTTGTCGAGTTCGCCCCCGCATTCGTCTGAATACCAGGTGTTTACCCGCTCGAACTGCCGGTGCGACTCCATCTGCCTTTGGTAGAGCGCCTGGAAGCCTTCATCGTTTGACAATGCCTCCAACTGGTCACCGGAAACACTGTTGAGTACCAGCCAGGCGTTATGGGTCGCCTTCCAGGTTTCCTCGTCAATGGCGCGCCATAGGCTGTCGCTGCCGTGATGCCAGCTCCACCGGAGATCAAGGGCAAGACTGAACAGGCCAGTCAGGCCCTCCGGTATGTGCCTTGGGTTATAGGCTGCAATTGTCACATGGAGGCCCCGGTCAGGAGAACGTTATCAGTGAGCGGTGTAACCCCCGTCAGAGGTGGCCTTGGCGCCTTTTCATGACCATCATCCCTGCTTAGGCTTAATAGGCTTGGCTTTTGCGAACGGGAAAATATTCAACTGACCGGTGGTGCATCTTCAGCCAGTGCAGTAACGATGAAATGGTAAACGCATCGTTATCTACACCATCGAAGTCCACACCCAGGCCTTTGTCCGACTTTCTTACGACATGGGCCTTCAGTCTCCGAAACTGCCGCTCCTCCCTTTCCGGAAATCGAAACTCGATCTCCAAGGTTTGGTTAAGCTGGACATCGCTGTAATCGGTTGCAATGAACAGCCCCCGCTTCGATGCATCCCGGATCTGTCCAGTCGCGACAGGCATGCCCCGTTTGTAGACAAGCAATCCCAGCTTTCCCGGTACACGCTTACTGAGTCTGTGTTCCATGAATCCTCCCAGATTGACCCACTGAATTACGCCACGATGTTGGACATAGAGTGAACAATTTATATCCAACTTTTTTCAACCACATTTTGATGTTGATCAAAAACCATCCAGTCGTCATGTTAATCTTCCGTATAGTCCCGCGAGTTCCCGAATACTGCCCGCAAGGCCGGATGGGACGACTTGCCAATCCAGCTTCCACAACCAGTTGTTTTCAATCGTACCCGGGGTGTTGAACCGTGCCTCGGTGCCGAGTCCGAGCAAGTCCTGCATCGGCACAATGGCCAGAGACGATACGGAGCGGAAAGCCGCCTGAATCATCGGCCACGGCATGTTCTCGCCGCTGCTGCCAAGGTAGTGGTTCACATAGTGCCGGGTGCGATCGTCCAGACTCTCATACCAGCCCAGTGTCGTATCGTTGTCGTGGGTGCCGGTATAAACCAGGTTGATTGGCTCGTGATTGTGAGTCAGGTGTGGGTTTCGGGGGTTGCCATCAAAACCGAACTGGAGAACGGTCATGCCAGGCAAATGAAACGACCGGCGGAGCTCCTCGACTTCATCACTGATGACTCCCAGGTTCTCCGCCACCAGTGGGAGCTCCGGAAAGGCCCGGAAGCAGGCCTCCAGGAACTCTCGTCCGGGGCCGGCAACCCAGTATCCGTCTCTCGACAGCCCGCTCTCGGCCGGAATCTCCCAGTAAGCTTCCAGCCCCCGGAAATGATCGATCCGGATGAGATCGAAAAGATGGCGCTGACTGTCGAGTCTCTGTAGCCACCACTCGTACCCTTCACCGGCCATAGCCTCCCAATCGTATAACGGGTTCCCCCAGTGCTGCCCATCGGGAGAAAAGTAGTCCGGGGGAACCCCTGCCACCGCCGTTGATTGGCCCTGGGAGTCGAGCTTGAACAGGTGCCGGTTAGCCCAGACATCGGCGCTGTCATGAGCAACAAATATCGGAATATCCCCGAACAGACGAATGTCCCGTTCGTGGGCATAGTGTCTCAGGGCTTGCCATTGCTGATAGAAAAGGAATTGCTCGAATCGGACTCGTTGCCTGCTGCTATCCGCCTTTTCAGCAAACGCCGCAAGCGCCTCCGAATGACGGTCCCGGAGTTCGGTGGGCCACTGAAGCCAGTTCAGGCCCGGGTGAAACTCCCGAATGGTGATGAAGAGCGAAAACTCGTCCAGCCAATAGTCGTTTTCCGCCCGGTACTCCAGATAATGCCGATAGCCCTGGTTATCCGGCTCTGCCTCAGCCAGAGCAAAAAATCGCTGGGCCGCTAACTCAAAACAGGATTGGCGGCCGGGTTTTAGTACGCCATCATCAAGCTCGTGCTGATCCAGCAACCCGGAAAGGATGAGTTCGCTCAGATCGATAAAGTCCGGATTTCCGGCGTGCGCCGACAGGGACTGGTAAGGAGATAGATCCGAATGCGTCGGGCCTATGGGCAGAGTTTGCCACACCCGGATGCCCGCGCTGGCGAGAAAATCCACGAAATTCCGGGCACTTTGCCCAAGAACGCCCCATGTGCCCGGCAGGCAGGTGGGATGAAGCAATACACCGGCCCTACGGGTGCTGAACAGGTCCGTCCCGACTGCCCGTTCGGTCATACCCTGTCATTCCTGTCGTGCCCCGGGCGCATGGCGCCACCCCGCTCGGGTGCCCCGCTGCCCTGACTGAGTTTCTGGAACACCGACGCCGGCGCCGGGTAGCCAATCAGGTCGTACAGGTTAACCAGATGCTTTCGATACAGGTGCTCGAAATCACTGACAATCTGCGCGGGATTGTAATCGCCGAACCACCAGAACCAGTCCGAGCCCTCGCAAATCGCCAGCTGCAATTGGGCGGCCTCTTTCTGCTCGCTGGTGAGACTTCCGTTGTCCATTACCCGGTCATAATGGAGTTTTGCCTCGCAAAGCAGCTCCCACGCACGATTCTTGTCCGGGTCTCCGATCCAGGTCGAGAAAGTCCCGTAAATCCAGCTCCCCGCGACCAGGTGCGGCAAGGCAACGGTCGTGCAGACCGGAACCGACAGGAGATCCCGATACGTGGTGAGCCTCAGCCTCGGATGATTCTCTAGCATCTCATAGAGTTCATCCAGAAAATGGAACCCGTTCTCCGGATAGTATTCCCAGGCATTCTCACCATCCAGAATCACCGAGATAACGGGTTTTGAATCCGGTGTTCCGTGGGCCGCAATGTTTTCCATGTGGTGGACCAGATCACTCACCGCGTCACTTGCATGCCAATCGGCGTAGTTGAATCCAATCAAATCGGAGAGTCCGTCATCCCGGAAAAAAACCGTAGCCGAGGCGTCCCCGAATCGATAAGGCTTGTGAATCCCATACTCGGGTAAGGATCCATCAGCCGCTCTCGCTTGGTTGAGGCTGTTGTGGGCCACTGAATCACCGCTGGCCGTCCAGCGAAATCCGTGTTCATCAAGGCAGGCCAGGGTCCGTTGGCTCAGTCCTCCCTCGGAGGCCCAACAACCGGTTGGCTCAACTCCGAAAAACCGTTGGAACACCCGTTTTGCCTCGTCAAGCTGCCATGCCACCCGATCCTCTCCACCGGGGTAGGTTTCGTAGGCCGGTAACAAAATATCGGGCATGGCCTCGCGGGCAGAAGTGAGCTCAAGTAGAAGCGGCAACATGCTATGGCTGAACGGACTGACCGACAACTCAACCTGCCCTACCTGGGCCAGGTGTCTGTAACGTGGTCCAATACCGGCCAACACCTCGAAGATAACTTCCATCAGGGCGTACCGATCATCCCGTGAAAATTGCCAGCCCTTTTCCTGAAGGCTTCGGACGCAATGGTTTTCGCGCCGGATGGTTTCGCCCATCCAGCCGAGGTGATACCAGACCAGCAAATCACTAAGAAGCATTGGAGACATATAACGCTGCAGCGCGGGTTTCCTGCGATACAGGTCGGCAAGCTCAGCAAGCCTTGCGTAGGCGGGAAACCGGTTGATGATCCGGTCTGCATTGGCCCGAAGGCACTTTCCCATCAGATCGAGAAAGCCCGGGTTGCCGGGCTCCGGCAAAGTTTCAGCTACCAATGCAGCGAGCAAAGGATCACCGATTTCACCGGCGCCATGGCGCCAGCGCTCAATATGCACCAGGTAGGTTTCAATCTGTTCCAGCAGAATCGGCGCGAAATTAACGACCGCCCGGGCCCCGGGATGGGCCTCAAGATGCCCGGCCATATCACTGTAGTCCTTGATGGTATGCAGATATACCCAGGGAAACTGGAACTGCCCGGTCTGGAAGTCCTGATAACCGGGCTGGTGCATATGCCAGAAAAGAACCACCGGAGTCCGGTCGTCAGAGTCCATGAGGATAATCCTGTCCGAGCAACTCGGGCGTAATCAGCACGACGCCTTTCGGCGAGACGTAGAAGCGTTTTCGATCTTTGGCGTCGTCAAATCCCACCTCCATGCCATCGGGTATCCGGCAGCCCCGGTCAATCAGCGCCTTCCGGATACGGCAATGCCGTCCGATCTCGACGTCCGGGAAAATAACGGAATCCTCAACCTCACTGTAGGAATGGATCTTGACTTGGGAAAACAGCAGTGAATGACTGACCGAGGCCCCCGACACAATGCAGCCACCGGCGACCATGGAATCCACGGCGGTTCCGCGCCGGTTTTCATCATTGAAAACAAACTTGGCGGGTGGAAGCTGCTCCTGGTATGTCCAGATAGGCCATTTGGAATCATAAAGATTCAGTTCCGGGCTCACGGAAATCAGTTCAAGGTTGGCCTGCCACAGAGCATCCACAGTGCCGACATCCCGCCAGTATGCCTCCTTGTTCTGGACAGGATCCCGAAACGGGAACGCCATCACCTTCAGCCGTTCAATAACCGATGGGATGATGTCCTTACCAAAATCGTGAGAAGACGAGGCTTCCCGCTGATGATCACGCATCAGTTCATCAAACAGAACCTGAGTGCTGAACACGTAGATCCCCATCGACGCCAGCGCCTTTCCCGAGTTGCCCGGCATGGGGTTTGGTTTCTCTGGCTTTTCGGCAAACTCGGTAATTCGCATGTCGTCATCGACCGCCATCACGCCGAATGCGGGGGCTTCTTCCAATGGGACTTCGATGCATCCCACCGTGATGTCCGCCTCGCTTTCAACATGGGCGGCAAGCATGGTGCCGTAATCCATCTTGTAGACATGGTCACCAGCGAGAATCAGCACATATTCGGGGGTGTGGCTGCGAATGATGTCGAGATTCTGAAGCACCGCATCGGCCGTACCCTCGTACCAGGAGGTCTCGATTCTCTGCTGGGCCGGGAGCAGTTCCACAAATTCATCCAGCTCGGCGCGCAGGAATCCCCAGCCTCTTTGAATGTGGCGGATCAGTGAATGAGACTTGTACTGGGTAATGACCCCGACCTGCCCGATTCCGGAGTTAATGCAATTGGACAGGGGGAAATCGATAATCCGGAATTTGCCACCAAAGGGCACAGCGGGCTTGGCACGCCATTTGGTGAGATCATGAAGGCGTGAACCTCTCCCTCCGGCAAGCACGAGAGCAAGGGTTTGCCGAGTGAGACGACTGACATAACGCTTGGCCGTTTGCATAGATGCTTCCCTGAAAACCCCGAAGTTTTCCGTCATGGCGCCAGCATCCGTTGAACCGGATTTCGGCACAGTTTTGACGAGCATATTAAGATTAGAACAGTATCACTCAATTATGGCGTAAAATTGTTGCAGGTCATTTTTTGTCCACCTGCCATAACGTCCAATGGAACACCCTTTGTCAGGAATGAGCGTGGTCTATGGAAAGCCCCACCCTGAGTGAGTTTGATCTCCACCTTTTTAATGAGGGACGGCATTGGCACATCTACAATGTGCTGGGCGCTCACCTCTGTAAGTCCAAAGGAGTCGAGGGCGTGCGGTTTTCGGTCTGGGCTCCGCAGGCGCAGGCCGTCAGCGTGATTGGCGATTTCAACGCCTGGGCGTCGGGACGCGATGAGATGGCCAGCACCGGCGATTCGGGGGTCTGGTCCTGTTTTATCCCCGAGGTAAAGCCAGGCGCGCTCTACCGCTTTTGCATAACCGGTCCAGACGGGCAGAAGCTTGAGAAAATCGATCCCTACGGGCAGGCGTTTGAGTTGCGTCCAGCCAGCGCGGCCGTTGTTGTTGAACGGGGCCATTTTGCCTGGCAGGACGGAGACTGGCTGACCCGTCGCAGCCACTGGAACTGGCAGGAAGCGCCGATTTCAATCTATGAGGTGCATGCGGCATCGTGGCGCCATCACGGTTCCGGGCGATGGCTTACCTATCGCGAACTGGCTGATCAGCTCATTCCCTATGTTCTGGAAATGGGGTTTACCCACATCGAGCTGCTCCCCCTGACCGAGCACCCGCTGGATGAGTCCTGGGGCTACCAGACCACCGGTTACTACGCCCCGACCAGCCGCTTCGGCAGCCCTGATGACCTGAGATACCTGATAGATCAATGTCACCGGGAAAATATTGGGGTGATTCTGGATTGGGTGCCAGGGCATTTCCCGACCGATGAACACGCTCTGGCCCGTTTTGATGGCAGCGCCCTGTATGAACATGAGGATCCCCGCAAGGGCAAGCATCAGGACTGGGGCACGCTGATCTACAACTATGGACGACACGAAGTAAGAAACTTCCTGATTGGCAGCGCCCTTTTCTGGCTGGACACCTTTCATATTGATGGTCTTCGGGTGGATGCCGTCGCCTCAATGCTGTACCTCAATTACTCTCGTAAAGACGGGGAATGGGTTCCGAACATTCACGGTGGCCACGAGAACCTTGAGGCCATCGAGTTCCTGAGGGAGCTGAATGATGTTTGTCAGCAGCGTTTTCCAGGAGCTTTGGTAATTGCCGAAGAATCCACCTCCTGGCCTGGTGTCACTCGTCCGGGGCAAATTGGCGGGCTTGGCTTCAACCTGAAATGGAACATGGGCTGGATGCACGACACCCTGGATTACCTCCGGCAGGACCCGGTATTTCGCCAGTATCATCACGACAAACTTACGTTTGGATTGCTGTACGCCTTCTCGGAAAACTTCCTGCTGCCTTTGTCCCACGATGAAGTGGTTCATGGCAAAGGCAGCCTGCTGAACAAGATGCCCGGGGACGACTGGCAAAAGCGGGCCTCCCTGCGCCTGTTATTTACCTTCATGTTCACCTACCCCGGCGCCAAACTGCTGTTCATGGGCGGGGAATTTGGCCAGAGCCGGGAGTGGAACGAATCCCGGGAGCTGGACTGGGGTTTGCTGGCCACGCCGGAGCATCAAGGCCTTCAGGCCCTGGTGCGGGACCTGAACCATCTTTACTGCCGGGAACCCTCACTGCACATCAGGGGCTTTGCCGCCGACGGTTTTGAATGGATTGACTGTCACGACTCCTCGCAGTCGGTGATCAGCTATCTGAGAACGACAACCGGCGACAGTACCGTGGTCGTGGTGAACTTTACTCCGGTCCCCCGTTACCATTACCGAATCGGAGTGCCGGAAGCCGGGCCGTGGCACGAGGTTCTGAACTCCGATTCCGAGTACTACGGCGGCAGCAATGTAGGCAATCCCTTTGCCATAACCGCCGAGAACACCCCCTGGATGAACCGGAACTGGTCACTGGAACTCACGCTCCCGCCGCTTGGAGCGGTTGTACTGAGGCCGGCCAGATGACCCGAGTGCTGTTTGTCTCAAGTGAGGTGTACCCACTGGTCAAGACCGGTGGACTCGCGGATGTATCGGCCAGCCTGCCTGAAGCCCTGTGCAGGCTGGGTTACGACGTGAACATCCTGCTGCCCGGCTATCCCTCGGCAATGGAAACGGCTGGCGCATCCGGGGCAAGCCGAAAAGCCCGGATCTCTATTGATGGTTATACCGTTAATCTGGTTGAGACCCGTCTGCCGGGAGCCGCGGTGACGCTCTGGCTGGTCGATTGCCCGCCCCTGTTCGGGCGTGAAGGCAACCCCTATCAGAATGACCAGGGTGAAGATTGGCCAGACAATGCATGGCGTTTCAAATTGTTTGCCCGGGTGGGGGCCAAAATCGCCATGGACCAGGCCGGACTGTCCTGGCATCCGGAAATTGTTCACTGCAATGACTGGCAAAGTGCCCTCTTACCGGTATTCCTCGAGCCATATCCTGAGCGCCCCGGGACCGTCTTTACCATTCACAATCTGGCCTACCAGGGGCTGTTTTCCCGGAAAACCTTTGAGGATCTGGGTCTGGACGAAAGCCTGTGGCGTTTTGAAAAGCTGGAATTCCATGGCCGGTTGTCCTTCATCAAGGGCGGACTGGTTTTCAGCGACCGAATAACAACGGTCAGCCCGGGCTACGCCGAGGAGATTCAGACCCCGGCGCTGGGCTACGGATTGGATGGGCTGCTTCGTTATCGGCGACCACAGTTATCCGGGATCCTGAACGGAATTGATACTCGAACCTGGAATCCGGAAGAGGACCCTCATCTTGATAACCATTACGGTCGGGACCACCTGAAAAATAAACGTCTGTGCCAGGCCAATTTGCAACGATCACTTGGCCTGGGGCCCAATGGCGCCGTTCTGCTGGGTTTCGTGGGCAGACTGGTCGAGCAGAAAGGCCTGGACTGGCTGTTGACGGTGATGCCGCCTTTGTTGGAACGGGGCTGCCAGTTTGCGATGCTGGGGTCCGGCGAACGTCGCTACGAGGAGCCACTCAAGGAACTCTCATTGAAATGGCCGGACCGGGTCTCCCTCACACTCGGTTATGACGAGGCATTGGCTCACCGGATCACCGCCGGTTGCGACCTGTTCCTGATGCCATCCCGATTCGAACCTTGTGGCCTCAACCAGATGTACAGCCTGCGTTACGGGACAATTCCTGTGGTTCACTCCGTTGGTGGCCTGCGCGACACAGTCTTCGATCCCGCTGACACCGGCATTGATAATGCCAATGGCTTCTGTTTCAAATCGCCCGATTCGGCCAGTTTTCTGGCCGCTATTGAACGCGCGCTGGATTGCCATAAGAACCGCAAGGCCTGGCGGAGGTTGCAGGAAAACGGCATGGCTGGCGACTACTCCTGGAAGCAAAGCGCCCTGCACTACGGCGAGCTTTACCAGGGAATCCTTGCTGAACGACAGGACCCGAATTTGAAGTAGCGGGAACGATTGCCCATAAAGGAGGCACTCATCATGCCTAAAGCTACCGAGTTTCGACTTGAGGCCAGACCACGAGTTCCCGAGGCGTTGGAACGCCTCGAGGAACTGGCCAACAACCTGTTTTACAGTTGGGATCATGGGGTGCGAAACCTGTTCGCCAGGATCGACCTGCCACTCTGGCAAAAGGTTGAACACAACCCCAAACTGTTTCTTCGGCGAGTGGCTCAGGGGCGCCTGGATGAAGCCAGTGAGGACCGTGCTTTCCTCGCAGAATATCGCCGGGTGCTAAGCAGTTATGACGCATATCTGGAGTTGGAGTCAGGTCCGGAAGTTGATGAAATCCTGAATCGGGAGACCTCACTGGTCGCCTATTTCTGCGCCGAATTCGGCTTCCATGAGAGCTTCCCGATCTATTCCGGCGGTCTTGGCATCCTGGCAGGCGACCACTGCAAGGCAGCCAGTGACCTTGGGTTACCGTTTGTCGCCGTCGGCCTTCTGTATCAGCAGGGTTATTTCATTCAGACCATCGATCCCCAAGGTCAACAGGTTGCCCGCTACCAGTCCCATTTCAGCGATGAGCTGCCGATTACCGCGGTGGAGCACAGTGGCGAGCTGCTCAAAGTCACGGTGCCCTTCCCCGGCCGTAACGTGGTGGCTCAGGTCTGGAAGGCCCAGATAGGTCACATCGACCTGTACCTGCTTGATACCCATACTCCCGAAAACAGTCCTGAAGACCGGGAATTGACTCTTCGACTCTACGGCGGCGACGAGTCCACCCGCATCAGTCAGGAAATGCTCCTCGGAATCGGTGGCACCCGTGTCCTCGAAGCGCTGGGGCTGGCTCCGACCGTCTGGCACATCAATGAGGGGCACGCGGCTTTTCAGATTCTGGAACGATGCCGGCAACTTACCGTTAACGGCCTGGACTTCGAAGCAGCACTGGAAGCGGTTGCAGCCTCCACTCTGTTCACCACGCACACACCGGTGCCGGCGGGGCACGACATCTTTGGCCGGGATCTTCTTGATCATGCCCTCGGTGCCTACCTGGATGAGTCCGGTCTGGATTTTGAGAAAGTCTTCGCTCTTGGCTCCAAGAATGGCGAGGACAGCTTCAATATGACCAGCCTCGGACTGCGCGGTTCACGATTTCATAACGGGGTAAGCCGAATCCATGGCGCCGTCGCTTCAGAAATGGAGGGTGATGTCTGGCCGCAGATTCCGGCCGGGGAAAACCCTATCGGGTACATTACCAACGGTGTCCACGTACCGACCTTCCTGGCACCCGAGTGGGCCAGTCTGTTTGATATTCAGGCGCCGACCTGGCAAAGCGAGCTGCGCAATGCCGAGTTCTGGGAGTTCGTCGACCGGATCCCGGATTATCACTACTGGAGTGTGCACAAGGCCCTCAAGCAGCAAATGGGCGAGTTCGTGGTCAATCAGCTTCAGCGGCAGCACGTCCGTAATGGCACCGGACATTCGGTGACCGACAGGATGACACGGCAAATCGTTTCGGCAGAAAAGGACACGCTGGTCATCGGCTTTGCCCGGCGCTTTGCCACCTACAAGCGGGCGACGCTGATTTTCTCCGACCTCGGGCGGCTGGAACGTCTTTTGACCAACAAGGACCACCCGGTTGTTCTGCTGTTTGCAGGCAAGGCTCACCCAAAGGACAAGCCCGGGCAGCACCTGATCAAGGTGATTCACGATCTGTCGATGCATCCGAATCTCATGGGCCATGTCATCCTGCTGGAGGACTACGATCAGGCCATGGCCCGCCATCTCCTGAGTGGCGTGGACGTCTGGCTGAACACGCCAGAGTATCCAAAGGAAGCAAGCGGTACCTCCGGTGAAAAAGCCGCACTGAACGGCGCTTTGAACCTGAGCGTGCTCGATGGTTGGTGGGGTGAAGGTTATGACGGAGAAAACGGCTGGGCAATCACACCGCGCAACCTGGACCTCGATCCCGAATTTCGGAATGAGGAAGAGGCACGGGACCTTCTGGACCTGCTGGAGTTTGAAATCATCCCGCTCTATTACAACCGAGCCTCCCAGGGCTACTCCAAAGGCTGGGTAAAGCGTTCAAAAGCGTCGATGAAGACTATCACTCCGCGGTTCAACAGTCAGCGAATGGTTATGGATTATGTCGAGCGTTATTACTCCCGGGCCTCTGTGCAGGGTAACAAGATGCTCGCAAACGATGCGGCGATTGCCAGAGACGTCGGCGCCTGGAAACAACGGGTGCGGGATGCCTGGCCGGGCGTCAGCCTGAATGTACAGGGTTGTGTGCAGTCACGCTGCGCCTTCGATGAAACCATCGAACTCCGGGTGGAAGCGCATCTTAATGGGTTAACGGCCGGAGACGTCAGGGTCGAATGTCTGGTGGATCCTCAATGCATCGGGAGCCACCACTTGTCTGGTCAGAATCTGATCCTGCTCGAAGAAGAGAGTGATCAGGACGGGAAAACCGTGTTCTCGGCGCAACTTGCGCCGCCGTATCCCGGCCTGCAGACCCTGAGGCTCAGAATGTATCCCTACCATGACGCCCTCACCCATCCGCTGGAGATGGGCGCCATGCTATGGGTCTGAGTACGCCCGGTCTGGTTCAATCAGAGCGCGTGGCGCCTTATGAAGCGGCCAATATCCAGCACTTCCTCCAGGCAGACGCTGTGCTCCATCGGGAAGGTCTGGTAAGTGGGGGTGTAGCCCATCTCTTTCAGGGTTTCGACACTCTTCACGCCCAGCGATTCCGGAACCACGGGATCGAACGTGCCGTGGTAGACGCTGATGGGCGTTTCCGCATTGGCCGTTGAGGGTTTGATGGTCTCTGAGGTCGCGAAATAGGTGGAGAGCGCGAGCACACCGGCGAGTCGCTGGGGATAGGTCAGGCCCAGTTCATAAGCCACGGCGCCGCCCTGGGAGAAACCCGCAAGAATGATCTTTTCCGCCGGTATGCCCCGTTCGATTTCGCGGTCCACCAGTTTGGCCACCGCCTTGGCCGAATCCATCAACTGATCGGTATCCACGACCCGATCAATATCCATTGCCTTGATGTCGTACCAGGCCGGCATCGTCATACCGCCATTGATGGTCACCGGCATGTTGGGGGCGTGCGGGAAAATAAAACGGACCGCCGCGCCCTCCGGCAACCCCAGTTCCGGAACCACCGGCTCAAAATCGTGGCCACTTGCTCCCAGCCCGTGTAGCCAAATTACTGCCACGGTCGGTTCTGAAGCGGTTTCCAGTTCAATAAAATCAAGATCCTGCACACAACACCTCGTTGACGTCGACAAATGAATCGCCGGAGTTTTTCCGGGGCTGTTAGTCTGAATTCGCTTCCAGCGCGGTCACCACCGGATTCGCATACATGTCCAGAAGGTACGGCCGAATGGTCGGATCACAGGCGTCCAGACGCCGCTCCATCTCGGCTTCCGCCGCTTCCAGTTCAGCCGGTGACCAGGCTTCTGCTGTAACCACGGTTTCGCTCACATTTTCGGGCGTGGCGTGGGACTCCGGGTGCACACCACGCATCTGATAGGCCATCAGGTTAGACGCATGCAGATGATAGTGAGCATGCATCTCCCGGTCGATCCGTTCGGCCAGCTCCTTGGGAGTGTCCGGCGAGTCGTGAATGGGTGCTCCAAAGTGCACATGCACATGCCCTTTGAACCCGGTCAGCCCCTTCATGATCTGGTCGGTATCCTCGCCTTCTGACTTCGTGTAGTTGCCTGTGCGGGCGCGGGTTTCCAGTTCCCTGGCCTTGTCTTCGTCGCAGGGGTCGTATTCGTAGGCAATCGAAACAGGGACGATGTGTAACCGGTTCATAGCCTCGGCAAAACTGAGCCCGCTTTTCTTTCGGCTCATGTAGAACATTTTGATGATAGCCGGATCGGTAAAGTCGAGACCATCTTTGGCCCGCCCCTCCCGCTGCGCAATCCAGATGCTGTTGTTGGTATCAATGCTGTGGTTGATGAAGCCGGAGAGCGTCATGTAGGCATCCCGCATTTCCCGCGGACTGGTTATGTTCCGGCGTACCACGAAGCTCTTGTTAAGCCGCATCATTTCGGCAAAAACCCGGTTCGCCAGCAGGTTGTCGCCAATGGCAATTCTCGTGGTGTGGAAGCCGTGCTGGAACAGCTGGTAGTTCACCACCATTGGGTCAAACACAATGTCCCGGTGGTTCGAAATGAACAGGTGGGCACTGTTCTTGTCCAGGTTTTCCAGCCCGCTGGCAGTGACTCGGGTGGTGGTGTTGTCCACCAGTTCACCAACGTATTCCGAGAGGCGGGCCTGAAGATCGTCAACTCGATTAAAATGGCCAAAATGGCTGATCAGCCAGCGCCGGATAAATACTCGCAGTACTGCGGGAGCCCACCGGGCTAGGGTCGGCGACTTGAAGCGCCCGATCATATCCAGAAAATCCGGATCATTTACCAGACGCCGGATGGCCGGGCCGGTCTCTTCGTCCGAATAGGGACGGATGGCATCAAATTCCTGCATGGAAGCCCTGTTATTGTCAGTGTCTGTCACAGAATTTCGCTGAACGGCGGTTCAAAAGGGCGGTATTGTAGCGTTTATCAAGTAACTTTGCCTCCATCGAAACACTTCCCTTTCGCCATCCCCACCGGCGAATCTGGTATCATCTGCGACCGCTGCCAAGGCAGTCTTTATGTCCCTGCAATCCTACCGGCCCTTGGCCGGACAACCGGTTACCTTATGCACTTTGAACAGGACTTTGATCAGCTCACCAACGAACGCCCGACAGCCTCCCGCCGGGATCCGGAACAGGTTCTCCACGAAGTGTTCGGTTATGAGGCCTTTCGGCCCCTGCAGGGTGACATCATTCGAGAAGTGGTCAACGGCAATGATGCGCTGGTACTTATGCCCACCGGTGGTGGTAAATCGCTATGCTACCAGGTCCCGGCGCTGGTACGGCCGGGCACGGCCATCGTTATTTCCCCGCTGATTGCCCTGATGCAGGACCAGGTTGCGGCCCTCAAGGAACTCGGCGTGAATGCCGCCTTCCTTAACTCCACGATGGATTTCGAGCAGGCGCGCGCCACCGAATACGCCCTGACGACCGGTGAGCTTGATTTACTGTACTGTGCGCCGGAACGTCTGATCCAGCCGCGCACCATAGATCTCCTTCACAACGCATCGATTTCCCTGTTCGCCATTGATGAGGCCCACTGTGTTTCCCAGTGGGGGCACGACTTCAGGTCCGATTATCTTCAGCTAAGCATGCTCGCGGGCGAATTCCCGGGCATTCCCCGCATCGCCTTGACCGCAACAGCGGACGAGCGTACGCGCAAGGAAATCGCCGAACGGCTCACACTGGCCGAAGCGCGCCATTTCGTCAGCGGTTTCGACCGCCCAAACATTCAGTATCGGATTGCACCGAAAACTAACGCAAACAAACAGTTGTTGGACTTTATTAAATCAGAACATGAAGGCGATTGCGGCATCGTCTACTGCCTGTCACGTAACAAGGTGGACGCAACCGCCAAAATGCTGGCAGACAAAGGCTACACCGCTCTGCCCTATCACGCAGGCCTTCCCGCGGAGGATCGGGCACGTCATCAGGAGCGCTTTCTCCGGGAGGACGGTGTCATCATCGTCGCGACCATTGCCTTCGGTATGGGAATCGACAAACCGGACGTTCGATTTGTCGCCCACCTAGACCTGCCGAAAAGCCTGGAAGCCTACTATCAGGAAACCGGTCGAGCCGGACGCGATGGCAAACCCTCGACCGCCTGGATGGTGTATGGCCTTCAGGACGTCATCAAGCTTCGGCAAATGCTGGAAGCCTCCCAGGGTAACGATCAATTCAAGCGGGTGGAACGCCAGAAGCTCGACGCCATGCTGGGGTTGTGTGAGGTTACACGGTGCCGCCGGCAGGTCCTGTTGCGCTACTTCGGGGACGTACTGGATGAGCCCTGCGGCAATTGCGATACCTGCCTGAATCCCCCGGAAACCTGGGACGGGACAGTGGCCGTCCAGAAAGCACTGTCCTGCGTTTTCCGAACGGGCCAGCGTTTCGGCGTGACCTATCTGATCGACGTACTCAGGGGTTCAGAGAACGAGCGTATCCTGCAATCCGGTCATCACGAGGTGTCGACCTATGGCATCGGTACCGAACTGTCCGCCAATGAATGGAAATCGGTCTTCCGTCAGCTTGTCGCCAATGGCTACTTGCGCGCCGATCCAGAAGGCTATGGTGCGCTTCAGCTGACAGAACACTGCCGGCCTTTGCTCAAAGGCGAACATCAGGTTGAGTTGCGAAAAGACCCTGTCATAAAGAAAACGTCTTCCCGGTCTTCCGGTACACGGAGCGGCTCGGCGGTTCGCGATCAGATTACCGACAGTCAGGGCTGGGAGGTGTTGCGCGCCTGCCGCAAGGAGCTCGCAGAACAAAAAGGGGTGCCGCCCTATGTGATCTTCCACGACACTACCCTTTTCGACATGCTTGAGCGCAAGCCCCGCTCACTCGAAGAGTTGGCGGAGGTCAGCGGTGTTGGTGCTGCCAAGTTGGAGAAATATGGAGCGACCTTCCTGGAAGCGATCGCCGGCCTGGACCAGAGTTGATCCTTGCGGCCAGTCAGTCGGCCGCTTTGAAACCCTGCTTTCTCACCCGGTAATGGGCAATGGAGTTGGCAACATGATTGCCTTTCTCGTCATGGAGCTGACCTTCCAGCGTGAACTTCGCCCGACCGGTGGCATCGGCTTCTGACAGGATCTTATCCACCTCTTCAGGCGACAGCGAGAACTCCACGGTAACGTCGGAATTGGCCGGCTGGAGAAACTGGAGGGTCATCTCCTTGAGAATCGGCGTGTAGGACGGCCCGAGATCAAACAGGGTAAGAACCCCGCCGGGAATTTCGGCCACCAGGAAGTAGGCGCCGGCATACAGGCTTCCAAAATGGTTCTTGTTGCCTTTGAGCCTGATTCTCGCCTTTACATAACCCGGCCTTAACTCCTCGACGCTGAACCGGTTTCGGGTGGCGAAGGGGATCGACAACCCGATAATTCTGTTCACCGCCGCGTATCCACCAGTTTTGCGTAACCAGGCCAGTGGACTGGCCAGGGTGGCCTTGGAGTCCGAGTTTGCAACCCACTGCCCTGTCGCGCCAATAAGATTATCGATGAGTGCCATAATTTTGCTCGTCTATTGTTAAGGACCCGATCATCACAATGGCCGTCTGCGTCCGCAACATAGTTTTACAATTTTTTTGAAGGTTTCGGCCTTTTTTGATCAGGTTCTGTTCTAAAGTAAAGACTTTAATCACGTTTTGGGCCGGTTAAGCCGGCACATGTTCCGCCGATGGAGAAGGAATTCTGGCTTTGGAACTGTCTAACGTGGGCTCCCTTCACGGCCCTGGTCAAGGTGAAGTTTGCCCCAATCTCTTGCGGGTCGCCGTCCTGATGGCTGTACTGCTGTGCCCAGCATCCTGGGTCCATGCTGGTGCGTCGGTCGATCCCACCCGCGATTATCTCCTGTGGTACCGCAACTACGACAGCCCCGCCATCCACGCGCTGGTCAAACTTGCGCTTCGGAAAACGCCGGAATACGGATCGTATCGGCTGGTCCGAAGCCAGGAACTCAGTCAAGGACGGGTGCTGCGAGAGCTAAGCCGGAACCAGTCCCGGCTGGTGGATATCGCGAACGTCGCCACCTCTCAGGAAAGGGAAGCCTTTCTGACGGCCGTGCCCATCCCCATTGACGGAGGGCTGCTGGGCTTCCGGGTCTGTGTCGTACGACCTGAAAACTTACCCCTGTTCACGAACATTCGCACCCTCGAAGACCTTGAAGGATCGAATATCCGCATCGGACAGGGCACCCACTGGCCCGACACCGAAGTACTGCGGGCCAACAACATCAAGGTCGTTACCCACACACGCTATGAAATTCTTTTCTCAATGCTTCGGAATGACCGTTTCGAATGTTTCGCCAGAGGAGCCAGCGAGGTCCTCTACGATCTGGAGGTCGAAGCCGATCCCAATCTGGTGATTGAGCCGGACATTCTCCTGGCCTATGCCATGCCTTCGTACCTGTTTGTGGCGCAGGAAGATCGGCAAACGGCCCACAGACTGCAGTTGGGAATGGAGCGCGCCATACTGGACGGAAGTTTTGGGGAATTTCTGAAGACTTACTATGGTAGAGCGGTGAAAGAACTGAACCTGCCCCGCCGTCGTGTCCTGGTTCTGGAGAACCCCTATCTCAGTGAGGATTCAGGGAATGTCGGACGGCGGACACTGGAAACCCTGCGCCGCCGTCTCGACCTGCTCAGCCGCTAAACCCGGAACCGGGAGGCGTTCTGATTGAGGGTCTGTCCGATGCTCTCGATCTGCCCACTGTAAACGTCGTTTTCACTGGCTGCCGCCGCGGCTTCCTGACCCTGATCGGCAATTCGTGTGATTGACGAATTCAGTTCCTCTGTGACCGACGTCTGCTCTTCCGATGCCGTTGCGATCTGCGAAGTCATCTGGTTGATTGAGGTGATTGCCTCGGCAATCCGGCTCAATGCCTCCATGGCATCCTGGGCCTTCTCCATACTGACGTTGGAAACAGCCGTGGATGCGTTCATCACGTCCACCGCATCGTTGGCCCCTTTCTGCAGGCGCTCAATCATATTGTTGATTTCTTCCGTGCTGGCCTGGGTTCTCTGGGCCAGGTTACGGACTTCATCCGCCACTACAGCGAATCCGCGACCCGCCTCACCGGCCCGGGCCGCTTCGATGGCGGCGTTGAGCGCGAGCAGATTCGTCTGTTCGGCGATTCCCTGGATCACTTCGAGGACCGAGGTGATTGCGGTGACATCCTTGCCCAGTGTATTGATCACCTCGGCGGCCGCGTTAACTTCCCGGGCCAGCTTCTGCACCGCATCCCGCGAGGCCGCGACGGTTTCCAGCGATGCCCGGCTATCGTTATCCGCGGTGTTGGCGGCATCGGCGGTCTGCTGGGCATTCTGGGCAATCTCTCCAGCCGCCGCTGACATCTCGTTGATGGCCGTTGCAACCATATCGATTTCGGCCTGCTGCTGCTCCACGCTGGAACGGCTGGTGCTGGCCGTATCGCGCAGGGATCGAACGTTGCTGCCCAACTCCTCGCTACCCTGCTGAACGTCCCGAACCACCGTCTGGATATTTTCCACGAACCGGTTGAAGCTCTCCGCCAGCTGCCCAAATTCGTCCCGGGCCGTGACTTCCAGTCTCTGGGTCAGGTCCGCATCGCCGGTGCCAATATCTGCCATGGCGCTGTTTAGTCTGCGTAGGGGCGACATCAGCACCTTGATTCCCAAGTGCAGCACCACCAGGGACACCAGCAGACCAATAATGGCGATCACCAGGCCCGTCATGCGAGCGTTCTGCACCGGCGCGTTGATTTTATCCTGGTTAACGAACGTCCCCAGATACCAGTCCACGCCCCGGGCGTCGCTGATAGGGTAAAAACTGGCACTCCATGAGGCTTCCCCGGTCGCGTAGTCATGGGCCCGGCCATCCAGGAACGGCTTCATGCCAATCAGCGTCTTGATGTTCTTGCCGATCAGTTCCTCGTCAGGGTGAAACAGAACGATGCCCTTGGCATTGATCAACGCGGCGTAGCCGGTGTCTGCAAGCGTGACGGTTTCCAGCGTTTTCTCAATGGCGCCGAGCCCGATATCCGCCCCGGCAACACCCTCATAGGCACCATTTTTCACCGGTGCGAGTGTGGAAATGATAGTGTCATTGGTGCTGGCATCCCGGTACGGTTCGGTAAAGGAGGCTTGGCCAAGACTCATGGCTTTTTTGTACCAGGGCCGAACTCGCGGATCGTAATCTGCCGGCAGGGTGGCGTTGGCGGCTTCGGACTTCATTAGCATGAAGCCATCGGTCCGGCCCACGTAAACATCCCGGAACCCCCCGCCGGTGGTGATGGCCTGGAGTACCGTACGGGCCTGTTCGTCGGTTTTCGCCCGCTCCAGTGCTTTGGCGGCCGATTCGGTCATGGTCAGCCGGGTGTTAAGCCAATCGGCGATACTCGACGTACTCTGGGCGACCGTATCGTCGATCAGCGCATCGACGTAGGTGGACGTGGTTTGCTGCAATCGCAGGTCGCCGGAGAGCGTAAAAGCGCCCATAACAAGCAAAAGCAGCACACTGAAGGCGATCAGGAGCTTTTGGCCAAAAGTCAGGTTCACGGTGGAATCCTCGCGGGGAAATCATTGGGTATCATTAACGAAAGCACTGGAAGGTACGCTTTCCCGAAATAAAAGTCCGTTAAGTGATGTTTCGGCCTGTTATGCGAACTCTTTAACAGCATCTGATAAACTTCTGTAACTAGTTGCCGGTTACGTCGCTTTCTCCATTTTCGAACCTCAAACGGGAGCCGATCTGAATGGCCCACGAAGAACTTCACCTCAATCTCAGGAATCTGACACTCGAGGATTACGATCAACTTCAGATCCTGATGGACCGAATTTACGATGACATCGGAGGTGCGTGGCCGAAGGAAACCATCAAGGCCCTGGTGGAGCAATTTCCGGACGGGCAGATCTGTATCGAGGATAACGGTCAGCTCATCGCCGTGGCCCTGACCGTCTGCGTCAAATATGAGCGGTTCAGCAATCCGCATACCTACGACGACCTCATCCTCCGTAACGAAAAGATCTGGCACAACGCCAACGGTGACTCTCTTTACGGCCTGGACGTCTTCATCCACCCGGAATTCCGCGGTTATCGCCTGGGTCGGCGGCTCTACGAGGCTCGAAAAGAGCTCTGCCGTTCGATGAATCTGCGGGCCATTCTCGCCGGCGGCCGCATTCCCAACTATCACAAGTACTCGGACCAGTATTCGCCGGCCGAATACATTCAGCGGGTGGATCGTAAGGAAATCTACGACCCGATCCTGACCTTCCAGCTGTCGAACGACTTCCAGGTCACTCGCCTGATGCACAAGTACCTGCCGGAGGATGAGAAGTCCCTCGGCTACGCCACCCTGCTGGAATGGCGAAACATCCTCTACACGCCGCCCTCCTCCGTTTTGAACGTGAAGAAAACCCAGGTCCGACTTGGCGCCGTGCAATGGCAGATGCGTGAATTCACGTCAGTGGAGGAAGTGCTCAAGCAGGTGGAATACTTTGTCGATGCGCTCTCTGATTACAAGAGCGACTTCGCCCTGTTCCCCGAGTTCTTCAACGCACCGCTGATGGGCCTGACCGATCAGATGGACCAGACCCGCGCTATCCGCTTTCTGGCGGGTTTCACCGAGCAGTTCCGGGACGAAATGTCTGAGATGGCGGTGAGCTACAACATCAATATCATCACAGGCTCCATGCCCCTGCTTGAAAACGACCGCGTCTATAACGTGTCCTACCTGTGCCACCGCGACGGCCGGGTTGATGAGCAGCGCAAGATTCATATCACGCCACATGAACGCCGGGACTGGGTCATCGAAGGTGGTAGTGATTTCGAAGTGTTCGACACCGATGCCGGCCGGGTCGCAATCATGATCTGCTACGACATCGAGTTCCCGGAATTGGGGCGGATTGCCTCCAGCGAAGACGTCGACATCATCATGGTTCCGTTCTGGACAGACACCAAGAACGGCTACTTGCGAGTTCGCCACTGCGCGCAGGCTCGGGCCATCGAAAACGAGTGTTATGTCGTGATCACCGGCAGTGTCGGCAACTTGCCGAAAGTTGAAAACCTGGACGTCCAGTACGCCCAGTCTTCCGTATTTTCCCCGTCGGATTTTGCCTTTCCCCACGATGCGGTAATGGCGGAAACCACGCCGAATACGGAAATGATCATGTTCTCGGACATGGACCTCGAAAAACTCAAGTTGGTACGGAACGAGGGTTCTGTCACCAACCTGAAAGATCGGCGCGTGGACATGTATGAACTAAAGAAGAAGTAGTCCCGGCAGATAAACTCTCGGGGAGTTGAAGAACTGCCTGAGAGCTACAGCGTAGGGCACTGATGGCGTTGCCAAACCGCAAATCAGTGTCTATTGTTTAGACAATATCCAGCTCGTCTTCCGATAAGCGGGCTGCAGTGGATACGGAAATCACCAGAGTAAATGTTGATGAATGAATCACTACCAGACTTGGTTGCGCAGTTTCGAGTAAGGCAGGGTCTGTTCCGAAAGGAGCTCGTTGAAGCCGATCTCTACGAATTGGACGCATATGGGTGTGTGATGAAGACCGACAAGGTATTCAAACCTGGCGATACCATCGTTCTCGACCTCGTTATGGATATGCCCTTCGACAAAATTCGCGCCGAGGGTGTCACCGGACTTGTGACAGAACGAAGAAAACACTGCAGCAACTTCTTTTACTCTATTGATTTTGTTGAGATAGATTCCGAGAAAGACTCTCCCCTCGCGGAGAAACTCCGTAGAATCCGGGAAGTACTCTCGAAAAAGCAGTCTCTGAAATCAAGACGTTCCCCAGGGCCTCTCTCCGGCTTCCGGCAATTGGCCTGATCCTGTTCGCCCGTTCTATCCCCACCCGCAAGGAGATGTCTCATGGCAAAGAAAGCCAAACCGAGCGTTGATAAGATCGTCAAGAAGGTTAACAAGGAATTCGAGAAGACGTCCTCCCAGATCGAAGGACTGGTCAACGACGCGCTTAAGCAGTTCGACAGCTTGCAGCAACAGATTCAGGACCCGGTCAGGAAACTGCTTAAAGAGGTGGACGACCTGCGAGATCGCGAAATGAAGCGATTCAATGAAGAGTTCGAACGCAGGCTGAACGAGTTCCATGAACTTCAGAGCAGCATTCTCGAGCGTCTTGGGGTGGCTTCGAAAGAAGCCGGAGAAGAGGTCAAGAAACGCACCGAGGAAATCAGCAAGGAAGCAAAAACGGCAGCCAAGAAGTCGGCACCGAAAACTTCCGCCAAATCCGGCAGCACGGCCGCCAAGCCTGCAGCCAAAAAAGCAACTGCAAAGAAGACTCCGGCCAAAAAAGCTCCTTCGAAGAAGCCGGCGGCCAAAAAGCCTGCGACCACTGCGGCCAAGCCTGTCGACAAGGGCAACTTGACTCTGGTGAAGGGCATTGGCCCGGCGACAGCCAAGAAAATGAAGGAAGCTGGCATTACCTCCATTGATCAGATCGCCAACCCGTCTGCGGCCGACCAGGAAAAACTCAAGGCCTTCTCCAGCGTCAAAGGATTTTCCCAGTTCACGACTGAAGCCAAGAAAATCGTCTGATGCGAACGCCTGACCAGCCTGTATTACGGGACATAGTCCTGATTGGCGGTGGGCACAGCCACGTCGGGGTACTGAAGCGGTTCGCGATGAACCCCGTCCCCGGCGTGCGCCTGACCCTGATCTGCCGAGATACCCATACGCCCTATTCCGGTATGCTGCCCGGTTATGTTGCGGGCCATTATACCTACGACGACGTTCATATAGATCTCAGCCGGCTGGCCGAATTCGCCGGGGCCCGATTCTATCGCGACGAAGCCGTTGGTATCGACCGGGAGCAGAAACGTGTGCTCTGCCGGGGTCGACCGGATGTGCCCTATGACATTCTGTCGATCAACATCGGCTCATCGCCGCGTGTCAATGAAGTCGAGGGTGCAGCCGACCACGCGGTTCCGGTCAAACCCATTACCGGTTTCAATAACCGCTGGCTTGCCTTGTTATCCAGGATCGAGAACCACGATGGCCCCCTTTCCATCGCAGTCGTTGGTGCCGGCGCGGGCGGCGTTGAGCTGACGCTCGCCATGCAGTTCCGATTGACGAAAGAACTCAGGCAACGCGGTAAGGACCCCGATCAGCTGCACTTCCATCTGTTCGACGCGGCCAACGAGATTCTTCCCACCCACAATCCCAAGGTCCGTGAAGTCTTCCGCAAGACTCTGTCTGATCGGGGTGTGAAAGTTCATCTCGGCTCCCCGGTAAGTCGAGTTCAGGACGGCCTGCTGTTAACGGAATCCGGAGAATCCCTCCAGACAGACGAGGTCCTTTGGGTAACCCGGGCCGGCGGCCCCGAGTGGCTGAAGGACACCGGCCTGGCCCTCGATGAGGGCCTGTTTCTTCGGGTGCGGGACACGCTCCAGTCGGAGAACGACGACAGCATTTTTGCAGCCGGCGATATTGCCAACGTGGTCAACCACCCAAGGGAAAAGGCCGGTGTCTTTGCGGTCCGACAGGGGCCTCCCCTTGCCGACAACCTGAAGCGCCTTGCCCTGGGCAAGGCTACCAAGGATTTTCATCCCCAGAAAAAATGGTTGGCGTTAATCAGTACTGGTGACAAATACGCCGTTGCCTCCCGCGGCAATATGCAATTTGACGGCGCCCTCGTCTGGCGCTGGAAGGACTGGATCGACCGTAGGTTCATGAAGAAGTTCAATGACCTGCCGGAAATGGCCGATGAAGCCAAACTTCCCGATACTGCGGCGGCCCAGAACCCGGAAGAAGCTTCTCAGGCCATTTCAGCCGTGGCCATGCGTTGTGGCGGCTGTGGCGCGAAGGTTGGCAGTACTGTGCTGTCTCGTGCACTCGGGGAACTCAAGCCGATCGAGCGCGACGATATCATCATCGGCCTGCATGCCCCCGACGATGCGGCCGTTCTCCGGGTTCCTCCTGGCAAGGCCGTCGTCCATACCGTCGATTTTTTCCGGGCGTTTATCGACGATCCCTACGTGTTCGGCCGGGTTGCGGCCAATCACAGCCTCGGTGACGTCTTCGCCATGGGCGCCGAAGCCCAGAGCGCGACCGCCGTCGCGACCGTACCCTACGGCATTGAATCGAAGGTCGAGGATGTCGTCTACCAGATGATGTCCGGTGCCGTGGACGTCTTGAATGAGGCCGGGTGCGCCCTCGTGGGTGGCCACACAGGCGAAGGCAAGGAACTGGCTCTGGGATTTGCCGTAAACGGTCTCATTGATCCTGATGAAGTCATGAGCAAGGGCGGATTACGAGCCGGCGACGTTCTTGTGCTCACCAAGCCGATTGGCACCGGCACGCTGTTTGCCGCTCATGCCCGGCTTGCGGCCAGGGGGCGATGGATCGACAGCGCCCTCACCTCCATGATCCAGTCCAACAAACTCGCGGCGGAATGCCTGAGACGCCACGGATCCCGTGCCTGCACTGACGTTACCGGCTTCGGCCTGCTCGGACACCTGGTGGAAATGACGCGCCCCTCGGGCGTTGACGCGGAGCTGGATCTATCGGCGATCCCGATACTGCCGGGGGCGGAAGAAACCGCGGCCGCCGGCATCCTTAGCTCTCTCCAGCCTGCCAATATTCGCCTGCGCCGCGGTATTCGGGACCAGGAGAAGTGGGTCAAACATCCCAGGTACCCCCTGATCTTTGATCCGCAAACAGCGGGCGGGCTGCTCGCCAGTGTGGCAGCAGATCAGGCCGAAGCCTGTGTGCGTGAACTGAAATCCCTGGGTTACCCGCACACCGCCATCATCGGCCGGGTGCTTCCACAGGATATGGAAGGGGCGATCGAACCCATCTCACTGAAGGATTGATGGCCCGAACGGAGCGCTCAGCTACTGCAAGCAGCGCGGCCTTGAACAGCCAGCTGCAACGCCTTCTCCAGGGACCGTTGTTCGTTCTCCGGCGTGAAACGGGGAGCAACCTCGGCCACCTGGGCCGACAAGCGCCCCAGAAACCCCGGTTCGGACTCAGCACGACTCAGTAGGCTGGCAAGTGAAACCTCATCCCGGGCCGGGAAGTAACCTTCGTAGTCCTCGCCCAGCAGGCCGCGGTTGCCCGGAATGTCCGAGGCGAGTATGGGCAGCCCCGCCCGACAGGCCTCGGAGACGACATTGGCACCGCCCTCCATTACCGAGCTGATCACCATGAGCTGGCACCGCGCCATCAGGGCCCGGGTCTCTGCCTGGTCGAGTTCACCGAGCCATTCGAAACGAGGGTTCTGCGCTACCTCCTGCTCGACCATCGCTTGCCACTCCGCGTTGTGCGGTTTGCCAGCACAGAGCACCCGGAGTTTCGAATTATCAGGCACAAGCCGAGCGGCCACAGCGGTACGGAGGGAATCCTTCTCCTCACGCAGGTGGCCGATCACACAGACATCGAATGAACTGTCATTACGGTTGGCCGAACCCGGTCTCGGAACCGCGTCAGCGGACTGAAACAGGGTAATCAGCTTATTGGTGAATTCCGGCGGAATATCTCCGGCCACCCGGTCGTGCAACCCGATCAAGACATCGGCCGCCGCCATGGAAGCCCGCGTGGGAAGTGGGTATTCCCTCTGGTGGCGGTAAATGTCGGTTCCGGTCAACGCCAGAATCAGGGGTGCCTGTGGCCAGCATTTCCGAAACACCTGGATAGCATCGTGGCTGCGCCAGGCGTGGAGAGCAATAAAGGCATCGCAGGGCTCCCCGGCATAGTCGGTCACCACCGTGACCTGATGTCCGGCTTGTCCGAGCAGGTTGGCCCAGCGTTCTGCGGTTGCCCGATTTCCCGCACGGGATCCGGGAGGCGCGGGGGTGATCATTATTATTTTCATCTTTATCCCATTTACAAACGATGCCAGAACTTGAGGTTACAGGGCTGAGCCATTCAAACGAGCAACTCGTATAGCTGTTCAGAGTTAGCGTAAATCAAGGTATCCTTTGGCGTTCGGGATGCAATCCGCGTTCGCTCGTCCCAGTCATCCAATCACAGAACTAAGGACATCAAATGACTTTGAATCTTATACGGAAATTCATGCTTTCCGGCCTTTTCAGTGCCGTTGCTTTCTCCGCATCCGCTGAAACCTTCGTGTTCACAGCGATCCCCGATGAGGACGAAACCAAGCTTGTGGAGCGGTTCAAAGGCGTAGCCGACTATCTTTCGGACGAACTGAATGTGGACGTTCGGTATATTCCGGTCAAATCCTATGCGGCTGCTGTTTCTGCCTTCCGTAACAACCAGGTTCAACTGGCCTGGTTTGGCGGCCTCTCCGGCGTTCAGGCTCGCAGACTGGTTCCCGGTTCCGAGGCGATTGCTCAGGGCGTCGAGGACGAAGCGTTCCAGACCTACTTCATCGCCAACACCAGCACGGGCATTGAGCCGGCTGACGAGCTGTCGGCATTGGCGGAAGGTCTCAAAGATACCACGTTCACCTTCGGCTCGAAGGGTTCCACCTCCGGCCGCCTGATGCCCGAATTCTACATTCGCGAAACCTTCGGCGAACAGCCTGAGGACTTTTTCTCGCGGGTTGGTTTCAGCGGTAACCACACGCGCACCCTTCGTTTGGTCGAGGCGGGCACCTATGAAGCCGGGGCGTTGAACTTCCAGGTCTGGCAGAAAGAAGTTGAGGCCGGCAATGTCGATACCGATGCTGTTCAGGTTATCTGGGAGACCCCGGCTTACCCGGATTACCAATGGACGATCCGCGGCGACGTTAACGACCGCTTTGGAGAGGGATTCAAGGATCGTGTCAAAGAGGCCCTGCTGAACCTTGACGACAAGGCTCTTCTGGAGAGCTTCCCGCGTTCCGGCTTTATCCCGGCCTCCAATGACGATTACGAGCCGATCAGGAAGACTGCAGAAGAGATTGGAATTCTCGATTAATGTCAGGGTTCGATCTCTCAAGCCTGACGGCGTCCTTCGGCGGAGAGCGGGTGGTAGGCCCGCTCTCCCTGACCGTAAAACAGGGCGAGCACGTTGCCCTTGTCGGTAAGAGCGGTGCCGGTAAGTCGACACTGATACGATTAATTCATGAGCAGGTGAACCGGGATTCATCTCTGGTACCCCAGGAGCTGGGACTGGTTAACGCCCTACCCGTATTTCACAACGTGTTCATGGGCCAGCTGGATCGCCATTCAGTCTGGTACAACACGATGACTCTGCTAAGGCCGTTTTCGACCGACAGAACGGCGGTCAGGGAGCTGCTGGCAGATCTGGGAATGCCAGAGAAGCTGTGGATTCCGACGGCGTCCCTGTCCGGCGGCCAGCGCCAAAGGGTTGCGATAGCCAGAGCCATGTACCGGAATGCCGGATTGTTGCTGGCAGACGAGCCGGTCTCAGCGTTGGATGGACCCATGGCGCATCTGGTCATGAAACGCCTCAAGGAATATTTTTCGACCAGCGTAATTGCTCTTCACGATGTCGAGCTTGCACTGACGTACTGCAACAGGATAGTCGGAATTCAGGATGGCCAAGTTGCACTGGATGACACCAGCGAACGCCTGACGATCACTGACATCATGTCGCTCTACTAGGAACCGGCAGACCTTCATGCTTTCCTATCCGACGGTTCGAACCAGCCTTATTTTTCTCGCCATCGCGGTGGCGGGGTTATTCGCAGCGGACATCGCAATCACCGCATCGAATCCCTGGCAGGATCTGGGAAACTTCTTCCTCGGTGTTGTAACACCCAATTTCTTCAGTACCGAAGGCCTTATGACGGCGCTGCTGAGGACGGTTGCCTTTGCCTTTGTTGGCGTGGCACTGGGCAGTATTGCCGGCTTCATGCTGTCGCTCGTCTACCGTTTTTTACCGGTTCGAATCTTCTGCGCCTTTATCCGGGCCATTCACGAGCTCTTCTGGGCACTTATTTTCCTCCAGTTTTTTGGCTTTCACCCCTTAACCGGGGTGCTGGCCATTGCGATCCCCTACTCCGGCATCTTCGCCAAGGTGTATTCCGAAATCCTCGAGGAAGCGGATCCTGAGCCTGGCCGCCTTCTTCCCCCCGGTACCGGTGTAGTCGCAGCGTTTCTGTATACCCGTATCCCGGATTGCTGGGTCCAGCTCCGGACCTACACCGCTTATCGACTCGAATGTGGTCTGCGGTCAAGTGCCATTCTCGGCTTCGTCGGTTTGCCGACCCTGGGTTTCTACCTCGAGAGTTCGTTTTCCCAGGGGCTATACTCCGACGCCGGTGCAATGCTGATTCTGTTTTACGTCCTCATTGCGACCATGCCGCTGTGGGTAAAACCAAAGCTTCTGCCCGTTTATATACTCGGAGCACCATTTTTTCTTGGTGACGGGCTGCCAATCGTTTGGGGCAATGTGGAACGGTTCTTCACCCAGGACATCATTCCAAGCCCCATCAGGCAAGGTGAGGGACTTACTGGGCTGACCGCCTGGTTCGGGGACCTGATGGTTCACCAGGCCATACCGGGGATCTGGAATACGGTAATTCTCACGCAGATCGCGTTGGTCGGCACGGGCATTCTGGCCTTGTTGTTATTCCCGCTGATATCCAATCATTTCGGCGGGCCCATTCGCCGAACGTTCGGTCACGTATTTCTGGTTATTGCACGGTCGACACCGGAGTACATTCTCGCCTACATTCTGCTGCAGCTGTGGGGGCCTTCCATGCTCCCGGCGGTAGTCGCACTGGCGCTCCATAATGGTGGCATCATTGGCCACCTGATCGGTCGCCAGACCAATGCCATCCAACTGAGAAGCGATGCCCCTACTGGGTTCAATCGATACTCCTGGGAATTAGTGCCCAGGGTGTACCGGTCGTTCCTGGCGTTTCTGTTCTATCGGTGGGAAATCATCATGCGGGAAACGGCGATCCTGGGGATTCTTGGCATCTACACCCTGGGATTTTACGTCGACAGCGCCATCCAGAATATCCAGTTTGATCGGGCGATGGTGCTGATTCTGATTACCGCGCTGCTCAATATTGGCGTAGATACTCTCGGTCGCTATATTCGCCGTAAACTGGCTCTGCAAACCATGCCCACCTGTTAACCGCCCTCCCTGAAGGGTGCTTCTACAATCCGTGCACAGCAAAAAGCCGGGACAAGCCCGGCTTTGAGTCACTGCACTCAGCTTTGATCAGCTACGGCGACGACGTGACACACCAAATCCTGCCAGGCCGAGGCCAAGCAGTGCCAGTGTTGAAGGCTCCGGAACGGAAACCTCGAACTGCTGGTACACGCCACCGGCCCGGTTCTCGAGGACCAGGGCGTCGGTAGAGGAGTAACCATCACCAATATAGATCCCGGCAGAGGTCGTACCGGGGTCGGTCAGGACCGGAGTCAGGCCCGCGAACAGGCTTGAGCCGAGCGAGAATTGTAGCAACTCAATTCCACCTGCCAGGGTGAAATTGAAGCCGTCGACACCACCGGTCGCGTTAGTTGCCGCGGTCCAGGTGATGAAATCAGAGGTGCCGGTGCTGAAATCCGTCATGGTGTCTGCGTGGGGACCGGAGGATTCAAAACCGAAGGACTCATAGGTACCGAGGTTCTGGTTTTCGAACTCCAGATCGCCGAACCATTCTACCGTGTTATCGGCATCGACAGCCCCTGGCGCCAGCCAGCGGACGAACCAGTTACTGGTATTGTTAAGATCGTTCCAGATGTAATAGCCAGCCCCTTGATCCAGGGCAAGGTCACCGTCTGAGGTGGTGCTTCCACTGTACTGCGGCGTTGCCAGCGCGGCGCTTGCTGAAGCTGCAAATACGAAACCAAGTGCCGTTCTTTTAAAATCCATCAACATTCTCCGTGAACGCTTTGATTACTCCCTGTGCAGCCCGGCTGTCTCAGTAAGACCCGCAGCTTTCCGTCCCACCCTCACGGGTGGTTTGGCTACAGTGGGGAGTCATAGCCAGATCCATGCCAGGTGCTCAAAGCCCAGGAAATAGCGGCTCAACAGGTACATCAAAGCGAAGACTGTAAATTTTTTTGACACATAGGTGTAAAGCTGGTGAAACAGTTCACATACCAGCTCCAGTCTGTAAACATTCCCGACACAACTGCTCCGGGAGCGCTTTATGACCCTCATCACAGTTCCGTCATTCGGGCCAATTTTTAGGCTTATTCTGACAAGCGGTAGCATCCCCTTGGCGCTTACATTTCGTTACACTCTGATTACATTTTGCAGTGTTCAGGGCAGCGTGAATCATGACGGACGGGGTGGTTTTCATAATCCAGGTTGGCTTGGTAGCACTTGTGCTACTGATGGCATTTCGCATGGTGACGCTGGTTCGGGCTGCTCCGGTAACTGAGAATGTTACCCGCGACGAAGTTGCACCCGTGCCGGTCAGACGAACACCCGCAGCGCGACAAGTAGCCGGCGCCGATCGAACGGAGCTACTGACCCAGTTGCATATTCTTGCCGGACTTCAGGAAAGGGATTGTCGTGTGAAAGGGCTGGAACTTGGCGACGCGCCAGAGGCGGTTCGGGACTACGCAGCTGTGTGGCTTTATGGCGCGGCCTGTGCCCTGTGTGACACGCCCGCACGACATTCCGAATCACTGGCCGGGCTGGCCGCTCATATTGCAAGCCGAAAAATCGGAATCCGGCAGCCGCAGGCGCTACAGGCAATTTCAACCCTGACGCAAAGCAGTATTCTTCTGGCGTGCTATCGCGGAGGGCTGGAGGGTGCGGAATTCTGGCGGCAGCATCATTACGTGACGCCGGGCGACAGTCTTTATGAGGCCATTACCGCCAATGCGTTTATTTGACAGCCGGTTGATCGGGCGTCGAGTCCAGTGCCCAGTTCGTGCCCAATTGAACTGATTCCGAGGCGTCCGGCTGAGTCACTGGCACCCCTCCGATCCCAGGCCGGGTAAAACCGCCCTCTTCCGTATTCTTCATGCTGTCGACGTCGACGGACCGGACCACATAAGCGGTTCCGTCCGACACGACTCTGGCCCGATGGGTCAGGCCAAACACAAACCGGCAGTAATCCAGCTTCAACTGCACCAGATCCTGCTCCGCCTTTCGGATTTTGCGCAGCAGTACCTTCTGAACGCTATCTCCGTAATTCATCGTGTCTTCCCTGATGTCAGCAATAAGTGACTGGAATTTTACACGATATGGGGGCCTTGTCAGCTCTGCCAAACGAGTGTTTTGAGGCCAATCACAGATGACGGGCCTGAAACACCAGCTTCACCGGAATGCCTTTCAGTCGTTCCTGGCCCTGCTGTAGATCTACTCGCCAGACCATCTCCTCTCCGGTACTGCAGATGGGAGCATTGAAACGCGCGACATAAGTGCCATCGACCTGACGGCGCAACGGCACCGGGTATTCGCCCATATACATGGACTCCCCCCTGAGAACTGCCAGGAATCGTTCGGGTGGCTCGGGCGAGACGACCGTGAGTCGATATTCGGTGTCCTGGCCGTCGGTATCCAGGACCTCCAGATCTACCGTCCAAAGCCCGGACCTGCTCGACCAGGAACAACTTTCCGCTAACAGGTCGCACGGCACGTTGGGCCCACCCCACTCTTCCTGGCCGTTGTTGCTTAACATTCGGGGGACGAACACCGCCGTTGCGACCAACGCCAGTATCAATCCCACAGTCATCGCTGCTCGTAACATTCTCGTACCTCGATTCCGGACCGCCGCATTATGAGCGCTATGCGGAGACAGGCAAAGCTTTCTAAACTGGCGTCAGTCATGAGAAAATACCGCGCTTTCATTTTTACCCATTCTACAGACAGGATACGCCCGTGCAGCCGGACATTTCCGTAAAGCACCTCAGCAAGGTCTATGGCGACGGTTTCCAGGCATTGAAGGACATCAATCTGGAGATCAACCGCGGTGAGATCTTTGCCCTGCTCGGCCCGAACGGAGCCGGCAAAACGACCCTGATCAGTATTATCTGCGGCATCGTGAACCTCTCCGAGGGCGAAGTGAAAGCCGCTGGCCATGACATTGTGCGCGAGTATCGCAAGGCCCGGCAGTCAATTGGCCTGGTGCCGCAGGAACTGAATACGGACTCCTTCGAGACAGTCTGGGACGCGGTTTCCTTCAGCCGTGGCCTGTTTGGGAAGGCACCCAAGCCGACTCATATCGAGAAGGTACTGAAAGACCTGTCGCTCTGGGATAAGCGCAACAACCGCATCATGTCACTTTCCGGCGGCATGAAGCGCCGGGTGATGATTGCCAAGGCACTTTCCCACGAACCCCAGATTCTTTTCCTTGATGAACCAACCGCTGGCGTCGACGTGGAACTGCGCCGGGACATGTGGGAAATGGTTCGCAAACTCCGGGAGAACGGCGTCACCATCATTCTTACCACGCACTACATCGAGGAAGCTGAGGAAATGGCCGACAGGATCGGCGTGATCCGCGACGGTGAAATCATCCTCGTGGAGGAAAAAGACCGCCTGATGAGTAAGCTCGGCAAGAAAGAACTGCGACTGCAATTGCAGAGCAAGCTCGACGGCATGCCGGGCGAATTGACGCTGGAGCCCATTGAGCTCTCAGACGACGGTTACGAGCTGATTTACACCTTCGATTCCCAGCAGGAGCAGGCAGGCGTCGCACGCTTGCTGCGCACCCTGGGTGACCTGGGTATCGAGTACCGGGATCTTCAGACCCGGGAAAGCTCCCTGGAAGAGATCTTTGTCGGCCTCGTGCACGAATAGCCACGACCGATTCACTGGAGAAAGGCATGAACCTCTACGGCGTCCGCGCAATCTACAACTTTGAAATGGCCCGCATGAAACGCACCCTGATGCAGAGTGTGCTGTCTCCGGTCATCTCCACCTGCCTGTATTTCGTGGTATTCGGCTCGGCCATCGGATCGCGCATGGGAGACATCGACAACATCAGCTACGGGGCCTACATCATTCCCGGCCTGGTGATGCTGTCACTGCTGATGCAGAGTATCTCCAACGCCTCTTTCGGCATATACATGCCGAAGTTTTCAGGGACCATCTACGAGGTTCTCTCGGCTCCGGTATCTTACGTGGAGGTGGTACTCGGGTACGTCGGAGCTGCCGCCACCAAGTCTGTCATCCTTGGCCTGATCATACTGGCCACCGCACGCCTGTTCGTGGATTACGACGTACTTCATCCGTTCTGGATGGTGTCCTTCCTCATTCTTACCTCGGTCACTTTCAGTCTGTTTGGGTTCATTATTGGCATCTGGGCGGACGGCTTCGAAAAACTGCAGATCGTGCCCATGATGATCGTGACGCCCCTGGTATTTCTCGGCGGCACCTTCTATTCCATCGACATGCTGCCATCGATCTGGCAGACCATCAGCCTGTTCAACCCGGTGGTTTATCTGATCAGCGGCTTTCGCTGGGCCTTCTACGGAGTGTCTGACGTGCACGTGGGAATCAGCGTTGGTATGACTCTGGTCTTCCTCAGCGCGTGCATGCTGGCTGTCTGGTATATCTTTAAAACCGGTTACCGACTGCGCTCATGAAGAGACACATTGGCACTTCATTACTGGCCCTGCTGCTGGTTTCGCTGGTCTCGGCCTGCTCGGCCGACCCAAGCGTGCCCCAGCCCCGGCTACCGCTGTCGGAGGCATGCTTTATTACGCAGGATGGCACTGTGCCAGTGATGCTGGAGGTCGCCGACGATTTCAGTCAGCGGCAGAAGGGGCTGATGGGGCGCAAATCCCTGGGCGATCGTGAGGGCATGTTGTTCGTTTATGACCGGCCCCGGAGCCCCCACCACGGCTTCTGGATGTACAAGACTCTCATTGCCCTGGACATCGCCTACCTTGGCCCGGCTGGAGAAATCGGCAGTATTCGGAAGATGGCACCGTGCAGTTCAAAAAACGCGGGAAACTGCCCCTCCTACCCGGCCGGAATTGCGTTCACCTCCGCGGTCGAGATGAACCGGGACTTCTTCTCGACGCATGGCATCGCGGTCGGTGACCGTCTGGCGGTCGGCGCAGCGAACTGCCCCTCGGACTGAACGCTGCCTTCGCCTCAACTATCCTTCCAGTCCGGTTTGCGCTTCTCCAGGAACGCACAGATGCCCTCCTGGGCATCATTGGCCTGCATGTTGTCCGCCATCACGGTTGACGTGAATTCGTAGGCCTCCGCCAGGGGCATTTCCAACTGCCGGTAAAACGCTTCCTTGCCGACTTTCAGCGTGTATCCGGACTTGTCCGCAATGGTCCTTGCCAACCCGTAGACCGTCTCGTCCAGAACCTGCTCATCCACCGACCGATTCACCAGACCAATGGCCTCGGCCCTCACTGCGCCGATCATCTCACCGGTCAGCAACATTTCCATGGCGTGTTTGCGCGACACGTTCCTGGAAAGCGCCACCATCGGCGTCGAGCAGAACAGGCCAATATTAACCCCCGGCGTCGCAAAACGAGCGGTATCCGCCGCCACGGCGAGATCGCAACTGGCCACCAACTGGCAGCCTGCGGCGGTGGCCACCCCGGCGACGCGCGCAATCACCGGTTTCGGAAGGGACACAATCTGCTGCATGACCTTGCTGCACTGGTTGAACAGGGCCAGCTGAAAATCCGGATTATCGAATTGCTCACGGATCTCCCTCAAATCATGCCCCGCACAGAACACACTCCCATGAGAGGCCAGAACCACCACACGGGTTTCTGTATCCCCGGCAATGGCGTCCAGCTCTTCGGACAGCGCCTCAAGCATGGCCATCGAGAGGCTGTTCCGACTCTTGGGCTGATTCAGCGTGAGCGTAGTGATCCCGCTATCACTGTATTTGCGAACCAGTGGTTCTTCTTCAGACATCATGATTCGTTCCTCTTACCGCGGATCTGGAATTACACTCATTCGATAACTCAGTATTAACCAGGTGCGGGTAACTGTCGAAGCGACTTTTGTAGAACGCTCAGGAATTTACCGGAGGGGTTGGGTTTTACTCCCCAGCCCCGCACGTACGTACTAAGGTGTACTTTGACAAAGGAGCAATTCATGTCCAAATCGACGATCCTTCGTGCTCTGGTTGCCATTGCTATCATTGGAGGTGGGATACTGGTGATCATGGAGGACGAACCGGAACCGCCAACTGGCGACATCAACAGTATTGAACCACTTCCGAAACAGGATAATCCTTGACCAAACCACAACGCATATACCTGGCCGGTCCCGAGGTGTTTTTTCCCGAGACCGAGCACCGGCGTATTGTCTCCAGCAAAAAACGCCTGCTGGCTACCTATGGTCTTGAGGGCGTAGACCCTCTGGACACGACACTGGAAGCGTCCGGCAGCGAATCGTCGCAGGCCCTGGGATTCCGGATCTACCGGGCCAACCGCGAATTGATGGCCAACTGCCAGGGGGTCATTGCCAACCTCACCCCGTTCCGCGGCATCAGCGCTGACCCGGGCACCGTTTTCGAGGTTGGCTACATGATCGCCCAGGGCAAAGCCGCGTTCGGGTACACCATGGATCCGAGAAACTATTTCGAGCGGGCGAACGCCTCCCCGACCGACAGCCTCGGCCATACCATAGAAAATTTCGGGCTCAGCGATAACCTGATGATCGAATGCGGTATTGTGGAGGCCGGAGGCGAGATCATCCGGGGGAACGGCGCCTCACAACATCTGTTCTATGATGACGACGTATTTGAGCACTGCGTCCGCACCCTCATCCAACGGTTCGCGTAAAGCAAAGAGTCTTATGAGCGACAGAAAAGCCCAACGCCGGCAACTACAGAAGCAACTTGCCGAAGCGGATTCCTACCAACAGTGGTACACCACCGCCGAAAAGCTGGATGAGCTGGACGGTACATTGGCCTGGCGCGAGGAGGTCGGCTGTGAACTGCTGCATGAAAAGCTGATCAGAGATCACATTACGGCCATGGCCCGCTGCCGAAAGCGAGGTGACACAAGGGGGTTGACCCGTGTCCTGCAGGAAAGCGTCTACCGCCATCTTGGAGAGATCGCCAATCCGGATTTGTACGCCGTCGCCTGGACCGGCACCAAGATTCTGGTCACGGAATTCCTGGACGAAGTCGAACGATCAATGAACTTCGTCTGTGACCATGAGATGCCCGGCATTTCGACGGAGCAGAAACTGCGAATGTTCCGGGATGCCGAGCGCGTATATGGCCGGCCGGCGCTGATGCTGAGCGGCGGCGCGGCTTTCGGGATCTATCATATTGGCGTTACCCGGGCACTGTGGGAGGCAGGGCTGCTCCCCGATGTGATTGCCGGCTCCAGCATGGGAGCCGTCGTTGCCGGCGCCATCTGCACCCGGAACAAGCGCGAGCTTGAAACCTTTTTCACTGACCCAGATGGTATTCACCTCGACGCCTTCCGTTGGCTTGAACCGGAGCGCATCTGGCGCAAGAAACACGCCATGGATCCTTCCCACCTGCTGGACCACATCCGGACCAACATCGGCAGTACCAGCTTCAAGGAAGCCGAGGCGCACAGCGGGCGAACCCTGAACATCTCGGTATCGCCTACCCGAACCCGACAAAAACCACGACTGCTGAACAGCCTCAGTTCGCCCGAGGTTCTGGTGGATTCTGCCATCCTGGCGTCCTGCGCCGTACCGGCCATTTATCCTCCGGTGACCTTGCAGGCCCGGGAACTTGAAAAAGGGCCCAAAGCCTCCAAGCCCTACATGCCCACCGAGCGCTGGATTGATGGCAGCGTGCACGGTGACCTGCCGCTGATGCGAATGGCGCGTCTGCACAACGTGAACCGGACCATCGTTAGTCAGGCCAACCCCCACGTGGTGCCGTTCATCAGCCATCACCATGAGCGCGGGCCCAAAGCCACACTGAAACAGGCGGCCGCTTCCATGGCCCATGCACAGGTTGCAACCGCGCTCAAACTCAGCCGCAATTCAGCGCCGTCGTCGGTCATTCGTCCGCTATTGGAACAGGCCCATGCGATGACCACCCAAACCTATCTCGGCGACATAAATGTCCATTTCCCGTTTCGGCCCCTGCTGTACCGGAAAGTGTTATCAAACCCCAGCCGGGCAGACCTCGACATGTTCATTCGACTGGGCGAACAAGCCACCTGGCCACGCTTGGCGATGATTCGGGACCAGACCCGGATAAGTCGAACCTTCGCTGACTGCATCGCCCGGCTCGAAGCGGCAATGAGTGATCGGCAGACCGGGACGGAGTAGCCTTTTGCAAACAACCAGAATCAAGGGACTGACCATTGCGGCGATCGGCGTGCTGTTCATCACGCCAGATGCCCTGCTGGTCAAGATCACCTCCGTGGACCCGGTTGTGTTTCTGTTCTGGCGCGGCCTGTTGCTGGCAATCAGCTTTCTGGTCATCAACGGCGTTCGTTACCGGTCCGGCCTTATGTCGGAAATGCGAAAATGTGGTTGGAAAGGATTGTTCTGCGCCGCCGCATTTGCGATGAGCACCCTGGGTTTCGTGGTGGGCATGAAGAATACGGCCGCGGGGAATGTGCTTGTTATTCTGAATACCGCACCGGTGATCGCCGCGGTGATTGCCTGGCTGATCTGGAAGGAAACCCTGCCACTGAGAACCTGGGTGATCATCATCGTTTGTGTCACCGGCGCCACCATCATGGCGATTAGCGAGCTAGGCCGCGGCGAACCACTCGGGCTATTCATGGCATTCCTCGCAGCAACGGCATTGGCATCCAACCTCAACGTCGCCCGTTCCAAGCCGGACGCCGACATGAGCGTGATGCTGATGTTCGGTGCCTTGATGGTAGCGGGTGCAGCAGCCCTGGTCGGGGGCGTTCAGATTCCCTCCCTTCGTGACAGCCTCTTCATCGCCCTGCTCTGCCTGGTTTTCCTACCCGTGGCAGCGACGCTGATCCAGATTGGCCCTCGGTACATCCCGGCTGCTGAAGTGAGCATGATGCTGCTGCTCGAAACCATCATCGGTGCCTTTCTGGTCTGGCTGTTCCTGGGCGAAGTTCCGACACCCCTTAGCCTGGTTGGAGGGCTCATCGTGCTCTCCGCTTTGGCCACCCACGGCTGGATTGAAGTAACGCGGTATCGCTCGATCAAAACCCAGACTTCGGAATAACCCAGCCGCTGGCTAAAAGGTCTCCTTGAAAAGCAATGCGTCTTACTGCGGAGGCACCAGAACAAAGTTCCCAAAATGGGTTTTCTTGAGAAATTCCTTCTGCGCCGTTGCGATGTCTTTCAGCTCAAAGGCTTTTGCAACCAGCGGCCGTATCTCACCCTTTTCAATGTATTCAATGAGGTTTGAAAAGACGGGTTCATCCCAGGCGGTACAACCGATCAAGGTCAGATCCTTGAGGTAGAAGTCACGCATATCGATGGTCGTAATCGGCCCCGCAATGGCGCCAGACGAAGCATACCGGCCGCCACGCGCCATCAACTTCAGGAGCTGCCCGAATTGCTCACCCGCAACATTGTCGATAACCACATCCACAGACGAATCCCCAAGCTCCGCGCTCAGGTCCGAGTCCCGGGGAAGCACCTGGTCAGCCCCAAGGCCCCGGACCAAATCAAGCTTGCCGGCTCCCGCGATGGCCACAACCTGAGCGCCCCGACGCTTGGCCAGTTGAACGAGCGCCGATCCCACGCCACCGGACGCCCCTGTTACCAATACGCGGTCATCTGCACTAACGCCCGTTCGGTGCAGCATGTTTTCCGCCGTCCCGTAGGCACAGGGAATGGTCGCAAGCTCCACGTCGCTCCAATCGCAATCGATTTCAAACACCTCGCTTTCCGGCACCTTGACGTATTGGGCGAAGGCGCCATCAAAATCCGAGGCCATCCAAAGGTTTTCCAGGGAATCAAAGCCATTTACGCGCATACAGGCCCTGACAAGAACCCGCTTTCCGGTATCCGGCCGAGTTACACCCTCGCCCCTGGCAGTAACCTCACCACAGCAATCCGTACCCTGAATCAAGGGAAAAGGCGTTGTTTCATTCCAGCCACCATCCTCGATCTCGGACTCGCCGGCGGTCTCCGATAGCTGCTCAGTACCACCCTCGACCGATGAAGAGTACCAACCAAGGCGCGTGTTGATTTCGGTGTTATTAACCCCCGCCGCCAGAACCCGGAGCAACACCTCACCCGGCCCCGGCACGGGAATCGGAACATCGCAGTAGTCCAGTTGTTCGTATCCGCCGTTGCCCTTGGTTACCACGGCTTTCATCGTCGGCTGATCGCCAGGAATATCGAAGCGGTTCGGGCTGTTTCTGCGGAGATAACCTAAATCAGACATGCAAATTCCAGAGTGCGTGGGAATAGTTTGGCTGGCGAGGACCCCTCGGGAACATTCAGCCGATAGTACAAGCTACTCTGATTTACAGAGATGACGAACACAAGAGCTGTGAGTGATTGATAATTGGGAGCAGCCAATGGTCGAAAGGTAACGAGCGAATATCCCGTTGACGACCTTAACAATGCATCTATTTGGAACTGGTGCTCCGGGCCGGAATCGAACCGGCACGACCGTGAGGTCGAGAGATTTTAAGTTATTAGAGTCCTTCTTTGAAGAAATTGGACTAGGTTTTAATAAGCACTATAAAACAGTGCCTTATGGATAATTACTAGAAATCTTTGTTTGCGGTTGTTTGAAGAAATCCGCTAGAATTTGACCGATTTTGTCTACATAGTGTCTACATGAAGACACAAGGGACTTTCTGACGAATTCGAGTGGAGCCCCACCTTTGCGAATCACCAAGAGCTTTGTTGATAAAGTGCCCCTCCCTGAGATCGGCCAGGACGGTAAATCCACCCAGGCCTTTTATCGGGATTCGGTCATTGCCGGGTTCGGTCTGCGAGTGACCAGCGGCGGCGCCAAATCGTTCATTGTCGAAAAGCGTGTCGATGGCCGGGTGAAGCGCAAGACCCTGGGCCGGTATGGCAACCTGACCGTCGAGCAGGCCAGGAAGGAAGCTCAAAAGTTCCTGGGCCAGGTTGCCTCTGGCATCGACCCCATCCGGGAGGTTAAGGAGCGACGGGCCAAACGCATTACCCTAAGCGATGCCTTTCAGGACTACCTCGCTACCCGAAAGAACCTGAAGCCGAACACCCTTAACGACTACAACCGGTCCATGAACGAAATGTTCAAGGACTGGCAGACCAAATCGCTCAGCGACATTTCCCGCGATATGGTTATAAGCCGTCATGCCGAATACGGAGCCCGCAGCCCTGCCCGCGCCGATAACGGGATGCGAATCCTCCGGGCGATCTTTAATCACGCCCTGCAACGCTACCAGGACGCCTCCGGTAAGCCGTTCCTCGTGGCAAACCCGGTAGACGTACTCAGCCACCAGCGGGCTTGGTACAAAGTTGAGCGGCGGCAAACGCTGATCAAGGATCACCAGTTAAAGCCTTGGTACGATGCCACCATGCAGCTCAATAATCAGACCACGCGAGATTACCTGCATTTGATTCTGTTGACTGGCCTACGGCGGACCGAGGCGGCCACCCTCACCTGGGAGCAAATCGACTTTAAAGAGAAGACGCTGACCATTACCGCCACCAAAAACAACCGAATTCACCGATTGCCGTTCAGTGATGCCATTGAGGCACTCTTGACGCGGCGACACGAGGAACGATCCAGCCCCTTTGTCTTCCCCAGCGATGCCGAACGCGGTCACCTTTCCGAACCCAGAACGGCTATTGCCCGGGTGACCAAGCTATCCGGGGTGAGTTTCACTTTGCATGACTTGCGGCGAACCTTTATCACCGCTGCCGAACGGCTGGATATTCCGGCCTACGCCCTCAAGCGCCTTATCAATCACAAAGACCCCAATGACGTTACCGAGGGCTATATCATCTTTGACGTTGAGCGTCTGCGGGTTCCCATGCAGAAGATTACTGATTTCTTTCTCACCAAAGCGGAACTGACCGAAGATCAGGAATCCGAAGAAATGGAGCAGCAGTAACGATGTTAATGGACTTTGACCACCTGAGTATTTGGGAGATTGCCCACCGCTGGCACGATGTAGACCCGAACACTTCTGACCCTCAAGCCCTTCCTCTACCGGTTCAAGACTTGCTCCGGGTGATCACCAATATGCAGGCCCGACAGTTCATGCCGGTCCTCAAAAAAAGCGGCGTTCAACTGAAGAACGAACAAAACTTTATTTCATTTGAGGCCTTCCTGTCCCAAGCAGAAAAGCCAGAGAACCTGGAAAACCAAGACCTCTGGTTAACCCAGGTTCGGGAAGACTATTTCGAGCAGCAAGACCGATGGTGCGCAAAGCATAATGAGGCCACTGAAGGGCTGGATCAGTGTTTTAGAGGCCGTGTCTTTGACAAGAAGAAGCTTGAAGGCATCCACCTAGACCGTAGTGCTATTCGGGCGTTTTGTAGAGAAAAAGGACTGAAACTGCCCGGTTTCTGGTTTACAAAGGGTGAAAAGCAAAGTTTTGACGACGAATCGAATCAGGATGAGCCCGAGTTAGCGGGAGGCGGGAAAATAAGGCAAGACGAAGCCGACAGATTCTGGAATCGTTTAACAAATGCTCAAAAGCACCGCATCCTGAGTCGGGAAATTGCACAGGTGCTCTGGCACGAAAATCCAAATTTAACCCAAGCAGCCATCATCGACCATAGCGCTATTCGAGAATATGCCGGTGCCAAGTTTTACAGCGACCCAAACACTGTCCGTAGCTGGATAAGAGATCTCGACCCCCGCCCCGAGGACAAGAGACGTGGGCGCCCCAAAGACAATTAACGAAACGTCCGATCTTATTTAAAAAAGCTTATCTTCGACGAGATTGGATTCCGAGTTGTAATGCTGATAATAAATAGGAATGCGGAACTTGTCCCGCAAGTGCTCCAAATAATTCGCCGAATCAGAGGTTATATGGGCGGGCGATACGATTACTAGCTTGTCCGCCAAATTCTCGTTAGGAAAGTATGAATACTCCAGCAACTGAGGGAGTGCATCCCGAATACAACCAAGGGCCGAAGCAGACGTTTTGATTTCATAAAAAACGTAACCGCCCACCTCGGTCTTTCGGACAACATCGATTCGTTTTCCCTCAGGAGTGGATAACTCTGTTCCGGCAGAATTACTTCCGTAAGCGCGCACCAGCTGAAGGTAGAGAGCAAGTTGAATCTGGTTATGAAGGTCTGACCGCTCTCTTTGCTGCTCGGCGTAGCTAGCGGTGCCAGCGCCTTTCGAGGGGTTGTGGCCCGGGATAAAATTAAAGGTTCCCTTCCTGAACCTGGGCATTCCTGAATACTCCTGGAATTTATAGTATTCGGATCTAATCGGAGAGTCTTCGCGGGCAAACTGCCTTGGTTCGTCTTCTAACGAGACATCACTAACTTTGAACCTGATATTTACGAATTCGGAAGGATCGAATCGCAACAGATCCTGTTCGTTGCCCTCCACGTCTCTAATCTGTCCAGCCATCTCAGCTAGCCAGCCTTTGGATTCGTATTCTGCGTGTATCAAAGCGGAATCCTCCGGGCCGACAAGCTCCACGTTATTGATACAGCCGATCCACCAACGAATATTCTTCTCACTGTCTATCGTATAAAGATAGATTTTAAGTGCCTCTCCCGGAACCAGTACGCGTCTATCAGTATTGGCAGCCTGCAAAAATGCATAATGATAGCCATCAATAATCTTATCCAGATCGAACAGCCATTCCTCGTGCCCGTACCCGTTTTTGTATTCCCAGGTTTCGCGGTTTTTCGATTTGCCCTGCCGTCCAGAGGGACGACTCCAGTTCTTGGAGTTCCAGCAGATTCTTGCGACTTTTTCTTCCATGAGTTCCCCCAGATTTCATTGGAGATCCACCCGACAGGGTCGGAAACGGTGTTTTAGGGCTGAAAAAATATAGGTCCATCTTAGACCAGATATTACGATCGAGGCGAAACCAGCAATGTACCCCTGTCTTCTAACAAGCAAGCAGAGGTGCAAATTGTCCAATTCACTCTTTACCACCAAAGAAGCCGCCGAATACCTCGGCGTCAGCAAAGCCTTTCTTGAACGTGACCGCTGGGCCGGTGCCCGCATTCCCTACGTCAAAGTAGGGAGTCGTACCGTCCGGTATCGTCTGAGCGATCTCGAAGATTACATCGAAAAGCAGGTTCGGCTCTCAACTTCCCAGGTCGCGTGATGAGCCCATCACGTCAATCGTCGTTCCATAATTCGGAACCCGCACCTAATAGGGGTAGACCCCCCTACCCCCACCCGCTCCCCTCAGTCATACCAAGGGGTTTCGGTCAGGTACAAAGCTTGGGGGCTACCCCTACAGGTTCAGGTACAGTCTCTAGTTGGGCACACGCGTTCGGCCTAACCGTCACACCTGACAGTCAACAGACCAAGAGTCATTCGGTCCCAGACCGTCAACGGAGGGTTCAATGACGCCCTCAGACCAAAAGCAGTTCCGGTTCTATCGAACCAAGGGTCGACTCTACACCATTGGAACCCGCCAAACCCGAGTAGCGGTAACCCGGTTTCGGAAACGGTTCCCCCAGGTATTTCCCAAGCTTGAACCGCACCTGTACCTAATAGGTCAGGATAAGGGGTGCATTGCCTTGGAAATCGCTCTGGAAGATCTCGAATCGAAACTCAAGCGTCGCGACCTGAAATTCACGATAGACGATGCTCAGGTAAAAGACTTCGCACGATCCAGAGCTAAAGTTTGTGGCGAGACGAGTGCACGAATCAAAGACCCGGCCCAGGCGCTGAAAGCAATCAGTCAGCTTTTAGCTCGGTACTCGTTCGATCTACCCAAGAGCCAGACTGAGAAGGGCTGCATTGAACGAACCAAGAACGAAATCTGGTGGCGCCGGCTGATTAGGAAAGAACAAAAACGGGTGATGGATAACGTAGCCCGTGAGTGCGGGCTCATTTCCAAGAAAAAAGCTGTCTATGTGTCCGACTGGGGATTTAAGCTCCATCAGGAGCAGCTCACCCGTAACCGATCCCTGCTTGAAGAAATGATCGCGGTAAACGATCAGTGCCAGGAATATACCCTGGCGGAACTTTCTGCGCTCTCGGTTAGCAATCCATACGTTCGACGATCAGAGCTAATCGTTCGTGCTTCCGGGTTTGAAAAAATTGCCCAAGACCTCGGACACGCTGGGGTATTCCTAACGCTGACCACTCCCAGCAAATATCATCCGGTTAGAGTGACTGGGCAGGCGAACCCAAAATATAACCGATCGACACCTGGCGAAGCCCAAGCCTATCTGAATTCAGTTTGGTCGCGGATTCGGGCACAGCTAGACCGAGAAGAAATCCGAACCTATGGGCTGCGGATCGTCGAACCCCACCATGATGGAACCCCGCACTGGCACCTAATGCTATTTGTTGAGCCCGCCAACAAAGCACGACTCGTGGAAGTCATGAGCACATATGCCCTGCTGGAGGACGGCGACGAGGACGGAGCCGAAGAGGCGAGGTTTAAAGCTGTCGATATCGACTATGACCGTGGATCAGCTACTGGCTACATCGTTAAGTACATCTGTAAGAACATCGACGGCGAGTTTCAGGAAAACGGTGAAGATGCCGAAGACTGGTATGGGAACCTGGCTAAAGATGTTGCCGCCCGTGTTCGTGCCTGGGCCAGCATTCACGGTATCCGCCAATTCCAACAGATTGGGGGGCCGCCCGTGACCGTCTGGCGCGAATTACGACGCCTGGATCACACAAATGACGAACTGGTAGAGCAAGCCCGGCAAGCGGCGGATAAAAGCGATTGGGCAGGCTTTATCGAGGCAATGAATGGACCTTGTGCCAAGCGGGCCGACCAACCCATCAAAACAGCTAAATGGTTGGAGTTCGATCAGGAAACCGGAAAGTACCTAGACGACCCGGTTAACCAATACGGCGAACCTGCCAAGGGCAAGCTTTTTGGAATCTATGCCCGAGGCCAGTACTGGATAACACGGGCATTACGGTGGGAAATCAAGCGCCCGAAGAAGGCTGAACCCCAGATTGGTTCGGATGGCTCTTGGCTTGACCGGCTCAAGAAGCTGACTCAGTTACGTGAGGCGACACAAGCGGAAATCGACGCATTGCCCGACGACACCGCTTTTAACTGGGAGAAGCAGAATGCTGAGGTTCACCCGCCACCTTGGAGTTCTGTCAATAACTATACGTCTGATGAAATTCAGCGTGAGTCCCAGATCCTCATAAGTTCCGAAAACTTGATGTCAGAGCGAAGATTAGTATCAGACTCCCCAATCAAAGACAGAATTTTCTCAACGCCGTAAGGCCAAGAATCTACTTTTTGAGGCAAAATAGCATATAAAAGATTTAAAGTAGCCTTAGGGTGCTGACGAATTTGATTCTCAACTGGCGGATCATAGATTGGGAGGTTGATCAAACTTCCATCACATGGCATTAAAAGAGGAATAATGCTATTCACCATTTCATCCATTTTCGCACTTGATTTGATTGCGAGATCAAACAAATGGGCAGAACTATGTCTAGTTCTTACGAAAGATTGTAATGGCCAAACATTATTTACAAACCTAATCGATAAATGATGCCATGCTGATTTCGGTAACCCAATTACGGAAGATAAAGCACTAGCTAAAGAATCTAGGACATGGTTGCGCAACTGTTCTCCACCGCTAAGCAGAACAACGCGAAACTCCGTATCGGTTATCAAACTCTCCTCATTATTGCACGTACGCTTCCATCCATCTAAAAGAAGCAATGCAAGCTTTTGCCCATTCCTATCTTCTTGTAGGAGCCTGTCTTTAGAGCCTTCTAATATATCTCGTTTTAAAAAGGAGAAGAGTTGGGTTGGTATTTTCTGGCTGTGTAATAGGAAGCCGTACCAAGAAGAGTAATATTCGTTCTCGTCACTCGCCCGCAGACTTGGAAAAAGCGTTTTCACGGTCCAAGTAAGGTTTTCGTTAAAGAACCAGGGCAAATTTCTCATAAAAATCAATAATGAATATAGCCGAGAGTCACCTCCAAGCAACAACACCTCCTCGAACTTATTTAACCATCCTTGTCTAATTCCAAACGTTCCATCACCCTTATCAGCAACTCCAACTTTTAACAAAAATTGTGCAAGTGTTCCGGGTATCGAATTCAATGCTGCCATTACCAAATCAGAGCGGTCATCCTTGCTTACAATTGCGGAATGACTAACTTCCGGAAATTCAGCAAGAACCGAAACAATTTTATCCACAACTAGTTCATGTAAATTCGGACGTATGGCATCGTTCTCGCGAGATTTGTTTAACAAAAATCGGGAGAAAACTAGTAATATTTTTTTCAACTGTTCATTCGGCGCACTCACCAGCCGCCGCACGATCTGTTCATTTAACCGCTGTAACTCAACATCATGAGTGGAGGAGAGAAATTTTTCCCACGCGGCAACAGGGAACTCTCCTTGTTTTAACCGCAGAACTAGTGCCTTAAAAGCTCTCACCGGATGACGCTTCGAAAGTCCACCAAACGAATCGTTTTCAGTCAGAAAATCATGGTCACGCCCGTCAAGCTCTTTAGACTTGGCTATTATTTCGCCAATCGGTACTGCGAGCAGTGGATCGAAATTTTGATCATAGGTTACAAATCCTCCTGTTGTTTCGAGAGGATTAGCTGCCTTCTCTGCAAGGGTGTCGTCCCAATCAACAATACTGGCCTTTAAATCTCTCAGATAGTCTAATGCCGCTTTCTGAAATTGGCAGTTCTCCTTCGCCAGCCATGTTGTTCGAATAAGAACACTAAAAGAATCTCTCCGCTGAAAGCTAGCCATACTCTCGTCATTATTGCGGCTGGGGCCAGCGAGCATTCTTTCCTCAAGATATGCGCGCTGATCAACGCTTAATTCACTCCATCGATTTTTTATTGATACTAGAAGGTCTCCTTGACTCGCTAGAGACCAAAATTTTTTGTCGGAGAGAGATTCAAATACCTGAAAAGCCTCTAGTTGAGAAAAGAGAGTATTTTTACCGGCGGCCCATATGGAAATCCTTGAAGTTACAATTTCAGTACGCGAACTCCACTGGAGGACTTCTCGATGGGCAGATTTCGGATCAAAGCGCAGTAGTTTTTCTAGTAGACCTAAATACCTTCTTAAAACTGAAGAGTACCCTCTTTCTAATCTCTCTGGATCTAAATCTTGATAAAGTGGTTTTATATCGGCGAGACCTACGCCTCCGGTTTCTCTTTCCATTCCGTAGGCGAGCTCAAGGTTGCCGCGAATTTCACCTAAAGCTAAGGTGAGTTGATCTTCAGGAAATAGAATTTCATACGGTGGCTCAGGATATTTAACCTTGAAAAAACGTTGAAGGCTCTTTGGCAACTCAGAGTTATCTTTCGGTGGCAGCGAGGAATCTAGTCTGAAATTATCTAAATCTTTCCTCGGTCTGAGCGCTTGCGTTAGCTGCCGTACGACCCTATCGTTCCAACCGAAAATATCGATTTGTCGTCGTAAATCAAAAAACTTAGAGTTTTCATCTCGAATTGGACGACGCCATATTTCTATTAGATCCGAATAAAACCGGTAGGTAGCTTCACCCAATGCATCGAGGCGCCTACTAATTGAAAACTCTAATTTTTCCGTGAATACGGGATGCATAGCTTTTTGCTTTGAGGCCCACCATATAATAACGGGATCGGAACAATTGTTTATAACCCAGTCCGATAACGCCCTTATTCGCGGCGGAAGATCATCTCGAAGAAATGATCTCAAATCTCTAGCATTTGATTGATCCTCTAAAGAATCGAATTTATTAATTTTGAAAGCGTCCCAGGCATCACTTGGCACTTTTCGATTTACGAAGACTGCCTCCATATCTTCGATTACCGGCCTTATGTCCGATTCGATCCCAAATAGATCGAATGGATCCTGTTGACTTACATCCTCATCCTCATCGTCGAATGAAAGAAATCCAGGATTTGGAGGGGCGTACCTCATCTCTTTATCAAAAACACAGATCCAAGTTGTTGGGATGCTGTCGCCTGCTCTTGCGAATAGCTTTGCTCCATCCTCGAAGGAAACCAAATGACAAATGAGCCCGCGCTCATGGGAACTTATATTTTCTGGCCCCCGCCTCGCCAACTCAACAACCTCTTGCTTCCACGCATCCGGGTCTTTGGCGCGATAGGACCAGAGCTTTAGACTTTCCCAAAGCGCGGAGTGGCCGTCCGATTCATCATAGGGAATTGGGGTGACACCTCGATGCTCCCATCTAGCATCGATACCACTCTTCTCCTCTGACTGAAAAGCGTACATTTGCAGAGAATTCGTTTCAGTTTTTCGCAAAGCCTCCAAAAGATAATGAATAGGCGGGTCATCCGCCGCATAGCCGAGAAACACGACAATGAACTGCTCAGTAATCTCCCGAAAAAAGGAGGTTGCCCACCCTTCTGATAGGTAAGCTCTTCCAAATGATGAGCTCGAAAGGACAAAACCGTCTCCTTCCGCTCCATCGTAGTCAGAATTGGCCTTGCCATGGAGATAGACAATTCCATTCAGTTCACGCGCAACAGGAAGGTTTGGCAAATTAGGGGGCTGCCAACAAGAGATATCCTTGTCACAAAGATCAAACAACCGATCAAAATTCGTTGTTACAATCCTAACTGAACCTGACGGCGCAGTAGCCAGATCGACAATATACTGATGTGCTTCTGGATTATTGTTCTGGGGTCGTAGAGCCCTGGCCACGGCTCGCTCAATTAATGCCTCGTCAAATTCCCTTTCCAGAAGACCAAATATTCGATCGACTGGTATTAACCCGGGAACTCCAGTTCTTGCATCAATACCCGGAATCCCATCGTTATTATCTGTCGCTTTAACACCTTGAATCTCAGTAATCACCTTCCTTATTTGAGATCCATCGAGAACACCGAGCTCATCAATAACGCTAGATGCCAAGGTGATAAAATCAGGAAGCCGTGCGCGCGCCATCGAAATTCCTGCACCACAGAAAAAGACTACTCGCCCCTGGTCTCGCGCAAGTAACAGTTCATCAGGAATATCCGGTCCTTCGGAAATAAAACGCACAAGTAGCTCCGGTCAAAGGGTGGTGCACTGCAACTACTCAAAGCTTACTGATCGGATAAGAACGTGGCAAGATATGTCTACATAACGTCTACAACTTAGAATCGGCAATCCAATAACTTAAAAAGGACGATCGTAAGACATTGTATTTTATGGTGCTCCGGGCCGGAATCGAACCGGCACGACCGTTAGGTCGAGAGATTTTAAGTCTCTTGTGTCTACCAATTTCACCACCGGAGCATCGGAGGGGATTAAGACGGGCAGAATTGTATAAGGGCCGGTTCGGTAACGCAATTCCGATTCCCGCCTCGCTACGGTTCACACCGCGGTTGGCTTAACCGCCCTTCCCTTGTATACGTATCCCGCAATTTTGGGCGTTTTGGGGATATAGAGATTTTCAAGGTCGGTTACCTCGAAGCCCGCGGCCTGGATCAGCTCTGAAATGGGCCGGTTCAGGTGGCACCCGCCCGCGACCTTTTTCCACGCCGGCGTTACCCGGTGCTGCCAATTTCGGGTTCCGGTGTCCGGTGATTCCCCGTGCTCAAGGAAGAGCAGTTCGCCGTCCGGTTTCATCACCCGCATCATCTGATCAAGGGCAGTGCGCCAATCCGGGATGGTGCACAGGGTGAAGGTCAGTAATACGGTATCCACGCTCTCATCGGCGAGTGGGATTTTCTCCCCCGGCAGGTCCAGCCATTCCACGTTTACCGGGGACCGCGAGAGATTGTCCTGTGCCTTGCGGCGCATGCCTTCGGACGGCTCCAGGCCGTATACCAGCTCCACCAAATCCGGATTGTAGAACTCAAGGTTGGTGCCGGAGCCCATACCGACCTCCAGAACAACTCCCCGGGCGCTGGGGACGACCTGGCTTCGCAACTTCATGACCTGCCCATTGGAGCACACCCAGTCAATCAGGTGGGGAAGTATACGATCTTCGTAATAGCTCATCGGGTTCACCAATATTGTTTTATGTTCAGGGGTGCGACAATCTGCCCTACCTGATTTGTCCATGTTTTTAGTAGCATGACAACTATCTGCCGGTAAAAAAACAACATACAACATGAGCCAAGGCAGCGGCCGAACGGGATTGCTGTTCCCCGTTTATTAAGATGTATGAGTTACCGGAGGGTTCCCATGGAGCTAGATCCTCTCATCCTGTCGCGAATTCAGTTCGCTTTTGTGGTGTCATTTCACGCCATTTTCCCCGTGTTCACCATCGGCCTGGCTTCCTACATCGCGGTTCTGGAAGGTCTCGCTTTCAAAACCGAGAACCCGGTCTGGTTCAAGCTGTCCGCGTTCTGGACCAAGGTTTTTGCCGTTGTTTTCGGAATGGGCGTGGTGTCCGGCATCGTGATGTCCTTCCAATTCGGGACCAACTGGAGCAATTTTGCCCAGGCGTCGGCCAACTTTCTCGGGCCCATTCTCAGTTATGAGGTGGTCACGGCATTTTTCCTGGAAGCGGCCTTCCTTGGGGTGTTGCTGTTCGGGCGGGATAAGGTTCCGGCCGGGCTTCATCTGTTCGCCGCGATTATGGTGGCCACCGGCACGTTCATCTCTTCATTCTGGATTCTGGCAGCCAACAGCTGGATGCAGACCCCCGCCGGTTTCGAGCTGAGAGAGGGGGTATTCCATGTCACCTCGTGGAGCGAGGCGATCTTCAACCCCTCCTTCCCCTACCGGTTCATGCACATGGCCCTGGCCTCGTTTTTGACGGGTGGATTCGTGGTCGCCGGAGTCAGCGCCTGGTACCTGCTTCGCGGCCGCGAGGTCGAAGCCAATCGAAAGGCCCTCTCGATGTGTCTATGGTTGCTGCTGTTTATAGCTCCGGCTCAGGCCGTGGTGGGCGATTTTCACGGTCTGAACACCCTGGAACACCAACCCACCAAGGTGGCGGCGATGGAAGGCAACTGGGAAACCTCCCGTAATGTTCCGTTGTTGCTGTTTGCGATTCCCGACCAGGACAGCCAGAGCAACCTTTATGAAATTGGCATTCCCAGCTTGGCCAGCATGATTCTGACCCATGAGTGGGACGGCGAGGTGCCCGGCCTGAACGAAATACCAGCGGCAGAGCAGCCGCCCGTCGCCATTGTTTTCTGGTCTTTCCGGGTGATGGTGGGGCTTGGCCTGTTAATGATTGCGTTCGCAGCGGCCGGCCTGATTTTGCGAGCCGGAGGTCGTTACTGGCGTAATACCTGGTTTCTCCAGGGCCTTCGGTTCATGAGTGTCGCCCCTTTCCTTGCGGTCTTGAGCGGTTGGTTTGTCACCGAGATTGGTCGCGCACCCTGGCTGGTCTACGGCGTGATGACCCAGGCGGAATCGGTAACACCCTCGCTGACGGGTGCCATGGCCCTGTTCACCCTCATCGGGTACATCGTGGTGTATGGGCTCGTGTTCACCGCAGGGCTCTACTACCTGATGCGTGTACTCTACGTCGGACTTGAGGACCATCACGATGAGGAAGAGCACGAAGCGGAACGCCCAAAACGTCCGTTTTCGGCTGCCCACGTGCCGTTCGAGATTGACGAAGGCGACAAGCCCCGCACACCGGCACACGAAGGAGGCAACTGATTATGGAACTGTTCGATCTGCCCCTGATATGGGCGTTCATTATTGGTTTCGGCATCATCATGTATGTGCTGATGGACGGGTTCGACCTCGGCGTCGGGATCCTGTTTCCGTTTGCTCCGGATGAGGAGGCCCGTGACACCATGATGAATTCGGTGGCACCGGTCTGGGATGGCAACGAAACCTGGCTGGTACTCGGCGGCGCCGGTCTGCTGGCTGCCTTTCCTCTGGTGTACTCCATTCTGCTGCCGGCACTCTACATTGGTGTGTTCTTGCTGCTGGCCGGGCTGATTTTCCGCGGTGTCGCCTTCGAGTTCCGTTTCAAGGCCCGGACCTCTCGTTACCTCTGGAACTGGGCCTTTGCCGGCGGCTCTACGGTTGCCGCCTTTGCCCAGGGCGCCGTAGTCGGAAGCTACATTCAAGGCTTTGAAACCGCCAACGGGGTTTATGTCGGCAACGCTCTGGACTGGTTAACCCCTTTCACTGTGCTGACCGGTCTGGGCATGCTTGCCGGGTACGCCCTGCTGGGCTCAACCTGGCTGATTCTCAAAACCGAGGGTCGCCTGCAGGCGTGGGCCTACCGGATCACTCTGCCGTTGTTAGCGGCGGTGCTCGTGGTGTTTGGCATTATCAGTGTCTGGACACCGTTCGTGGACGATATGGTTCGCCAACGCTGGTTCACTAACCTCAGCGTGATCTGGATTCTGCCGGTATTGACGTTGCTTTGTGCCTTCCAGATTTACCGTTCGGTGCGCGATCGCTATGAGGGGATGCCCTTCATCGCCACTATGGGGCTCTTTATCACCACCTACCTCGGCCTTGTGGCTAGCCGCTGGCCCTACGTGGTTCCGCCGGAATATACCCTGTGGGACGCCGCCTCTGCCTATGAATCCCAGCTCTTCCTGCTGCTGGGCCTGCTGTTTGTAATCCCGATCGTGCTGGTCTATACCGCATGGACATACTGGGTTTTCCGCGGCAAGGTTCGTGCAGGCGAGGGCTACCATTAAGTGGCAGAAACAGCCGATCGACAGACTGACGGGGCTGGGGAGCAATCTTCAGCCCCGAATCAGCGTGAGGTAAGACGCTGGCTGGCCACCCTCGCCAGGGGCAATCGGCGGTGGATTCAAGGCACGGTAGCGGCCGGTGTGGTTGCTGGCCTGGCGACCATAGCGCAGATGTATTTCCTGGCAACCATTGTCCACCAGGGCGTGGTTGAAGATGTGCCAGCGATCGAGCTTTCCCTTCCCTTTCTGTTTGTTATCCTGGCAATTGTTGTTCGGGCTGCAGGCCAAGGCCTGCAGACGCACATGGCAGCCCGATGCAGCGAAGACGTCCGACGGGATGCGCGACGCCAGATTCACAACCACTGGCAATCCGCGGGCCCTGTCGCCATTGGCCATTCCTCAGCCGGCGAACTGTCCCGGGAATGGCTGGATCATGTCGAGGCGCTGCATGGCTATTTCGCTCGGTTTCTGCCCCAGCTGACCCTGTCAGTCATCATTCCTCTGATTATTCTGGTGCTGGTGTTCTCGATGGACTGGCTCGCGGGCATTTTCCTGCTGCTGTCTGCTCCCCTGATACCAGTCTTCATGGCCCTGGTCGGAATGGGCGCGGAGAAGCTTAACCAACAGCATTTTCAGGCCATCAGCCGGCTCTCCGGACAATTCCTGGACAAGGTCCGGGGCCTCAGCACACTCCAACTTTTCGGGCAGACCGCTTTCGCGACCGAGGTGATTCAATCACGCTCCGACCACTACCGGCGCATCACCATGAAGACGCTGCGGGTCGCTTTTCTGTCCTCCGCGGTACTGGAGTTTTTTGCGTCCATGGCGATTGCAGTCATCGCTATCTACATCGGGTTCGGGCTTCTTGGCTACATTACCTACGGCCCGTCCGGCCAATTGACGTTGTTTTCCGGGCTCCTCATTCTGCTACTGGCGCCCGAATTCTTCCAACCGCTTCGCACGCTGTCCCAGCATTATCATGATCGTGCCGCAGCGCTTGGTGCCGCCACGGAGATCCTTGCCCGGCTGGAAAATCTGGAGCCGCTCGATCATGGTGAGAAGCCCAAATGTGCGCCTGGCATTTCGGCTTCTTTTGGCGAGGGAATAACGCTTGACTCGGTGACCATTGAATACCGGCAGGGCCATCCGATCTTCCGGGACCTGTCGCTGACCTTCGACCAAGGCGGCTGCATTGCCCTTACCGGGCCTTCGGGTGGCGGGAAAAGCACCCTGCTCCATTTGCTGGCCGGTTTTGTCTCACCAAGTGAAGGGACCGTGAATGTCATGGGCCTGGCCCCCGGCGCTGTCAGTTTCGGGTGGCTGGGTCAGACCGGGTTTCTGATTAACGGTACCTGGGCGGACAATCTGCGACTGACCAGCCCGCAAGCCTCCGACATTGCCATCGAGACCGCCCTGTACAACGTTGGCCTGCGGTCTCTGCTCGAAAGTCGGAAACAAGGGATCTACAGCCCTGTGTCTGAGGACGGCCAGGGACTGTCAGGCGGTCAGGCCCGCCGGCTGAGCCTGGCCCGCATTTTCGTGGCGGATTACGATCTGGTTCTGCTGGACGAACCCACCGCCGGCCTGGACACCGACAGCGAAGTCTATGTGCTGGAAGCGCTACACAAACTCGGCCAGGCCGGAAAAACGTTGATCTTTTCAACTCACCATCAGGCTCTGCTTACGCTGGCTGACCGGGTGATGCTGGTCGCCGAGGGAGAGGTGCACGATGCGTGAACTTGCGCCCTGGCTGCGCCTGATTTTTCAGCGCCCCGTCCGACTCACCGTCGGCGGCGGTCTGATACTCATCACCCTGCTTTCTGGCATCGGCCTGCTGGCCCTTTCGGGCTGGTTCATTACCGAGACGGCACTGGTCGGGCTGGCACTGGCGGCGGGTACCCAGGCAACCATTAATCTCTACACCCCGGGCGGTGGTATCCGTTTCTTTGCCCTGTCCCGTACAGTCGGCCGTTATGTGGAGCGCGTTTACAACCACGACACAGTACTCCGCCTGCTGACTGACATCCGGGTTCATTTTTTCCGGCGGCTCGCCGCCACACCGCCCCTTCACCGTTCCGGGCTTTCAGGCGCACAGTGGCTGTCCCGGCTGACCCGGGATGTGGATGCACTGGATACCCTGTACCTGCGATTGATTGCGCCAACCGCCCTCGCCGCCCTCGTAGTTCTGCTGGTGGTGGTACTGGCCGGCCTCTGGTTCAGCACCATGATCGCGTTTTGGCTGGCAGTCATTCTGCTTGCTGCCCTCCTGCTATCGACATTGGGCATTTACTTGCGCACGCGCCGCATTGCGAGTCAGCAAAGCGAGCGGGAGGAACGACTGCGTGCAGCGGTCATCGAACATCTTGAAGGCTTTGCCGAACTCGCGGCCGCCGGGCGAACCGGTAAACACGCGGCCTGGTTGATGAGGCAGGCCCAGCAGTTCAGTTCGGAACAGACCAAAGCGGATCGACGGGTTGGCTGGCATTTGGCGGGTAGTCATCTGCTTATCAATCTGGCCGCAACTTTTGCGCTGTGGGCTGGCCTGTCGCTCTTTCAATTCGAAATCATTTCCGGGCCGGTTCTGGTGCTGCTGCCAATCGCCCTGCTGGGGCTTTCCGAAGTCTATGCCGCCTTGCCCGATGCCTTCGGCAAGTTAGGAGCTACGGAAACTTCAGCTGAACGATTGAATCGACAGTCGGAGCAACCCGCCTGGACGCCAACAGCAGGTGCGGACGATTTGCCTGCCGGCAAAGCCTTGCTGGCAAGAGATCTCGGTGTTCGCCATACCGATTCCGCTCCGATCTTCAACCACTTCGATCTGAGTGTTGATGAGGGAGAACACCTTGGTGTGGTGGGTCATTCAGGCAGTGGCAAGTCTTCCCTGGCGGATGCCCTGTCGGGCCTGATACCCGCTTATCAGGGCTCGATCAGCCACGTACCGCTGTGCTACCTCACCCAAACCACCATTCTGTTCGAGGACACCCTCAGGGCCAACCTGTTGCTGGCTCATCCGCAAGCCAGTGAGGATGAGCTATGGCAGGTCCTGGACCTGGTAGAAATGGCCGATCGGTTTGCCTCGGAGGAGGACAGGCTGGACACCTGGCTAGGCAGCGCTGGAAGCCGGCTTTCCGGCGGAGAGGCCCGGCGTGTCGCCCTGGCGAGAGTATTGCTGAGTCCGGCACCGTTGATCATTCTGGATGAACCCTTCACGGGGGTGGATTCGGAGACCAGAGAACGCATCTGCCGGAGGCTGGACCAATGGCTGGCAGGAAAAGCGGTGATTGCACTGGCTCACGACGCCGATGCCCTTCCGGGCACCGACCACGTGATCCATCTGACTTACTGAGGAATCGCCTTAGCGGGTTTCCAGAACCTCGAACGTCAGTCCAGCCTTGCTGGTGAGGCGCTCCATAAGACTGCCATCCAGCAGGGATGACGGGGTCCAGAACCCCCCTTCCTTATCGGCGGGCACGTCAAAGGCGAGGCACATGCCGGCTTCCCCGAGCATCTTGCCGGTGGAGCCATAACCCGGGTCGCGATCACCGGTTACCTTGGTGATGATGGTCTTGCCATCCTCGGTGCGACCGACAAATCGGAGGTCATAAAAACCGGCTTTCTGGGCTTCGGGGCTGGGCCCCTCCCCCGGTTTCGGCACGAACTTCTCGACCAGCCAGCGAGTGGGCTTGACGGCAGAGGCCGTGAAGAAAGCGCCAAGGCCACCGGTAATACCGTAGGCCGCCAACCGACCCTTCATGCCCCGGCCCGTCATCATCGCCTCGTCGTAAGTGAACTCCTTTCCGTAGCGGGCGTTCTGCAGCGCGTTGGAACGGTGGACGATCCGGGTATTGATCGCTCCCATCACAAAGGGCGCCAGCCAGACGTCGAAGGTGGAATCGTACTCCGCCCCCTTCAGACTCGGCTGACGGGTCTTGGACCGGTGTTCCGGCGGACAGATGGAAAACGGGTTCGCCAGTTCCTTGCGAAGCTTGGGATCGGCCGCGGCCTCCTTGGCGATGTTCATCATTGAGGCCACGGTGCCGCCGGAAAACTCGCCCTTCGCCACTTTCACTCTCATCCGAACGTCACGGCACGGTGCACCGAAAGTCTGCTCTGCTTTTCCCTGAAGGAACCAGACCCCCATGTCTGATGGAATGGAGTCAAAGCCACAACAATGAACGATACGGGCGCCGGAGGCTTTGGCCTCTTCCTCGTACCGGTCGACCATCTTGCGAATCCACTGCACCTCGCCCGTCAGATCGCAGTAGTCAGTGCCAGTGCGAACGCAGGCCTGAACGAGAGGCTCGCCATACAGCGCATAGGGCCCAACCGTCGAAATGATAACCCGTGTCTGGCCACACATCGCCTGGAGGGCGCGCTCATCGGAGGCATCGGCCAGGATCACAGGGAGCTCCCTGGCATCTTTACCCAGTTCATCTTTCAAGGTATTCAGCTTGGTTTCAGAACGACCGGCAATCGCCCAGTTCACGGACTTACCCAATCCGTAGGTATCGAGCAAATACCGGGTAAGAATCTGACCGACAAAGCTGGTTGCCCCAAAGACAACCAGATCGTACGTCGTTTCGGCTGATTTAGTCATTGCTCATCCTTAGTTCGAATTCGTGATTGAAGTGATCAGGCGGCAGTACGCGGTGCGCGGGCGCCCATCAGACGCATGAATGTCGCTACACCCAGGCCCCAGAAGCCATTGAGGATCAGCCCGCCAATCCAGGTCTGGGCCGAAACGTCGAGGCCCTTGAGTGGGAATACCACGAGCATCGCGACCGCAGTAGGGCCGATAGCGCCCAGCAGCACGTGCCCCAACCAGTATTTGCTGCGGGCGAGACGGCCGAGAACCAGCCAGAGGACCATGCCCCACAGCCCACCGAAAAATGCCAGAGAAACAACTGAGGGAATTCCAAAGGGGGGAACGGGAGTCAGATTGAATGGTGCCATGGGCACCACGCCCCCCAGATAGAAAAGCATGAACAATCCCTGGTGGAATACCAGGGTTGCAAGGAAACCGGCGATAAATGCCTTGAACCAGACCATAATACCTTCCTTAAGTGAGACAATCGTAGGTCTTAACCCCTTGATTCTGCATAGCAGTCTTACGCACTGCAAATATTGTTGGCTGATTTGAGGGCGGGTTCCAGTTTCCCCACAGACTTTCGGAATCACGTCGTCAGGGCCAATCGATTGTCATCCTTTGTCAGGCAAACTGCTAAACACAGTGTAACGTGCCACGGAGATTCGAGTTGACCACAGTCCTGGTGATAGTAAGTCTGTTTCTCGCCTTTTTCAGCGGTTTTCTGTGCTGGCAGGTGCTGGAACAACGCAAACTGATTGCTCACATGATGGAGACCGACAACATTGCGAACCCGGAGCAAGACCCGGAGTTTGTTCTTACGCTTCGCGTTCTCGATCCGATTGCCATTGCCAAACGGGAATCACGCTCCGCCCGTGTGCTGGCCGACAGACTACCGGTCATGGTCCGGAAAATGGTGTATCAGGAAGTCATGAAGGAACTGGAGTCCGAACTGGTCGAGCGGGAAATCGACGTCGAAATGCACATCGAATACCGATAGGAGCCCCGCCACATGAGTGCCTACCTTCTTACTTCCACTGTCATGATGCTCATGTCTCTCATTGCCCTGGGCTATACCTTCAGGCAACTGCAGGTTGCCCGTCGCCACCTGAGGATACTCAACTCACATCGAATTGCCGCCCACAGCGCAATCCAGAAAAGCCGGATGGATCTCCTCGAGGTCCGGAATCGGGCAAAACTGCTGGAGGACACGGTTTCAGGCGGTGCCAGCGCCGTCGAAAAGGTTCATAAGGCGATCTCGAACACGACCTTCGGCCTGATCGACCTGTTCTCAAGGGATGAGGAATTCCGTGAGAGCGCCCGCAAGGCGCGGCAGACTCACGACAACACCAGTGAAAACGTCTACAAGACGGTCCGGACGACCAACCGGGCCCTGCATATCCTTGCCGATACCCTGATTATTGGCAAAGCCGAAAAGAAAATAGCTTCCCGGAAACCAGGCGGCAACGGGTCTTCGGAATAGCCGGATTCACGGGGTAACTGGCATCAGGTCCTTTCAAATCGCCTGAGCACAGCATCCACGGTCACTGTCAGGCTCTCCAGCGCCTCCGCCCTTTCGCGGCCTTCGGCACTGGCGCGGTACAAATGGGGGGTCATCGCCAGCAGATCGGCGACCGCGTCCTGGTTCGTCAAGGTCAGGCTGTAGCGCACGTATTCGCTACCGAGTAATTGGAAGCCGTCGGGGATAGCATCTCGATCCGGCCGGTCCGGCTTCAGTTCCGGATAGATAATCTCCCGCAGTTCCCTTAGGTGATCCGGGCCGGCATCAACCTGCAGGATCTGACCTCCTGGCTTCAGAACCCGCTGGAATTCGTGATACACCGGAAATCCAAAAAGACACAACACGCAATCCAGTTCGTTCGGCAACACGGGAAGATTGGCATTACTGCCTACCACCCAACGGACCCGCTTATCCTGCTTTGCCGCGGCCAGAACAGCCCATTTCGAGATATCGAGCCCGAGAACCGCTGCGTTCTGCCCTTCGTCCAGGGTGTTGGCCAGTCGCCTTATGTAATAGCCCTCACCACAGCCGGCATCGAGAAATGAGGCGGCATTCTTTGCCTGAAACACACCGGCAGCCGCATGGTTTACGGCATCGGATATAGGTTCATAGTGTCCCGCATTCAGAAACCGCTGACGTGCCGCCACCATTTCCTTGCTGTCACCGGGATCCAGGGAGCGCTTCTTCTGCACAGGCAACAGGTGAACATAGCCCTGCCGCGCAACGTCAAAGTTGTGTCCGGTTTCGCAACGCAAGCTCCCTTCTACACGTTGCAGGGGACTTCCATCCAGCGGGCAAGCCAATGCTTCAAAAGGAGAGATGGTCATGGAAAGGTATCCAAATGGCGGCGGTAGTTGGTGAAATAATTTGGGCTATTTTATGCACAGGCAACAAAAAAGGCACCCGAAGGTGCCTTTTCTCAACCGAAGAAACTATCAGAGTACTTTCTTCAGTTCTTCTTCCAGCTGCGGAACCGCTTCGAACAGATCCGCCACCAGGCCATAATCAGCCACCTGGAAGATCGGTGCTTCCTCGTCCTTGTTGATCGCGACGATCACCTTGGAGTCGGACATGCCCGCCAGGTGCTGGATGGCACCGGAAATACCCACGGCGATGTACAGCTGCGGAGCAACAATCTTACCGGTCTGGCCAACCTGCATGTCGTTCGGTACGAAACCGGCGTCAACCGCGGCACGTGACGCACCAACAGCGGCGCCCATCAGATCGGCTACCTGCTCCAGCATCTTGAAGTTGTCGCCGTTCTGCATGCCGCGACCACCGGAAACAACGATGCCGGCGCTTGCCAGATCAGGACGATCAGATTTGGCCAGCTCTTCGCTAACGAACTGGGACAAGCCGGCGTCTTTCACCACGTCCAGCTGCTCGACAGCAGCAGAGCCACCCTCACCAGCAACGGGGTCAAAAGCGGTCGGACGAACAGTCACCACCTTGATGCTGTCACTGGATTTTACAGTGGCAATGGCGTTACCCGCGTAGATCGGGCGAACGAAGGTGTCCTCAGACTCAACACGCATGATGTCGGAGACCTGAGCGACATCCAGCAGTGCAGCAACACGCGGCATGAAGTCTTTGCCCACGGTGCCCGCGGCGGCCAGAATGTGGCTGTAGCCTTTGCCTACTTCGGCTACCAGCTCACCCAGGTTCTCACCCAGGAAGTGACCATAAGCGGCGTTGTCGGCAACCAGTACCTTGTTCACGCCTTCGGCCTTGGCAGCTGCTTCCGCAACGGCGCCACAGTTTTCACCGGCAACCAGGACGTCAATGTCTCCGCCAATGGCCTTGGCCGCCGCTACAACATTCAGGGTAGCCTGTTTCAGGCTGCTGTTGTCATGTTCAGCAATTACAAGGATGCTCATTTAGATCACCTTCGCTTCGTTCTTCAGTTTATCGACCAGCTCAGCAACGTCCGCCACTTTCACACCGGCCTGACGGGAAGCAGGTGCTTCAACTTTCAGCGTGGACAGGCGCGGAGCAACGTCGACACCCAGATCAGCCGGGCTCACAGATTCGAGCGGCTTCTTCTTGGCCTTCATGATGTTCGGCAGAGAAGCGTAACGAGGCTCGTTCAGACGCAGGTCTGTGGTAACAACCGCCGGCAGGTTCAGAGACACAGTCATCAGACCGCCGTCTACTTCGCGGGTTACATTTACCTTTTCGCCTTCAACAACCACTTCGGAAGCGAAAGTGCCCTGACCCATGCCGGTCAGCGCGGCCAGCATCTGGCCCGTCTGGTTGTTGTCGGAATCGATGGACTGCTTGCCAAGAATGACCAGCTTCGGCTCTTCTTTCTCGACAACAGACTTCAGCAGCTTGGCCGCTTCGAGAGACTGAACCTCTTCGTCTGTTTCCACGTGGATACCACGGTCAGCGCCCAGGGCCAGAGCCGTGCGGATTTGCTCCTGTGCAGCTTTCGGGCCGATGGAGACCACCACGATTTCACTGGCAACACCCTTTTCCTTCAGACGAACCGCTTCTTCAACAGCGATTTCACAGAACGGGTTCATTGCCATCTTGACGTTGGCGAGATCAACACCGGTGTTGTCCGGCTTGACGCGCACCTTTACGTTGTAGTCGATTACTCGTTTTACAGCGACCAGAACCTTCATAGATTCCTCGTTCTTCTACGATGGGTTTAAAGACTCGCAATCAGAAACACTCTTTTCGCGACCCCGCGGCTGCGGATATCGGAGTATTCTTGATTCCTCTCGCTTCGGCGTGAATCCAGAATTATGGGCGTTCACGTCAAACGTTACAAACAGCTTCCTCTCGCGGGGCCTGCTGTCACGGCGGACTAATACTGCAGGCAAAGGTTGAATGGGTCAATAGCCCCATCCGACGCGTCAGAAGCGTTTCTCAAGCCAATTGGCCGGTGTTGACTCGGCCTGGCGGTGAGACGATACTAAAAAACGCCTCAGAACACACGATGTTTCGGTGCGCACTTACAATGCCAAAGGACGCAGAGAATTTCAAACAAACGTTTGTTTGATTCTTTAAATACGATATCCTTTCATCCTAATAAGTCGGGTTGTTCGGCTTTGGGCAGTCGTCTATAGGCACTTTTACCGGTATGATGTCGGCCCAGAATTGGCCTGCGGGCAAATAATATCCATTAAAGAAGTTTGAGGAGACCAACGTGGAACGCGAATCGATGGAATTTGATGTTCTTATCGTCGGCGGCGGCCCTGCGGGCCTGTCGGCAGCCTGCCGTGTCATGCAGTTGGCGCAGGAAGCTGGCGAAGAACTGACCGTATGCGTGGTGGAAAAAGGTTCTGAGATCGGCGCGCACATCCTCGCCGGCACTGTATTCGAGCCCACTGCCCTCAACGAACTCTTCCCGGACTGGAAAGAGAAAGGCGCCCCGCTCAACACGCCGGTCACCCGCGACGACATTTTCCTGCTGAAAGATCAGGAAAAAGCGACCAAGATCCCGAATGGTTTCGTGCCCAAGAACATGCACAACCACGGCAACTACATCATCAGCCTCGGCAACCTGTGCCGCTGGCTCGCAGAGCAGGCCGAGCAGCTGGGCGTTGAAGTCTATCCTGGCTTCGCGGCCTCCGAAACGATTGTTGAAGATGGCCAGGTCAAGGGCATCATCACCGGTGACATGGGCGTTGCCCGTGACGGCTCCGAGAAAGACGGCTATATGCCGGGTATGGAACTGCGCGCCAAGTACACCCTCTTCACCGAAGGTTGCCGCGGCCACCTGGGCAAGCGTCTGATCAATGACTTCAAACTGGATGAAGGCAAGGATCCCCAGCACTACGGCATCGGCATCAAAGAACTGTGGGATATTGATCCGTCCAAACATGAGCCTGGCCTGGTTGTACACACCACAGGCTGGCCACTGAATGAGAGCGGCTCTACCGGCGGTTCCTTCCTTTATCACCTGGAAAACGGACAGGTATACGTCGGCCTGATCACCGATCTGTCCTACAGCAATCCGCACCTGAGCCCGTTTGAGGAATTCCAGCGCCTGAAGCTCCACCCGGAGATCAGCAAGTACCTGGAGGGCGGAAAGCGCGTGTCCTATGGTGCCCGTGCCATTTCCAAAGGCGGCTACAACGCACTTCCGAAAATGAGCTTCCCGGGTGGCCTGCTTCTCGGGTGCGATGCTGGCACGCTGAACAGCTCCAAGATCAAGGGCTCCCACACCGCCATGAAATCTGGCCTGCTGGGTGCTGAAGCGGTATTCGAGGCCCTCAAGGAAGGCAAGGCCGGCGAAGAGATCACCGGTTTCCAGAAGCGCTTTGAGGATAGCTGGCTGTACAAAGAGCTTTACGCGGAGCGTAACTTCGGCCCGGCCATGCACAAGTTCGGTAACGTGGTGGGCGGTGCCATCGCCTTCTTCGAGCAGAACATCCTTCGCGGTAGCCTGCCGATCACATTCCACGACACAACGCCGGACTACGCGACACTCAAGCCTGCGTCCGACGCCAAGAAAATCAGCTATCCAAAGCCGGATAACAAGCTGACGTTCGATCGTCTTTCTTCTGTGTTCATTTCGAACACCAACCACGAGGAAGATCAGCCGGTTCACCTGAAACTGACCGACCCGGACATTCCGCTGAACGAGAACCTGCCGAAGTACGACGAACCGGCCCAGCGTTACTGCCCGGCCGGCGTGTACGAGGTAGTCGAAAAGGACGACGGCAGCGGCAAAAAGTTCCAGATCAACGCCCAGAACTGTGTTCACTGCAAGACCTGTGACATCAAGGATCCTGCCCAGAACATCAACTGGGTAACTCCGGAAGGGGGCGGCGGCCCCAACTATCCGAACATGTAAGTTCGGTTTCCGGCAGAACTAAAACGGCCCTTTCGGGGCCGTTTTTTTTGACCTTTTTCCAGGTATAAAAAAACGGCTCCCGAAGGAGCCGTTTTGATTACCGCTTCAGAAAAGCTTAGTGAGCGTGACCGTGCTCTTGCTCTTCGTCAGTGGCGTCGCGCGCCTCTACAACTTCTACGTCGAAGTGCAGGGTCTGGCCAGCCAGCGGGTGGTTGGCGTCGATGGTGACGGTCTCGTCGCCAACTTCAACGACACGAACGACCTGGGGGCCACCCGGGGTCTGTGCCTGGAACTGCATGCCGGGCTCGATAGTGTCGACACCCTCGAAAGCTGAACGCGGAACCGGTTGAACCAGCTCTTCGTTAACTTCACCGTAGCCTTCTGCCGGCTCAACAGATACCTTGACCTGGTCGCCAGGATTCTTTTCGTTCAGTGCACTTTCCAGTCCACCAATAATGTTCTGGGCACCTTCCAGGTAGGACAGAGGCTCACGACCTTCTACACGGGAGGAGTCAAGCTGCTCTCCCTGGTCGTTGGTGAGCGTGTAATGGATGGTGACAACACGAGGTTGGGCCATGTGATCTCCTTGCGTGTCGCAATGACTGTTTATGAATTGAGGCAATCGAAAGTGATCTTGAACAGCCAGACTGCACAGAGGGACTAACGACCACCGGGCCTCGTTAGAGAGCCAGGCTCGTAACAAGTATGAAAACACAGTTTAACAACTGTCTTAATGCGTTTTCTACCGTCATTGGTGGGGGCAGCCTAGGGGTTTTCAACCACCCCGACCGATTTTGTAGAAATTTCCGTGACTAAAGATTCCGTAAACCGGGCCATCAGGCGTGTCCTGCTCGACAACGTGGTTAGCCAAGTCATAAAACGCCGCCGTGACCAGCCTTGCATCAACTCCATGGCGGACACGGACAATCGGACGCGGCTCTTGCGTGCCCGGGTACTCGCCGACTTCAAGTGGGTGCGCTTCTCCAACTTCCAGGATTTCACCAACGTTGGTGGTAAGCTTGATGACCTGATCCTGACCTTCGCCCTCTATGATCAAAGAGTGGGCGAGCAACGGCGAATCCTCCACCTGAATCCGCCATTTTTCGACGGGCGTCACCAGGTAGTATTCTCCATCCTCTTCCCTGCGCAGAATCGTGGAAAACAAACGAACGATTGCTTCCCGGGCCAATGGCTCCCCCTTGTGAATCCATTGACCATCTCGAGTGATACGCAGGTCCATGTCGCCGGACAGGTCCGGGTGCCATTGGTCCAGCGGGGGCTGTCCGGGATTCTTCACGATCTGCTCCACTTCTTTGGCGAGGCTTTCCGGGTTCTGGCTCATACGATGGCTCCGCGAACTGCTCGTTACAAACCGCGCATCCATTCCGCTCTGAGCGGAACGGCGCCGGGACTGCTAATCGCAAGATCAACCTGATCAAGCATTTTCTGCTTATCGCGCCCAAGCGTCCCTTTCAGCACAAGATAATTTGACGCATGGTCGCTCCGGAACACGGTTCGTTCGAGCTCAAGATGCTCGAGGAACAGACGAATTTCTTCAAACAGCCCTTGCTGGGACAGCGGCACAAAATCATCACCAAAACCCGCGCGGAACCGCTCCTCGCCTTGAGGAAAACTCACGACCAGGGTGGACAGGTAATCGGGTTGTGTTTCGTTGCACAGAGTCGCGGTGTTGACGGCGTGTTGACGCGACAGTGTTTCTCCGCCCAGGCCATTGAGAACCATGACAGAGCTTGTCAGGCCGGCTTCACGAATTTTCAGCAACGCGGAACGGGTGGATTCCCAGGACTCTCCCTTGTTCACCCTCCGCAGGATCTCGTCATCCCCGGATTCCATCCCGACATACAGAATCTGGAGCCCGGCTTCCTTCAGCTGCGCCAGTTCTTCCACCGTTTTCCTGGCCAGATTACGGGGCAGGCAGTAACTGGAAACCCGCTGCAAATCTGGAAAGGCGGCCTTAAGATCCCCGAGAATTTCCAACAGGCGCCGCGTTGGCAGCACCATCGCGTCTCCATCAGCAAGGAATACACGTCGGACACCGCCAAGGCTACGCGCCGCATTGTCGATGTCGCGACGAATATCGTCCGGCTTCCGGGCCTGGAACTTCTTCTGCGGCTGGGTGTACATCTCACAAAAGGTGCATTTGTTCCAGGAACAACCGTTGGTGACCGGAAGGATCAGGGATTTGGCCTCGCTGGGCGGCCGAAAGACCGGCTCAACGTAATCGATGGGAAAACTGTACATATAACGTGCTCAACCAATAGCGGGTGATTCGATACAGAGGAAGATCAGGGCAAAAACTGGGCTTTCAAGTCCGCACACCCGGGCCCAACAACGGGCATGTCCAGCAGCACCGCCTGGGAGGTCATAAACGGGATACCGTGGCGGTGGCCGTCAACCAGTAAGGTGGAGAGGCTACCGACCAGAGGCATGTGTGAAATCAGTAGCAGCGGGGAGGTCTGGTTCTCCAGCAAAGCATCAAGGCAAAGGCCAGGATCGTCATCCGGCGTCAGGAACTGCTTTTCTTCTACAGCACAGTTCAGGATTTCGGAGACGATGGCAGATGTCTCTCTGGCCCGGACGAAAGGGCTGCTCCAGATCAGTTTTGGCCGCCACGGGGATTCCGCAATCTGGGCGGCGGCCTCAGCAACGTGGAGGCGCCCTGCTTCGGTCAGCTCACGCTCCTGATCCAGCGTATGCCACCCCGCTTCGCCGTGCCGCATGATGAGCAATTGCACAGGCAACCCTCCGCTGAATGAACGTTACTGACTGATCGTACGCGGAAGTATGAACTCCACGTCCGAATTCTGCACTGCCATCATCAGGCTGTTGATGACCGCCTTGATAGACGCCGTACCATAGAGAATTTCGTATAGACCCCGAACCAGGGGCATGTAGATCCCGATGGCCTCTGACTTCTCTTTCACCAGTTTCAGGGTATAAATACCCTCCGCGACCTGGCCCAGCTCCGCCACGGCATCGTCCAGCTTCTGGCCCGTACCAACGGCATAGCCGACCCGGAAATTCCGGCTCTTGGACGAAGTGCAGGTCACGATGAGATCCCCTACCCCCGCCAGTCCCATGAAGGTCATGGGGTTAGCGCCGAGGCTGACGGCAAAACGGCTCATTTCCGCCAGCCCGCGGGTCATCAGCATGGCTTTGGCGTTTTCTCCCATCTCCAGAGCCGACGCGAGGCCAGCCACGATGGCATAGATGTTCTTCAGTGCACCGGCCAGCTCCACGCCATAGATATCAACGTTGGCATAAACCCGAAAATACTCACACCCGAGCAGATCCTGCACTGTCCGACGTACGTCCGGATCCTTGGCGGCAATAACGGTTGCTGTCAGATCCCGGTTCACGATTTCACTGGCAAGATTGGGGCCGCTGAGCACACCTATACGACAACGCGGAATCTCCTCCTGGAGGATTTCGCTCATCAGCTTGAAGCCATGCTCCTCAATCCCTTTGGTCAGGCTGACAACGATCTGGCCGTCACGGAACTCGTCGCTGTGGTCCCGGATAACGGACCGAAACGCTTTACTCGGTATGGCCACAAACACAATCTCGGCCTTGCCTACGGCCTCGGCGAGATCCGTCGTGGGCTGGATGTCACCGGAGAGCTCCACGTCTGGCATATACCGGCTATTGATGCGGGTATTGGTGATTTCTTCTACTTGGGCCTCATCACGCATCCAGAAGTGAACGCGATGGCCATTTTCGCCCAGTACCTTGGTCATTGCGGTACCGAAGCTGCCACCGCCGAGTACCGCTACGTCGTGTACCGGTCCCTTGGCCCCATTGTCTTGAGGCGCGTTCTTTTCAGGCATAGTTCTTCCATTTTATGTCAAAGACGGTGAGAGCCCGGATGGTTCCGGTGTCACGAACGTTTCGGCTCAACCAGGCTCTTCGCATTCGAGAGCGCGCACCAGATTCTTGAACTCTTCCCTGTTCCGGCTGTTCAGGCCCATCAGCACCTTGTGCGCGTCCAGGACCTTGTCACGAACCTGCTGTTCGCTGGCTTTCAGCACAGGAATCTCTTCAAGTTCTTCAATGCGGGACGCGGGTTCTCGAACAATGATGAAAATCTTGTCGAACCCCATGGATGTGATAATGCGGGTAATATCCGGGTTGGTGGAAATCAGTGTGGGCAGAAAATGACTTTGCTGCTGGGCAGCCATGGCGATTTTGGCAAGAAGCCCGAGCGTGGTGCTGTCGATGATTTCGGTTTCCGTCAGATCAACGACCACCGTTTTGAACTGGGGATCCTGAGTGATGGACTCAACCAGATTGTCCAGCGTCGAACACAGGTTCAGCCGGATTTCGCCAATAAACTTCAGGACATAGATGCCCTGTTTTTCAGCTTGCAGGATCTTGTAACCAGCCATGCTTCACACTGCCACTATTTCGACGACGTGTTGTCTGATTCCATTATGGTATCAGTAACCGACACAATAGCTATATCGTCCGGTAATTCCGTGATCTCGTCGAGATTCAGAGCCTCGCTCAGAGAGGCGATAGTGTGACGACCTCCTGAAACGAGTTCAAGTAGCGTCCTTTCCTTTTCGTCGAGGCTTTTGGCCCGAATGACCTCCAGAATGCCGTCGGAGAACAGAATCATCCGGAACGGCTTATCCAGCGATACCTCATACACCTCCCACTCGGGCGTCTCGAAAAGTCCCACTGGCAACCCGCTTCCTTCAAGAAAGGCGGTGTCTCCGCCCTCAAACGACAGAATGGGCATCGGGAAATGAGCCCCAACTGCATACCTTAATTTACGCTCGCTGATAGAGATAATGCCAACGAATACGGTTACGTGTTTGCCGAGACCGGTATCAAGCAATTCCGAATTAATGCGTTCCAGGAATCGGTCCGGATAGAGAATGTCGTCACTGGACTGGCGCCTCAGGTTGCGCTGCAACCGATTGGTGAGGTTTTTAAGCAGCACGGTAACAAACGCGGAGCTGGCGCCATGGCCGGACACATCGGCAATGTAAACCAGGACCTGATCCTCGGAAATACGGAAGTAATCCAGAAAATCGCCACTTAGGTAAAGGGACGGTTTGATGAGGTGATCGATGCGCAGCCCTGCCAGGTCCTGTTCGTGATCCGGAAGCATACGCAGCTGAACCTTCCGACCTGCCCGCTGATCGGCGCGAAGCTCTGCAATACCGTTGCGCAGATCCCGATTCGCTTCCTCAAGCTCATGCCGGTAAAGCTGATTCAGGCGATTGACCCGGACCCGATCGAACAACTTTTCGATCACGTCATCCAGGGCCCCCTTATCGTCGTTACAGGGCTTCAGCACAAAATCTGCCGCCCCGGCCCGGAGCGCTTTGACGACATCAGCACTGGAATCACTGGCGGAACAGCAGACAATGGGGGTGAAGGTTTCGGTTTCTTCCAGGCGGGAGGCCAGATCACCAATCGCCTCGGGCGGCAGGTCTGCAAAGATCACATCAGGAATGCTATCGTCGAACAACGTCTTGGCAGAGGACAGTCCGGAATAGCCGGTAACGTAAAAGCCTCGGGCTTCCAGATAATGGGACAGGTCCCGGCGGGCCTTTTCATCGGCATCAATAATCAGTATGCGCTCGGTGCGCGAGGTCATGGCTGTTGCCCTAAACTACCAGCGATAAACGAAAAATCGGCTTTAATAAGCCTATTCTGGCACGACCCTGTGATATAACAAGGCCAGTTTTACTTAATTGGGGGATTCCTGGATATGAGACGTGCCGTAAACGACTTGCTTGGCGCCTATGACAAGCTGATCATGGACCCGGTCCACGGCGGCATTCCACTTTACCGGCACGAAATCCAGGTCATCGACCACCCCCTGTTCCAGCGCCTCAGAAACATCTGCCAGAACGACATCCTGAGCCTGGTTTTCCCGGGTGCCACCCATTCCCGCTTCCTTCACAGCATCGGGGTAATGCATGTCGGCACACGCATGTTTCGCTCGATGATCGACGCCTACCTGCGAGAGCGCCAGCTGAGCGAACAGACCGACCTGAGCCTGAGCCAGCTCGACGCCATCGATTACCTGGCCAAGACCATTCGTCTGGGCTGCCTGCTTCATGACAGCGGCCACTCCAGCTTTTCTCACCAGTTCACCCAGGCTCGCCGAATTCGCGATCTGATGTCCCGCCCGGGACGATTCGGAGACCTCTGGTCCGGCGTCGACTACTCGGCCTACCATTCCGGGGAACCTGAAGAACTGGAGCACGAACATTACTCCGTGCGCGTTGCCCACGATGTTCTCTCGGCTGTTGATCTGGACGGTGCCGGCCTGTGCGCCCGAGATGTTATCGGGATTATGGAGACCACCGATGTTACGCCGAGCGATACTTTTTGCCGGCATGCCCACACGTTCTGGGCCTTCATTGCCGGCGCTGATGCCGAATCAGGCAGCTTGATCCGCAGCGACATCCCAAACATGGTCATGGACCTGCTGAAATCCATCGTCTCGGGGGAAATTGACGCCGACCGCGCCGATTACATGCTCAGGGATGGCTTCCACTCATCGGTAACCATCGGCGGCTTCAACCTCGACCACCTGCTGAGCAACCTGCGTTTTGGCTGGAACGTATCCGAGCCCTGGCTGGGACTGGCAATCACTCAGAAGGGACTCGGGGCGCTTGAGGATTTTGTCTACAGCCGCCACCAGATGTACCGCAAGGTTTATGCCCATAAGACGGCCCTGGGGTTCGACTGGCTTCTGCGGGAGGCCATCAATGAAGTGCTTGAGGACCCCGAGAATTTCCAGTGGGTGGACACCTGCCTGAGTGACATGCGGTTTTTTGCCGAGCTGACCGACAACTTCTTCTGGGAAGCCTTTCGCAAGGTGGCAAGACGGAACCCGGGTAGCTTCTCCTTCTGCATCGTGAACCGGGTCAAGCTCAGTCATCTCGACACCCGGGAAGATCTGAGCGACCGGGGCATTGAACGTCACAGTGCCTGGCTGGCGCAGGAACTGCAGCTCAATCCCTCACACGTGGTGACCTGCTCCATGCGCGCCCGGTTCTCAAACATCCAGGACAACTTCAACGGCATCAAGGTACTGACCCGGGACCCTATCAACCGCAAGCGGTCCCTGAAAAAAATCACTCACGTCAGCGCCTTTTTCAGCAAATTCAGCGATGGCACGATCACCCATTTTTACCTGCGCCCGGACGTCACCACTCAAAATTCCGGGAGCATAAAGGAATAACGCGGCTCAGCGATCCTCTGACATCGCCTCCACCAGGCTACAGGCGCTGTTGAAGGCACCTTCAACGCGCCCTCCGCTCAGCCAGTCTCCCGCGATTCCAATGTTCTGGTCCGGAAACCAGAGATGCCCGGGCTGGTCACCATCCGAGGAACGGGCATACAGCCATCGGTGTGTCACCACATCGCCTGGCTCACCAGCAACACCCGTCAGGACCCGAAACGCATGCACCATCAATTTCGCGACTTCCGACGCAGGAGTGTCCACGTGCCGTTCCGTCCAATCCGGGTTGGCATGCAGCACCCACCATTGGCCTGAATCCTCCCGACCGGGTTTGCTGGAGTTGTTCGCAACCCAGTAAAGCACCGGATGCTCTACCCGCATTCCTTCGTAGGCCATTGTCAGCGGCTTTGCGAAGTGAACCGCAACGGCCCAGCACGGCAACACCTTCTTCACCGGTTCATCCAACACTGCCGCCAGTTCGGCAAGATCGCTGTCCGCCAGCAGGACTTGGGCCTGGGCGGGTGGGGCCGTGACGATCACCTGATCGAATTCGCCGAGCGCTGTGCCCTCGGTGTCCGCCAGAGACCATCCTCCCCCCGCTTTGCGCAGCGCCCCGATCCGGGTCTCGGCGATGACTTCGAGATGCGCCGAGAGTGCGCGGGTTATGGCCGTCATTCGGGGACTTCCCACGTAACGGGGCTCGTCCGGGAAGCTATCCCACTCGCCGCGCTCGTTACGAAACCCGAACCGGCCCTGCCACATTTGAAAGGCATTCTCGCCGGCGAATTCCTTAAGAAATGGAAGAAATGCAGGATTACGGGCGGTAAAGTACTGCGCCCCAATGTCTGCCGATCCACCCTCCACGCGTTTCGCTGCAAGCCTGCCACCCGGCCCGCGGCTTTTCTCAAACACCCTGACCTCATGCCCCTGCTGACTGAGACGAATGCCGGCGGTAAGACCGGACAAACCTGAACCAATAACTGCAATACGGCGTATATCGGTGGACTGCGATGGCTGATTAAACATGGTTTATCGTGCATCCGAATTGATGAGTTGGAACGTACAACCCTGCAAGCGTTATGTTCGGCCTCTTTGGATGGCCACGCTGTTCAGGATCACTTTAGAGACAAGGGCAAACAGGGTATGACCCGAGTACAAAATTGGTTGACAAACATTCTAAGGTGGTTCGACTCCACGGCGGGTTCGGATCACATCGACACGAGTTCACGGTCATTCAACTTCATCCGCGTGATTCCATTCCTTGCCCTGCATCTGGCGTGCCTCTTGGCTTTCTACACCGGGGTCAGCACCTTTGCTGCACTGTTTGCGCTCGGATTCTTCTGGATCAGGATGTTTGCAATCACCGGCTTTTACCACCGTTACTTCGCTCACAAGACCTTCAAGACCAGCCGGCCCGCGCAGTTCGTGTTTGCCGTGCTTGGCGCCAGCGCAGCCCAGCGCGGACCGCTTTGGTGGGCGGCCCACCATCGCCACCACCACCAGCATTCTGACCAGGAACAGGATTTGCACTCGCCACACCAGGGCGGATTCTGGTGGTCTCACGTCGGCTGGTTCACGTGCGATGCAGGGTTCGCCATGGATGAGCGCCGGGTTCGGGACTGGATGAAATTCCCGGAACTCAGGTTCATTAACCGCTTCGATTCCATCGTTCCCGCCATTGCGGCCATCACCATCTACGGGATCGGCGAAGCTCTCTCCGTCTGGGCACCGGCGCTTGAGACCAATGGCCTGCAACTTCTGGTCTGGGGGTTCTTTATTTCCACGGTCGCGCTCTTCCACGCCACTGTATCGATCAACTCACTTTCCCACGTCTGGGGCAAACGCCGGTTTGAAACCTCAGACGGCAGCCGTAACAACTTCTGGCTGGCATTGTTAACCCTGGGCGAAGGCTGGCACAACAACCACCATCGCTGGCCCCAGTCCGTGCGCCAGGGGTTTCGGTGGTATGAGATCGACATCACCTGGTATGGATTGTGGCTCCTGTCCCGACTCGGCATTATCTGGGAGCTTAACCCAATACCCAAACGCATCAAGGAAGAAACACGTCAACTGGACAGAATGAGGAGGACACGTTCATGACTACCGCCTCGGCCATTGAAGTCGGTTCTCACAATTCCGCCGTCCCGGTCACTCTGGAGCATTTCAGGCGTCTGTTCAACGAGCTGGACAAGGGCAACCTGAACAGACTGTCCGAGGTCTACAGCGAAGATATCAGTTTCCGGGATCCACTCGGATCGGCCAAGGGCCTGGACGAGTTGACCCAGTATTTCGCCGAAGCCTACGCCAATGCCATCAGCTGTCGCTTCGAGTTTTCGGATTCGGTGGTCAATGGGGCATTTGCAGCCATCCCCTGGGTGATGTACCTGCGTCACAAGCGCATAAACCGGGGCAGGGAAATTCAAGTCGACGGCATCAGTCATCTGCGGGTTGCTGACGGCAAGGTTTGTTATCACCGCGACTATTTCGACGCCGGCCAACTGCTGTATGAGAACCTGCCTTTGGTGGGCAGAGTCATTCGCCTGGTAAAAGGATACGCCGGATGAGGGAGCGTCTGGAGACTCACTCGAATATCTGGATTACCGGGGCCAGCTCGGGCATCGGTGAGGCGGTGACCCGGGCGCTTGCCCGGGGTGGTCACCGGCTGGTGCTCTCCGGACGCCGCGAGCAGCCCCTGGAGCAGCTCAAGGCGCTGGCACCGGAACGCATTCTTACCGCGACCGGTGACACCACCAGCAAGGCGGACCTCCGGGGTATCGCCAACGTTCTGGAAAACCACGGCGATCTGCACATGGCAATCCTGAACGCCGGGACCTGTGAATACCTGGACATCACCCATTACAACAGCGATGTCATCGAAAAAAACATCCAAACGAACGTGATCGGTACGGCCCGATGTCTCGACATCGCGCTCCCAGCCCTCAGACGCACCCGAGCCAAAGGGCTGCCGGCAACCCTGGTGATTGTCAGCTCATCGGCCTGGTGGTTCCCCTTCGGTCGCGCCGAGGGCTATGGCGCCTCCAAGGCTGCCCTGACCTATTTTGCCCAGGCATTGCGGGCGGACCTGGCCGCCGAAGGCATCGACGTTGTGGTGGTCTCTCCGGGATTTGTCAAAACACCGCTGACGGATCGAAACGACTTCCCCATGCCCTTTCTGGTGTCGGCCGAAGAGGCGGCGGATCGCATCGTCAGCGGTCTGGCCAAGGGCAAGAATGAAATCGCCTTCCCGAAACGCTTTACCTGGATGCTCAGGATGCTGGGTGCCCTGCCACAGACCCTGATTGATCGCATGGCGGCCAATATGGCGAGAAAAAGTACCACGGAACAGGAAAACAATGGATGAGTAACGAGCGTCAGCGTATAGCTGTCATTGGCGCCGGCGTTTCCGGCCTTACGGCCGCCTGGCTGCTGGCCGAAAAGCACGATGTCGAAGTTTTTGAAGCTGCCGACTATGCCGGCGGCCACACCAACACGGAACAGGTCGAGGCTGGCGGCCGCACCTGGCCGGTCAACACCGGTTTTATCGTATTCAATGACTGGACCTATCCGAATTTTATGCGTTTGATGGAGCGGCTCGGCGTTCCATCAGAAGTCAGCGACATGAGTTTCAGTGTCGACTGCAACGCTACCGGCCTCCAGTACAACGGCACCAGTGTCGACACCCTGTTTGCCCAGCGTAAAAATGTGTTCAACCTGCCCTTTCTGAAGATGATCCGGGAAATTCTGCGGTTTAACCGGGAAACCCGTGCAGATCTTGCAGCCGATGCCATCAATGACCGTGAGACCCTCGGCGAGTACCTGAATCGCAATGGCTACTCCCGCTATTTCAGGAACTATTACATCGTCCCGATGGGCGCGGCGATCTGGTCCGCTCCGGAAATCGTGCTTGAGCAATTTCCGATCCGGTTCTTTCTCCAGTTCTTTAACAACCACGGCATGCTGTCCGTGGATGATCGCCCGACCTGGCGAGTGATTTCCGGGGGCTCGGCTCAGTACGTCCAGAAAATGATGGAGCGCCTCGGGGACTGTACTCATCTCAACAGCCCGGTTGAGCACGTGAAGCGGGACGAACAGGGAGTAACCCTTCATGTTGGTGGCGAGGACCACCGCTTCGATCAGGTTGTGCTGGCCTGCCACAGCGATCAGGCTCTGACGATGCTGGCAGACCCCACCGAAAAGGAACGGGACGTATTGGGGGCGATCGGCTATCAGAACAACGACGTCGTATTACATACCGACAGCAGCGTATTGCCGGATACCCGGCGCGCCTGGGCCGCCTGGAACTACTTCATCCCGACCCACAGCACCGAGCCGGTCTCCGTCACCTACAACATGAACATTCTCCAGAATTTTCATGAGGCACCGGAAACCTTCTGTGTCACCTTGAACCGCAGCCACGACATAGCACCGGAGCGGATCATCAAACGGTTCAGCTATAGCCACCCGGTTTTTACCCTGGACGCGGTCGCGGCGCAGGAGCGTTACGACGAGATTGGCAACCAGAATCGCACCCATTTCTGCGGCGCCTACTGGTTTAACGGCTTTCATGAAGACGGCGTACGCAGCGCGCTCCGGGTGACCGAGGCCTTCGGTGTGGAGCTATAGCGATGGACAGCCAATGGCTCGAAGGGACCGTTCGTCATCGCCGGCAATTTCCGGTCCATCACGAGTTCGAGTACAGCACCGGTATGCTGGCACTGGATGTCGACGAATGGGACCGGGTCACCAGCATCAGCCCCCTGTTTTCCCTGGAACGTTTTAACTGGCTTTCGTTGCGCCGGGCGGACTACTTCCAGCCCGAAGCCGGCTCCCTGTCGGCGACGGTTCGGAACCATGTTGAACAGGCAACCGGCTGGCGTCCGGATGGGTCGGTCGAACTGGTGACCCACCCCCGTTACTTCGGTTACGTGTTCAATCCGGTCAGCTTCTACTTCTGCTACAGCCCTGAGGCCAGTCCCAGAGAGGGCGCGGTTCCCCGGGTGATCGTTGCCCAGATCACCAACACCCCGTGGCACGAACGGCATGTGTACTGCCTGGAAACCGTGGGTAACGGGCCTAACTCAGCCGGGTGGCATACGGAACGGTTCGGGTTCAGCAAACGCTTCCATGTGTCCCCGTTCAATGGCATGGAGCAGCACTACCAGTGGACGTTCAGCTTCCGCGGCCCCGACCTCCGGATTCACATGAATGTCCTGGAGCAGGAAAAGAAGCATTTTGACGCCACCCTGGTAGTCCATCGCACCCCACTCACCCGTAAAGAAGTACACAGAAGTCTGCGAAAGTTTCCGGTGGAAGCGCTCAAGGTTTCGGCTGGCATCTATTGGCATGCCTTGAAACTGAAACTGAAGGGGGCGCCGTTTTACACACATCCGGACAAGCTGTCTGCAGACGATCCCGCCCACAGGCGGGGATCAGACGATTCCGGGCTGGATGTCTCCAGCCCCGGGCACAACAACGAGAAGCGCGGAAGGGTAAGTTCATGGAGAACCTGAATACCTCAGTTCAATCAACAGGTGACCAGGAAAATTCACGATCACTGGCCAGCCGAATCGCCAGGAAACTGGTTATTCAGCAGCTAAACCAGCTTGGCGATGGCGTCCTGACCGTTTTTGAGGACGGCTTTGATGCCCTGGTATTCGGGGATGGCGATACCCGGTATCCGTCGGCCGAATTGGTCATTCACGATCACAGCACCTGGCGTGATCTACTTACCGGCGGCAGCGTGGGTGCGGCGGAAGCCTTCGTGAACGGCGACTGGTCGACGCCGGATCTGGTCGCGCTGCTGCGTTTTTTTACTCGCAACGTGGATCGCATGAACGAGTTTGAGGACCGGTTCAGCTGGGTAACTAAGCCGGCACTCAAGGGCCTTCACTGGCTGAACCGGAATACACGGGAAGGTTCTCGAAAAAACATCAGTGCCCATTACGATCTTGGCAACGACCTGTTCGAGCTCTTCCTTGACCCGACCATGATGTACTCGTCGGCCATTTACCCGAGTGAGCACGCAACCCTGGACGAGGCCGCCGTCCACAAACTGGACACCATCTGCCAAAAACTGGACCTGCAGCCTGAAGACCGAGTCATCGAGATCGGTACCGGCTGGGGCGGCTTTGCGATTCACGCCGCCAAGCACTATGGCTGTCACGTCACCACGACCACCATTTCCAAAGAGCAGCTGGAACTGGCGAAGGCCCGGGTCGCGGAAGAAGGCCTCGACGACCGAATTACGTTGCTGTTCGATGACTACCGGGATCTCGAGGGTAGGTTCGACAAACTGGTTTCCATCGAAATGATTGAGGCCGTTGGACCTCAGTTTCTCGACAGCTACCTGGCGCAAATCAGCACTCTGTTGAAACAGGATGGACTTGCGTTGGTCCAGGCCATCAATATGCCGGAACAGCGCTACCAACGCGCCTTGAAGAATGTCGATTTCATACAGCGCTTTATCTTTCCGGGCAGCTTCATTCCATCCTTCGGTGCCATCCTTGACTCTGTAAGGACCCAAAGCGATCTGGTGCTGACACACGCCGAAGACCTTGGCTTTCATTATGCCCGTACCCTGCACGACTGGTGCGAGCGGTTCATGGCGAATTCCGGGAAACTCGACTCTCTGGGCTACGACCAAGCCTTCCGACGTCTCTGGGAGTTCTATTTCGCGTACTGCGAGGCGGGCTTCAGCGAACGCGCCATAGGCGTGTCCCAGATCCTGTTGGCGAAACCCGGAAACAAGCGATCGAATATCCTGAGCCTATGATCCCGTCCGAGACTACCCGAAACATTTTGAACTTTGCCGTCTTCCAGGCCGGCTGGCTGATTTGCATTCTGTATCCGGGAATGCCGGCGGCAAGTCTGGTCGTGGGGCTCCTGATTCTGCACTTCGTGCTGGTAAGCCAGAAGCGAATGAGCGAGCTCCAGTTCATCGGTTTGGGAACCGTACTCGGGGCCTCCCTCGATCTTCTGTGGTTCCGTACTGGCATCCTGGCAGGTACCGAAGGCGAAGTGCTGCTCACCCCGCCCTGGCTAGTCGCGATCTGGGCCATTTTCATGACCACCCTCAACCATTCCCTCAACTGGATCAGTCGCAAGGCCTGGTTGCCTTTTGTTCTCGCCCCCATTGCCGGCCCCTTTGCCTACTGGTCCGCCAGCAAACTGGGGGCGGTTACCCTGCCCGAGCTGCTGCCGTCCCTGGTGGCGCTGGCGCTTGGGTGGCTGGTGGTGTTCCCGCTGCTCCTGTTCCTCAGAAAATCCCTGTACCCGGAGCTTCAGCAATGACCATGAAAACGGCCGGACGGGCTGCCACCTCAGTATTCCTGCTGGCGACTTCAGGGGCTTTTGCGTCCGAGATGAGCTTCACCGGAACCGCCAGGACCGATGCAGGAGAGGTACTGTACGTGGAAACTCACGGTGTCTCAGGCACTTGCGAGGATGGCGTCTTTGCCCCGCAAGAGCACCGGGTTGGCTATCAAAGACAAGAGCAAGACAGCGCTTTCGCGACCAAGAAGCTCGACTATACCGGTTCCGTCATTCGCCCCTCCGTCGATTTCCGCCAGCCTGAGTTCGACGAATCCCTGTCGATTGAATACTCCGGGCAAGATACGCTGGTGATCAACTGGCAAATGCCTGAAGGGGAAAGCCGAACCTTCGATGTTCCCTACTCCAATAACGTTGTGGTCGATGCAGGCTTTGACAACTTCGTCCGACGCAACTGGCAAGCCGTGCTGAATGGCGATTCCGTAGAGTTCAGGTTTCTCGGCCCCACCCGAGGCGAACACTATGCGTTTGTCCTCGAAGCCGCTGACAGTTCAAAGGTCACAGCGGATCATGTCGTACAGATCCGGCCTACCGGAATGATCCTGCGGTTCCTGGTGGACCCCATCATTCTCGGCTACGACAGCCGGGGCGTCCTGACGGATTACTACGGGCTTACCAATATCCGGAAGAACAAGGACATGAATTTCACCGCCCACATTCAATATTCCGTGGTCAACTGGCCGGATTGTGAACTGACTCCCTGAAAGCGTCGCCACTGCCAAAGCCTCCACCCACAGTCATTGTGTTAAACTCGCGGCGGAGTCAACGCCGGAGAATCAGCACCCATGATGTTTGTGTCGTTCAACGTCAACAGTATTCGTACCCGTCTGCACCAGCTCGAAGCCGTCATCACCAACCTTAATCCCGACGTCATTGGCCTTCAGGAAACCAAGGTCCGGGACGAAGAGTTTCCGGTAGAGGCCATTCGTGAACTCGGCTATCACGTTCACTTCCATGGCCAGAAAACCCATTACGGCGTTGCACTGCTCTCCCGAATCAAGCCCGACACCGTCCTGAAGGGTTACCCATGGGACGGCGAAGACTCCCAGCGCCGCCTGATTACCGGTCACTTCACCGTGAATGGCGAGCCGCTCACCGTCGTCAACGGTTACTTTCCCCAGGGCGAAAGCCGGGACCACCCGGTGAAGTTTCCCGCCAAGGAAAAGTTCTACGCTGATCTCATGAAGTATCTGGATGATCTCAAGAAACGCGGTGGCCACGTGGTGGTCATGGGCGATATGAATATTTCCCCCACCGACAGGGATATTGGGATCGGGGCGGACAATGCGAAGCGATGGCTCCGCACCGGAAAATGCAGCTTCCTGCCCGAAGAGCGGGAATGGCTGGGCCAGGTCGAAGCCCGGGGTTACACGGACGTGTTCCGGCACCTGCATCCTGAAGAATCGGATACTTTCAGCTGGTTTGATTATCGCAGTAAAGGGTTTGAGCGAGATCCGCGCCGGGGACTGCGCATCGACCTGATTATGGCCAACGACAGCCTTCTGCCGAAAGCCCTGGAAGCCGGTGTGTCGTATGACATCCGCGCCATGGAACGTCCCTCCGATCATTGCCCTGTCTGGGCAAATTTTGAACTATAGGACCGGGCCGGCCGCGACATGAAAAAAGTCAAAACCCGCGACCGTATTCTCGACACCAGCCTGGCGCTGTTCAACAGTGTCGGCGAACCCAATGTGACCACGCTTCTGATCTCCGATGAAATGGATATCAGCCCGGGCAACCTGTATTACCATTTCAAAAGCAAGGGAGACATCGTCGAGGAACTGTTCGGACGGTACGAGGAAGAGATGCTGGACCTGCTGACGGTACCGGAAGACGTCGACATCAGCCTCGACCAACAGGGCTTCTTCCTCCACCTGATGTTCGAAACGGTTGCCCGCTACCGGTTCATCTACCAGGATCTGGTGAATGTTCTTTCCCGGTACGACAAGCTGCAGGGTAGATTCAGGCGATTACGAAAGAAGAAGACGGCTGCCTTTCAGGTGATCTGCGAGAGCTTCCGGCGGCAGAATATGATGGAGATCGGCGCGGAACAACTTCAGGCTTTGTGTGAGCAGTTAACCCTAACTGCTTGCTATTGGATCAGTTTTGACACCCTATCCCACCTGGACGACCGGGAATCGGCGGATCCGGGGCGCGGCGTCTATCAGATGATGCACCTGGTGATCCCGTACCTGGCGCCAGACGAACAAAACCATGCCCGGCTGATGAGCCGGGACTATCTCTAGGCGCGGAGCCTATTCCTCTTCGTCCCTACCGTCCCTGCGCAGCCTCAGCAGCTCGCTTTCCAGGGCCTCGATCCGGCGTTCCAGTGCCTCTATCTCCTCTCGACGATGAATGCCCAGACGCCTGAGAGCACCGGATACGCGCTCATCGAACAGCGTTTCCAGCTTGTCCCAGGTGCCGGTGGCGCGTTCTCTGACATCGCCCACCCGGTCTTCGACGGACTTGATCTGTTTCTCGACCACGCCCCGGGTCTTGTTTTCGAGTTGCTCGCCTTCCTGCACCAGGCGATCGAAAAACCGGCCCGTGTCCTCCTCAGCCTTGGTATATGCTCCGAGGCCGGCAAGCCATATCTGGCGCGCCGAATCCTTGATCTTGGCCGCCAGTTGCGGATCGTTTTCCGGATTCTTGTCGTGTTCGTCAGACATGTAACAACCTCGGGGGAAGAATATTGCTGGGAGCCCCCATTGTATTACACTGTGAAGCCGATTTCAGTCGGCCTGAAAGGTGCACAGTCAAAGGCCGCAGTATAAACAGGCATTCAATATGAAAAAATGTTTTGAAACGAGTCGGGCAGAGGCTTGAAGTGTTCAAAATATGGTCAATACTTCCCAATACCGGTATCCCTGCTGATGCCGGTTTGTCTGGAAGTCTTTCATGGATACTACTCGCACGCCTCTGCCCGGCACCCTGTGCCGGGCTTTTTTTTGCTAATATCGCCCCCAATTATATCCTTATTCCAATTTCACACTTACCGGAGTGGAGACCCTGAATGATTGAAATCGCGTGGAGTCACTTTACGCCCTGGTCCGCGTTGGCGGGCGGCGTCCTGATTGGGCTGGCGGCGGCCGCCTTTCTGCTTCTCAACGGCCGGATTGCCGGCATCAGCGGCATACTTGGTGGCCTGCTCGTACCAGGCCGGGGCGACATTGCCTGGCGCCTTGCTTTCCTGTTAGGGCTCGTTGGCGCGCCCGCCGCATGGCTGCTTGCCGCGGAACTCCCTCCCATTGAAATCAACGCCGGCTACCCGGCACTGGTTATCGCAGGGTTACTGGTGGGCGTGGGTACCCGTTATGGCTCCGGCTGCACCAGCGGCCACGGCGTCTGCGGTCTGTCACGCCTTTCTTTCCGGTCTCTGGTCGCCACCCTAAGTTTTATGGGCGCGGGATTCGTGACGGTCTATGTCATCCGACACGTATTGGGAGTTTAAAACCATGAAATTCAATCTTGCTTCACTTCTGGCCGGACTGATTTTCGGTCTCGGGCTTATTGTGTCCGGAATGGCCAATCCCGAAAAGGTTCTTGGCTTCCTCGATATTGCCGGTCTCTGGGACCCATCCCTCGCTTTCGTGATGGGAGGTGCCATCCTCGTGGGCCTGGGGGCGTTTGCGCTGGCCCGACGGCGCACCTTGTCGTTCCTCGGCTTTTCAATGAAAATCCCCGCCAGCACCCACATCGACAAGCGCCTGGTGATAGGCGGACTCGCCTTCGGCGCCGGCTGGGGCATTGCTGGTTTTTGTCCCGGGCCCGGCCTCGTCGCCCTGGGAGCCGGTGAAATCAAGGCCGCTATTTTTGTAGCGTCGATGGTTGCCGGCATGGCGGTGTTTGAAATCTTCGAGCGTCGCCGGACCAAGACCTGATCAATTCTGCTACCTTGTATCGCCGCCACTCTGACAGCCACCAACGGCTGTGAGATCATGGCGGCAGTTTCACAGTTAGCGTTTCCGGAGGCGTTTATACATGGATATCCGAAAGATCGATGACACCATCTCGGTGGCACCACAAATTTCCGTTGATGATGTCGCTGAAGCGGCACGCCTGGGCTTCAGGACTCTGGTTGCCAATCGCCCCGACCAGGAGGAGTTTGGGCAACCTCCGATGGCCGATATTGAAGCGGCTGCGCGGGACGCTGGCCTGGAATGGGTCTATATGCCCGTTGAGTCGGGGCACATCACTGATCAGGACGTGGACCAATTCGCCCCGATGATCCGGGACGCCGAAAAACCCGTACTGGCTTTCTGTCGTTCCGGAACCCGCTGCACCGTGCTATGGGCTCTGAGTGCTGCCCGGGAAACCTCCGCCCAGGAAATTTTCACCAAAGCCCGAAACGCCGGATACGACATCAGCGGCCTTGCACCGCGTATGGCTCAGCAGGCCTCTAACAAGTAGTCCGACCCGTTTCCGACGATCAACCACCAGGATTTCCTCTATGCAGTTCAAAGGTTCAGAGAACTTCAGCCACAACCAGTCCGAGCGCCTTGGTATTCTTGTTACCAATCTGGGTACTCCCGACGCTCCGACAACGTCCGCCCTTCGTCGGTACCTGGCTGAATTCCTCTCGGACCCACGGGTCGTCGAACTTCCCCGCCCTCTCTGGTGGCTGATTCTGCACGGAATCATTCTTCGTATTCGCCCGAAACGCAGCGCTAAGGCCTACGCCGGCGTCTGGACGCCGGAAGGCTCTCCCCTGTTGATTCATACCGGAAAGCAGGCCGAGGGCATCCGGGAAGCGCTGAAGAAAAAGTACGGCCCGAATGTGGTCGTCGGCTTCGCCATGCGGTACGGCAACCCGTCGATCCCGAAGGTTCTGGACGAAATGCAGGCCCAAGGCGTGCGCAAGCTGCTTGTGCTTCCGTTGTACCCGCAGTATTCAGCCTCAACGTCTGCGTCCACCTTTGATGCCATCGCCAAGGACTTCAGCAAGCGTCGCTGGTTGCCGGATTTACGGTTTATCTCCCACTATCCGGACTACCCGCCCTACATTGAGGCCATGGCCAGACACATTGAAGCTCACTGGGCCAACCACGGGCGCAATGACAAGCTTATCCTTTCTTACCATGGTGTCCCCCTGAAATACCTGATGAAAGGGGATCCGTACCACTGCGAGTGCCACAAGACCTCTCGGCTGCTGGCAGAGCGCCTGGGGCTTTCCAGTGATGACTACCTGACTACCTTCCAGTCCCGTTTTGGGAAGGAGGAATGGCTCAAACCCTACACAGATGAAACGCTTAAATCCCTGCCGGAAAAAGGCGTAAAATCGATAGATGTGTTCTGCCCCGGCTTCTCATCGGACTGCCTGGAAACCGTTGAGGAAATCGATGAAGAGAATCGCGAATACTTTATGGAGGCCGGCGGGCAGGGCTTCAGCTACATACCGGCGCTTAACGCAACTCCCGGGCACATTGAAGCTCTGGTGAAGCTAATTGAGGAGAACCTGCAGGGCTGGCAGGTTCCGAACAACAAGGCGGAAAATCTGGCCGAACGCCAGAAGTTGGCAGACGAACGAAAAGAGGCCACCTACCCTGGCCGGGACATGTGAAAGAAGATGAAACTGAATTGTGATCTTGGGGAAAGCTACGGAGTCTGGGAAATGGGTCAGGATGAGGCGGTCATGCCGCTCATCGACATGGCCAACGTTGCCTGCGGTTTTCACGCGGCCGACCCCATGGTCATCCGTCGTACCGTTGCGCTGGCCGCAGAGCACGAGGTCGAGATCGGAGCGCACCCGTCCTACCACGACCTGGCGGGCTTCGGACGACGCTCCATTGCCCACTCTCCCGAGGAGATCCAGGCCCTCATGCTCTACCAGCTTGGTGCGCTGGACGGCATGTGCCGGGCCGAGGGGACTCACATCGCCTACGTGAAGCCTCACGGTGCACTCAACAACGACATGATGCGTGACGACACATTGCTCAAGGCTGTCGCTGAAGCCGTGGGCACCTATCGCCACAACCTGCCGCTGATGATTCCCGTTACCTGCCGCTATCAGGAGCAACAGGCCCTGATCGAAAGGTTGGGAGTGCCGGTACTGCTGGAAGCCTTTGCAGATCGCGCCTATACCGATGAAGGCCTGCTCGTGCCCCGCAAACACAAAGGCGCGGTGCACAGCGATCCCGAGATCATTGTGACTCAGGCTCTATCGTTTGCGGAACGGGGCGGCATAACCAGCATCAACGGCCAGTGGCTTGAACTTCCAGCCCACAGCCTCTGCGTTCACGGGGACAACGAAAGTGCACTGGCCGCGGTTCAGGCCATCCGGGATGCCCTGAAATCGCCGAGTGCGTAAACCTGCAACAGCGATTCCCCTGACAGGATCATTCAGGCTTGCTGATCCCCATCGCCTTTATCGGACAATTCTGGAAAGGACTGGCAGAACGTACATTCGCCCGTATCGACAGCCGCACCTCCGGACTCAACGTACCTCACCTTTTGACTCGCCTGCCCACGATTCGCGGAAACAGAAAACCGACGATTGGTACGACCATCAGTCTGCTCGGATGCACTGGAAGCCATTTTTTTCTCGTTCACGTAATTTCCCCCTCTCCAATATCACTATCGTGAGGTCTGGGATCCGAAAACCAAATACGCACAAACACGAGAATTGAACTGCCAAGACTACTTCGATGGGGAGAATCTGAAACCGAGAAGGGAAAAATGGCGGTGGGCCAGACCGCCAAACACCTTCCTAAGCAGTTGTTTTTGAGTTTTTTTCCCTTATACCTTATTGCTTTAAAAGCAATAAGGTTGTTCCCTTGTAACATCCGGCCGCATGTTTTAGCCTCCAATAATAGCTCCTTTGGTAGGTAGGAAGTAAGGTAGATGAGGCAAGCTCGGAATCCCGGACCGGGATTCTAACCACTTCAGGAGACGCGAACATGCCGAAGAAAGCCCGTGAACTCAGCGCCACGGAAGTACGACGCTTGACCCATTCTGTTAGCAAAGACGGGAAGCCCTATAACGCCCTACATCCAGTCGGCGGCGTTTCGGGCCTACTGCTCCAAGTTACTCCGACCGGCGCAAAGTCCTGGATCTACCGGACCACCATAGCCGGCAAACGTCGCAACATTGGACTAGGCGCTTTCCCGGACGTAACACTCGCCCAGGCCCGCGACAAGGCCCGAGAGGCACGCGACAAGATCAACTCCGGCATCGATCCTATTGAAGAACGGCAAGCCGCCCGCCGCGCCCTTGTGGCCGCCAGATTAAGTACGGTGACCTTTGCCGACGCGATGAACGATTACATCAGCATGAAGGCAAAAGAGTTCCGGAACCCGCGACAGCGACAGCAATGGGAGAATAGCCTAACCACGTATGCCATTCCGCACCTTGGTAACGTACCGGTTCGGGAAATCGAACTACCACATATCAAAGCCGTTCTTGATCCAATCTGGGAGACAAAAACCGAAACGGCCAACCGTGTGAGAGCCCGTATAGAAAACATACTTGGGTGGTGTGCTGTTCATAGCTACCGCTCAAATGAGAACCCGGCTAAGTGGCAGGGCTATCTGGATGAGGTGTACCCCTCACCGGAAAAGATAAAGAAAAAGGCGCACTATTCCGCTCTACCCGTGGAAGCCATACCAGCGTTTATGACTGGCCTTAAAAAGCGGACCGGAACGGCGGCCCGGGCGTTGGAGTTTCTATTATTGACCGCCAGCCGCACCAATGAAGTTATTGGAGATAAGCGAATAGGAAAGCCCGGCGTTACCTGGCAAGAAATCGACTTTGGAAAGAAAGTTTGGACTGTACCCGCTGACCGCATGAAATCCGGCAAGGTGCACAAAGTCCCGCTTACTGATGCAGCTGTGGAGCTGTTGAAGGGCATGAAACCCGGCAAACCCGACGACCTCGTTTTTTCGGGGCCAAAAGGTGACATTCCCTCGAATAACTTTCTGACAGCCCTGTTGAAACGGATGGAGCAGCCCGTTACCGCCCACGGCTTTCGTTCTACCTTCAAGGATTGGGCGCGTGAACACACAGCATACGCCGACGAGGTATCCGAACTGGCGTTAGCACACATAAATAGCGACGCGACCCGAGCGGCCTACGCCCGCTCTGAGCTGATCGAAAAGCGCCGGCTCTTGATGACCGAATGGCAACAGTATTGCTACCACGGCAAGACTGGCAAGAAGTCAGAAAAAGTCGTAGCGATCGGAGGTAGCAAAGCGTGAATATCGACGTTGCGGATATCTTTTTTCGACTGAAATACCCGGAGCAACATGCCAATCTCATTAGAGGCCTTGAAGCAATTGTTCAAAGGACAGGAGTAGACGGAATAAAGGCTGATGAAAGGCGGCGACGGGCAAAAATCGCTGAATTAGGACGTTTAGATAATCCCCCGCATGAAGCGTTGCTGGGCATTTCAGCCGAAGAGCTAGTAAATTTTCAGGAATCTCGTGCCGCAAGACGCAGAACAAGCGGAAACAACCGTCTCGAATCAGCTATGAAAGTTGTCGCGTCGGCCTTTCTTGAATCGGAAAATGCGGGATGCACTGCTTCGGAAGCCTTAGATAAGGCGGAAGAGGCGATTGCGGAAAGCTTTACCTCGGGACGAGAAGCTAACGTAGACCGGAAAACCCTTGCTGTTTGGCTTAGAAAAATTCAAGCACGAAATCTAACGACTATTCCGAAGGCCCAACGCGGTCGGCCGAAAAAGGAATAAAGGTACCTACGCCGTTTTAATCAACTCGACCTAGATAAAACTGCCCCGTGTTGCATTCACTCGCATGAGGCAGTTACCTATGAACATCACTAGTAATACCCCGTCACAACGCTTTCTGTCCGATAAAGATCTGGCAGATCGTTATTCCGTTCACCGAGCAACGCCGTGGCGTTGGGCTCAATCCGGCAAACTCCCCCACCCTATAAAGATCAACGGCTGCACCCGCTGGAAACTTTCAGATATTGAAGCCTGGGAAGCACAGCGGGAGAGCGTAGCGTGAAAGCATATAAAAACGCCCCGACCGTCGGGCAAACGGAACAGGGCACACTGAACGAAATTTGCCCAAACGGAGTTAGCACGTTCAGTCGCCGTCGAACAGCAATTCACGAAGCCGGCCACGCGATAAGCCACGCCGCACACGGTATCCGCGTTAAATCGGTATCTATCTGGCAAACCGGCCCGCACTGGGAAGGCTGGACCGCTACAGAATGGCAACCGGGTATTACACCCAACTCTCAGCAAGAAACGGACTTGGCTTTAGCTTGTGGCCACATATCAGGGCACGTATCAGAACAAATACACACAGCCCCGCTCCCGCCTGCCTCGAACATTGCAGAATTATCGCAGGCACTGGCCTGTCAAGAAGCTATGGCGGGGAAAGGACGGGAAATCGACTTGCAGGGGTACGCCTGGGCACTACTGGAAAAGAACCGGGCCTACCTACTGCGGCTTGCAGATAACCTGATGCTTACTCGCAGGCTGTCCGGCTCCCGGCTGCGCTTCTTGCTTCGCGGGGTGTCGCTATGATGGAACTACCCGAAGCACTGGCGCCGCTTGGCCAGTTCCGGCAATTCATTGGCTACCGGCTGATAGCTGACCCTAAGCGAGCCGGCAAGATCCTGAAAAAGCCCGTTGATATACGGACCGGCCAAACCCATAACCCCCATGATCCGGCGATTTGGCAGGACTTCGCCACGGTGGCTAAAGCAGTTCGGGCCGGCAAGGCTGACGGCGTAGGGTTCGTGCTGACGGCTACTGACCCGTTCCATGTGCTCGACATAGACGATGCACTTCAGGGCGGGCAATGGTCGCCACTGTCTCAGGATCTGATGAACTGGACCGCAGGCGCCGCGATTGAAATCAGCCAGAGCGGGACGGGCCTGCACATTATAGGTTGCGGCCACGTACCGGCTCACGGGTGCAAGAATTCCACCCTAGGGCTGGAGTTCTACCACACGGAACGCTTTATAGCCCTCACTGGCCAAGGTTGCAGCGGTAGCGCCGCACATGACAATACCGCAGTCCTATCCGATATTGTGGCTGCCTACTTCCCGCCTGATGCGGCTCGGTCGTCCGAGGGCTGGACCGACGAACCGTGCCCCGAATGGGACGGCCACACAGACGACGACGAACTATTGCGCCGCGCCTACAAGTCCGGAAGCGCCGTCAGTGCGTTCGGCAACCGCGCAAGTTTTAAGGATTTGTTCGAAGGCCGGGAGGATGCATTAGCCGCGGCCTATCCGGACATCTCCGGAACCCGACCATATGACGCCAGCAGTGCCGATGTCGCCCTGGCCCTTCATTTGGCGTTCTGGACCGGCAGAGACTGTGAACGGATTCAGCGGTTAATGGCGCTATCCGGACTGAAACGGGACAAATGGGACCGGCCTGATTACCTGCCCCGGACTATTCATGCGGCTTGTAATCGCTGCACGGACGTACACAAGAAACGGACCCCGGAAGAAAGGCGGGCGGAACAGGTAGCGGAGAACGTGCGGATTGGCGAAACCGTAGAAGATCCGGCTGTACCAACCCTGCTAACCCTCGAACAAATGAAGCGCGAATTTGCCTACATCGGGGACAGTGGCGGCGTGGTCCATCGTCCAACGGGGAGAGTTCGGAAAAAAGAAGCGGCCGCAGGCGAATACGCCGGCAGCGTCCATACCTGGAAAGACCCGGACACCGGCAAGGAGAAATCCGCCCCGGCTCTCAAGCTTTGGTTAGCAAACGCCGAACGTATCAGCGTGGACGTTTTAGCATGGGTTCCCGGCGCTCCGGAATTATGCGCCCCGCCGGAAATCGTGAACGGAAATACTCGGGCCTTCAATACTTGGCGCGGGCTCCCTGCATACCATGCTCCTGCAGACTGGCAGGAGCGTATCAAGCCATTTATGGAGCATGTGGCTTACTTGGTGCCGGAATTGGCAGAGCGTGATCGTTTTCTGCAATGGCTTGCCCATATCGTCCAGCGACCTGAAGAACTGCCGCACACCTGCTACTTAATGATTACAGAACAAACCGGCATAGGCCGTAACCTTCTGGCGGCCATTCTAGTGCGCGTGCTGCGAGGATACGTCGCTGCGGGTGTAGCATTGGGTGCGATTCTGGACGGCCAATTTAATGGGCGTCTAAGTCAGAAGTTGCTGGCCATTGTGGACGAAACCCGGGAAGGCATGAGCGATAAACGGTACGTCCGTGGCGAACGCCTGAAAGGATTGATCACGGAAGAGCATCGGCACATAAACACAAAGTACGGTCTGCAGACCGTAGAGCAGAACTGTTGTCGGTGGCTGATGTTCAGTAATCATTATGACGCCCTGCCGTTCGACAACCGAGACCGGCGCGTAATTGTGATTGAAAACCCTACGCAGCGACACGCCCCGCAATACTACGCACGGCTTTACAGGCTGGTGAACGATCAACAGTTTATCTACTCAGTCCGGGCGTACCTAGAAGGCGTGGACCTTACTGGCTTCAACCCAGGCGGACACGCGTTCACCAACGAGGCAAAGCGCCGCGCACTGGACAGTATGAAATCCGACACGGACAAGGCGCTAGAAGAGTTTCGCGACACCTGGCCCGGCGCAATCACGGGCCGGTCCCACATCCGGACATTCCTTTCTCCCGCTTCGGTGAACGAGAACCACCTGACCCATGCGATTGAACGGTCGGGAATGATCAATGCCGGACGCCGGATCGGTTCGCGCGCTAACAAGGACCAAATAATCATCGTGCAGCCTGATCAGATTACCCGTGAACAGGTAAAAGCTGCGCATGGCCAGTATTTGATCGACCAGATCACCGCAGCGGCAGAAGCGTTTGACCAATGAAAGGGACACCCGGGACATGCAGGACACCCGTTCCTGTACTGCAGAGAATCTAATTTCCCTATTTTTTTTACTTGAGAAAGAAAAAGGAAGTACCGCCAGTACAGAAACAGGTGTCCTGGGTGGGCCGGGTGTCCCCAAAGCTGGCACAACTGTGAAAACCATCTGGAGCAACGAAAAATGAAAACAAATGAACAACTGACCGCTGCAGCTGTAAAGCTGACTGAGAACGCCCTAGAGCTATCCGACGACGTGTCCGAAGCGGCAACCCTGCTGCTGGCGGCATGTTACAACCTGATCGTTGCACGTTACTGACACAAACAGGCGGGAGTCTGTCTCAAGGCTCAGGCGGAGTTGAAGCCACTAAATCCGCCGCCGTCCTGTCCCGGTAGCGGACTACACTGATGAGACGCACGTACCAGATATGCCGCTCAGAAGCCCAGGGGGGGGGCAGTGAAAAAGTAGATAGCGCCTGCTTCGGGGCCGGTGCGGGTAGTCGAATTTTTAAGACCACGAAAAAATAATCTCGAAAATTATATGAGAGAAAAACGACTATAGGGAACGCTTGCCTTATTGGTGATTTATGTAATAAAAGAAGGCCACGGTTTCTGTTATGCGGAATGGCATAATGTTATGTTTTTAATGATGTGAGGTTTTGCCTGTAGAGAAACTAAGCGCAAACTGCGGCCCTCTCCAAAATAACACGGCGACGAAACACAAAAAGCTCTATATGGAAAATCCAGAAGTCGATGAACCTAAAGTCGGAAACTTGATTACCGAAGAGTCCCCCTGGGCGATTGCTTTTTGCAAACTAGACGGGACAATCGAAAACTATATGACTGTTGGTCGATTCCACCAGCAAAGAGGTCTATCCGCTCTCATAACCACGAAAAAAGAAATAGACAGAATCAAAGGGCTTGGTTTTGAGCCGAAGGGGCTGAAGTTAAAAGATGGAAAAATCCAACTTCGCCATAGAGATAAAATAAAGAGACGACAGCTGGAGCTATTGCAATCTCTTAACTTCAAATCCCAGTTGAAACTATTACGAGAAAATACAAGCCTTTTCGTGAAAACGATATCGTGGCATCTGGGTGCCCTGCTAAGTGCCTCGATGATAGCCAGCGGATTTATTTTCGCCTTGACTCCCCCCGAAATAGTGACAATCTCGGGAATGAAAGACTACCTCTCCATTTTCCTCCCTCTTTTTGCAACATCGATTGCAATAATAAGCCTATTTACTAGCATCCACGAATCAAGAAAACTAGCTTCGGAAGAGCGTCATCATAGTGTTAGGCCCCTAATCTTTTTGAGCTTCACAGACCATCCCAATTCCAACGTTAGATTTGCTTTTGATAAATTGAATCTGATTTCATTGAATCGAGGGGAAGGTAAGCTATCAGGCACGCTGCAAATTGATAACCATGGCCTCGGTTTAATAACTAATCTCAGGTTTTTTATCCGCGACGGAAAATCGAAAGCATCATTTTCCAACTCAGTAGAGCTAATCAAACCCGGAGAGACGAAGACAGCAAACATGTATATTTCTGGTCTGGGAACGGCGCCAATTGCTTTTATGTACTCAGTGGGTGAAAACATCTATGGGGGGACGGTAGTCACAGCGCATATTTTCGGCCAGCAGAGCACTCCCGAAGGAAATCAAACGAAGATCATCTTCAACCGCCAAGTTGAACCACACACTGTGGCCTATAAAAAGATCCTTAGGGATATTGAGTCATAGGCCCCGTAAAATCATTCTAGGTCCGCTCAAAGCAACTCAGTTCACTCAGACTCAGGCACTTTTTCCCTCCTGCCCGATTACCTAATCCGCCTCTCAAAAGTTGGCAAGATTTGCTTCAACGTAATCGAGCAAGGCTGATTGAACTGACTCTCTAAACGACTCCAACGCCTCTTTAGGATCGCTGCCAGTACCTAGGTCTGAATATTCCTTGAAGTACGCATAACGATAACCGGAGTTAATCGCCATAAATCGTACCTCAACCGAATATGCGAAGATGTATGGTTCTAGAGAATATGGGTTGCATTTTAGCAGGGCATGAAGATAGAAACCCTCGCTTACAACACTCTCAAAAAGAGGCTTAATCTTGTGTTTGAGTGCTTCCCCCCTCACAACCTCATTGAGCTGGGATCGGTTCAATAAACACATCATCCCGCCTTGAGCTAAGACGTCGAGCTCTTGCGGTCTCTCTTTTTCCAGAAATTTTTGATACCTGTTGGGTTCAACAGCTATACAGTGGGTCGTGAGAATCAACCACGCTAATCCAACAAAAAATCTATTCATATACTAGTCCCTTAGCCATGAACAATAAGCTTAGATGGTAGCTCAAGATTCGTATAGACAGCAGAGAAAATACTAAAAGCAACTACAAGCAGGGAGGTTTTGAATCCAAGAGCCATTCAAATCGAAACTACAGATATCTCACAGATGGAAGGATGCTTACTTAACAGGTAAAAGCCACCAGTTTCGCTAGTCAATCGACCGTTGTCGCGGTGATAGGCTAAGAGGAAGACGTCGAGTTAAAGGAACGGCAAGCCCCTGACTTTCGTGAAAACTTTGCGGTGGGCCAGATGATCGATCTAACCATTACTATTTAAATATTTGAACCGCGTGCCCGGCGCGGCAAATCAGGAATGCAGAGCCACTTCCGTACACTCTTAGAGTGGCAACCAGCCCGGCCGCACTAGTCCCCGAAAGCGGTAGGTCCTTTGGCGCCGGTCGATACATGTTCGCCAAAGCCAAGCACTCCGACGCGCCTGGTGGGGTATCGGGCAGTCGGGCCGCCCTTCGGGGCGGTCTATTTGCTTTTAACTCTAACTCTAATCATCAAGGCTTAAAGACTCTTTCAGGAGCCTTTCGACCACTTGATCTTTTTTCTCCCTTAGATGATCACCTTCCGCTGGAGACTCTTCTGACGACATTACTTCCAAGGCGAAGTTCAAGTCGTGGGCATTCATGTCATTGTTTTCAAGATAGTCCTGCAACTCAACATTCGTTTGTAGGTCTTTAAAGCGGCTAGACTCTATACCAAGTTGCCGTGCTACTCGCTGAACGCCTCCTCCTTCCCACTGGCGCCCGTTCTCGAACTCCTCCAGCAATAAATCTAAGCGTTTCTCATCTACTGAATCCAGTGAAGCACGAACTTGCTCATACACAGGCAGGGTATCAGATACATTTTGAGCAAAGGATTCCAAACCTGCAGCAGAAAGATCCCGGAACTTTTCAACACTAGAGATATTTGGTGAATATTTGTCCGGATGTACCGAAACAATAAAAAGGTTCAACTTACCAATTCGCTTACGCGACTCATCCAGAGCGCCCTCAAGACTTCCTAGTTGGACTTTTTGCTCACTCTCAAGCTTTGCTAGACGGTCTGCTAAGTAACCAAGTTCTCGCGTGTTGTCCTTAATAACGTACACGTAGGCCGCGCCCATGACGAGCAACGTGCCTATACTCCCAAGGGCCGCTCCGAGCAGATGCTCTTTAAAATTCATTATCATCCCTACCTTCTGCTAGCTGGCAATTCCTTGCCCTATCGGATTCCGGAAAGCGGTAAAGCGATTTCACAAAAATCTGCAATTGCATAAATAATCAGAATAGCAAAACCCACAGCCAACGTACTTGCGAACCGCCAAAGCGCACTTCGTCTTCCCTGAGCATGTTCAACAATCTTTAACTGATTGAGCTCATCCATCTGACGGGATTCTCGGGCTATGAGCACAGATATTCCGGAATGAAATTCTCGATAGAATTGCTGGCGAGGCAGATCATTTTTGATTAGTTGCTCTGTCAGCTCCTGCGGATCCTTGCCGCCATTGTCCGCGTGCTTATAAGCTTCATTGACGGCGTAAAAAAGAGATTGCCGAAACCGGGCGTCAATAAGCTCACGTGAGACAGGCTTATTTTCGACAAAAAGCTTCGGAAGGCTTGCCCGTATCCTCTCAACTACTTTTTTGCTCTCTTCAGACATTAAATCCTCGCACGATCCGTGTTTTGGCCACCATCGTACCGGCGCGCAATTCCTTTAGCTACCAACTGATTAGCAATACCTGTCCCACCAACCAAAACTGGATCGATACAGCGATGCGACCGATAGCGTTTGGGAGATGCACGATCAAATTTAGCTGCAAAGTCACCCTTTCTGCCCAAAGGGTATTCGCCAAGATTCTTTAGACTGATTCGAACGACAATCGAAGAATCGACAGTATGGTCAATAATTACTGGAGCGTAACCAGTTCCGCCAGAACAGGACAAGAACAACAACGGAGACGAGACGAAATCTAGGAACTGTTAGCGCGCTTTTATGTTGATAGGTAGGAAAGTAGATAGACAAATTAAAGAGGGGTAATTCATTGATCTGTGCAGGAAAATGGCGGTGGGCCAGGGATTCGAACCCCGGGAAGGCTATTAACCTTCGGCGGTTTTCAAGACCGCTGCATTCAGCCACTCTGCCAGCCCACCGTTTTTCCATTACTGCCGTTGCGACAGCGGTGAGCATGATACCGGAATTGCCTGCGCTGTCAACGCCCTGCATAAAACCCGCCGGATTTTCTAGCATTAACAGCTTTTAATGGAATCCGCAGCGTAGTTTCCTGTCGTAAATGATTGAAACTTGCGTTTCTGACACTATGATGGAAGGCAGTATCCAGACGTTATTAACGGAGAGCACAATGGAAGACAGACGATTCGGCGTTCAAAATGACCAGGGAGCCTACTCGGCCTCCCAGACGGAACGTACGACCACCGGAATTAGCGCGGATGCAATGAAGGTATTGCGAAATACCTACATGCTTCTGGGCATGACCCTGGCCTTCTCGGCCCTGACCGCATTCCTGAACATGAACGGCGCCCACCCCGGGTTCCTGATTACCATTGTCGGCTACATCGGCCTTCTGTTCGCCACCTACAAGCTTAAGAACAGCCCCTGGGGTATTGTCACCACGTTCGCCCTGACTGGCTTCATGGGATACACCCTGGGCCCGATCATCGGCGCATTTGTGGCTGCCGGAGCCTCTCAGATTGTTGCCCAGGCGCTCACACTGACGGCGGTGGCGTTTGTCGGTCTGTCAGCAACCGCCATCATTACCAAGAAGGATTTCAGCTTCCTGTCCAGCTTCCTGACCGCCGGCGCTTTCGTGCTGATCGGTGCCATGCTGCTGGCCTTCTTCATGGAAAGCTCAGTTCTTCAACTGGCGGTCTCGGCAGGCTTCACCATCTTCGCCTCCATCATGATCCTGTTTGAAACCAGCCAGATCATCAAGGGCGGAGAGCGCAACTACGTGATTGCAACCGTTGGTCTGTACGTATCCATCTACAACCTGTTTGTCAGCCTGCTTCACCTGCTGTCTGCATTCAGCGGCGAAGACTGATTTCCAAATCGGTATTCGCTCAATCAGCCCCGGCTCTTGCCGGGGTTTTTGCTTTATGTAAACTGAAAACTTTCCGGCCAGACCCATCATCATGAACAGTCCTGACCCGCGTTCCTTTACCCTGGTTATTACCGGCGCCCCCTATTCCACACAGGCGCCACAGACGGCCCTGGCCTACGCCAGGGCCGTCGTAGCTGCCGGACATGCTATTGACCGGGTCTTCCTGTATGGCGACGGTGTGCACCTGGCCTCTGCCCTTGTAGCGCCACCCTCCGACGAGCCGCACTGGCCAAAGGACTGGGCCGCGTTCCTTGAGGAGTACAAGGTTCCGGGGATTGCCTGCATAGCCTCTGCCTTACGGCGGGGACTCGTGGATGCTCCGGAACAGAAGCGCTACGAGCTGAGCGCCAACAACCTTCTATCGCCCTTCACCATTGCCGGTCTTGGCGAGTGGGTGGAAGGCAACGTCAAATCCTCCAGAACCCTGTATTTTCATGGAGGGAACTGAGAATGGGCACGCTCATCATCATTGATCAGCCACCCTATGGCGGCTGGGCCGGTCGTGAAGCCCTCGACATGGCGTTTTCACTGGCAGCCTTCGACCAGCCTGCAAGCCTGTTATTTACCGGTGCCGGGGTTAACTGGCTGCGCCAAGGGCAGAACACTTCCAGCATCGGGCAAAAATCGGTTGAGAAGAACCTGGCAGCCGCGCCTGTTTTTGGAATTGAAGACATTCTGGCCGACCGGAGGTCCTGCGAACGATATGGCATTACGCCTGCGGAACTGCCTGACGGGGTCGCCATGACCGATGCGAACGCCGACCTCCTGGCACAATTCTCCCAGGCCGCCTTTGCAGGCTGATCCGGCCACCGGAACAAGACTCGGAACCCAAGAATGAACAAACTGCATACTCTGCATGTCCTGAATAAAACGCCGGATCATCCCCGATTTAACGAATGCCTGGGGATGCTTGGCCCTGATGATGCCATCATACTGATCGAAAACGGCGTGCTGGGCCTGCTTGCGGCCAAAAACTTTCATTCCGCGCAGGTGTACGCACTGAGTGCCGATGTGTCGGCACGAGGCCTCTCGGACAGCAGCCACACCGATTCACTGGTCGACTATTCGGAATGGGTCGGCCTTACACTTCAGGCAGAGCGGGTAATCAGCTGGTGAACCATGGCTAAAAGCGTAACCCCGGAACGAAACAACGAAGGATTTCTGGAGGATGCCTCGGCATGGAGCCGTGAAACGGCAGAGGCAATCGCCAATGAGGACGGCTTGAATCTAAATGAAAACCACTGGGAAATCATTATGTTCCTGAGGGAGTTTTACAAGGAACATGAAATGTCGCCACCCTCAAATCGGCTGTTTGTTAAAGCCGTCAAGGATGCCATGGGCGAGGAAAAGGGAAACAGCATTTACCTGATGCAGCTGTTCCCGGGAACCCCGGCCAAGACCGCCTGCCGTATTGCCGGCCTCCCCCGCCCCACCAACTGCCTGTAGCGCTCAGTCGGCGGATCGCTGGCCCCTGCGGTCGGCCTCGGCTTTGCGCTCCAGGTCGGCCGCGCTACCGAGAAAACTGCTCAGTCCGTTTTCGAACAGGCCAGAGCCGAATTTCAGGAACTGGCGGGTCGACTCCTTTACCGTTCCATCCAAAGCACTCTCCGGCAACTCTCGAATGGTTTCCTCAACGCCACGCTTCACACCACGAGTCACTTTCGACTCGATCTCCTGCGAGGCCTGTATCACCTCCGACACTTTCCGGTCCAGATAAGGACGGACTATCAGTCCCCAGAACCCGAACAGCACCAACGCTACCGTAACGGCGGTGGCCAGCACCTGTATCACTATTGCCCCCGAAGCAGGCATGATTGCTCTCCTCGCGCCTCAAGACGCACGTCTTCGATTAAAAGCTCAGATTTACCAGCGAGACAAACTGGGCCAGACCCGCCAGCGCACCAAAGATCCCTCCCACGATCATCAACTGAAGTTCCTCCTCACGGAAGGCCGGACGAAGAATATCCTGGAACTCCGACGGCCCAAGCGCACGCATCTGGCCCGAAAGCACTTCAGCCACCACCGGGGCGCGCTCCCGATTGAAAGCCGGATCGCTGAACACGTCCCGGGTAGCGAGGACCGCCTTCTGATTCATCGCTTTCTTCAGCTCGGTGTATCCCGTCATACCAACGGTCACCTGTGCCGTCAGCTTCATGATCACCGAATTATCAAGCAGAGGCCGCAGGTGCTTCTGAATGATGGCCCGCGTCCGGTCACCATGCCGGCCATTGAGCATGGCGTCGGCCACCTTCTCAACCGTGATCAGGTCCTCTGCCACCAACTTCGCCCAGACATCACTGATTTCGGGTTGTCGGCGCAGGAAAAGCCCCTGGACCTTCCAGAACAGGAACCGCCTGGGTCTGAGCGGGGCGAAAATCAGGTTAATGGCAACCCAGTTGGTCACGAAACCAATGGCAAAGCCCCCGATCGGTAACAACCACGGCTCGGGGTAACGGGTCCAAAGTGGGATCAATAGAGCCCCCAGAATACCGCCGATGATGGCGCCACGGTTAATAACCGATTTCAGCTCCACCGCTCCGGCCTGCTGAAAGATGCGATTCATCAGGTCCGGATGCTTCTCAAGCTCCCGACTGAGCAACGCCTTCAGATCCACCAGATCATCGAGGTCGTCACCAAAATCCTCGACCAGTTCCTCCACTCGTGATGGCAACTGTTCCCGGGCCCACTGATAGATACGGTTTTTTACAAACAGCGGCAAATTGTCCCAGAGCACCGGCTGAATTTCATACATCACCTCGTCGATGTATTCGTCGAGCCTGGGGGTCACCTGGGAAATAACCTGTTCGACAATTCGCTGCGGTTCAAGTTTCTGGTAGACGGCGTTCAGGTCACCGAATTGCTGCAAGGTACGGTCGATACAGATATGCGCCATCTTTTCCGCTTTGCGGGGAATGACGCCTTGCCAGCCAAATACGCCGACGCCAATGAACTGAACCGGATAGAACGACATCTTGATCGCAAGCCAGTTGGTAAACCAGCCAACGACAGCGGCCATGATCGGCAGGGACAGAAGTGCAAGGTCGGACAAATGAAACCCCGGTTAACAATTGGCGGCCCAAGATTGCCGTGGAAACGGTCAGCTCGTGATGCATTATAGCCGCACGCAGATTCAGTTTATGTGACTGATAATGAGGTATTTCGAAATCAGGAGCATTGGCCGTGAAGCCATCAAAACAGCGGTACTGCGGCAGCATTTGAGCGAGACGCGCCACGCCCTGGCTAGCGTGGCGGCTCGAAAGGAGAGGCGTCTTACTGGTAGTAGGCGTTTTCGGTATTGGAGTGGTCCGTCACATCCCGAACCGCGGTAATTTCTGGAACCCGCTCTTTCAGTGTGGATTCAACGCCCTGCTTCAAGGTAAGACTGACCGCCGAACAGCCCTGGCAGCCGCCGCCGAAACGCAGTACGGCAACCGACTCGTCCACGATTTCCACCAGGGAAACGTCGCCACCGTGAGCGGCAAGGTTCGGGTTGATTTCAGACGCGAGAATATAATTCACGCGGTCCGGCAGAGGCGCATCATCATCAATCTTCGGGACCTTGGCGTTCGGCGCCTTGATCGTCAGCTGGCCACCCATCTGATCCTTGGAATAATCGACGAACGCTTCTTCCAGAAACGGCACCGAGTTATGGTCCAGATACAGGGTGAACTTCTCCAGATCCAACTTCTCATCGGTTGGAACAACCTCATTGGGCGGGCAGTAAGCCAGACAGGTCTCGGCGTTCTTGGTGCCGGGCTGGGTCACGAAAATTCGGACGCCCATACCGTCCACGTCCTGCTTTTCGATAAGTTGTGCAAGATAATCCCGGGCGGGATCTGTCACAGTAACCAATGCCATGTTTTAAACCCATTTGGAAGTTTGACTTCATTTTAAGTGACTTCTCGCGAACATGAAAGACCAAGTAAATTGGTTGGTCTTTATACGCGTAATGACTTTCACGTACGACCAGATCTGTGTGCGCCCGCTCATTTGGGCAGGTGATAATGGTCATTCGTACTAAGACGGGCTAGCGCATTTTTGCTATTATCCCGCGCCATTGAGATAAACACGACGTTATAAACGACATCCGGAAGTATTGATATGACCGATCGCAACACCCGTCTGGAACAGCTCCACAAAGCCCTGCAGGAACGCATTGTGATTCTTGATGGCGGCATGGGCACCATGATCCAGAACCTGAAGCTGGACGAAGAGGCGTTTCGCGGCGATCGGTTTGCTGATTACGAACGGGAGGTGCAGGGCAACAATGACCTGCTCAACCTGACCCAGCCTGCCCTGCTTCGCAACATTCACGCCGATTATCTGGATGCCGGCGCAGACATCATTGAAACCAACACCTTCAACTCAACCCAGCTTTCTCAGGCGGACTACGGACTGGAACCGATCGCCCGGGAACTCAACGTTGCGGCGGCGAAGCTGGCACGGGACGTTGCCGATGAGTTTACCGAGCGCAATCCGGCCAAACCGCGGTTCGTTGCCGGCGCCGTTGGCCCGACCTCACGGACCGCGTCCATTTCGCCGGACGTAAACAACCCGGGTTACCGGAACGTCGATTTCCAGACTCTGGTCGACAATTACTACGAAGCAGTCGGCGGCCTGGTTGAAGGCGGCTGTGACCTGATCCTGATCGAAACCATCTTCGATACTCTGAACGCCAAGGCGGCCATCTACGCCACCCAGCAGTTTTTCGAAGACAGCGGCATCGAACTGCCGATCATGATTTCCGGCACCATCACCGATGCTTCGGGTCGAACGCTCTCTGGCCAGACCACCGAAGCATTCTGGAATTCCGTCGCACACGCCAAACCGATTTCAGTGGGCCTCAACTGTGCACTGGGGGCAGATGCCCTGCGCCCCTATGTCGAGGAACTCTCGGCCAAGGCCGAAACCTATGTCAGTGCGCACCCGAACGCTGGCCTCCCCAACGAATTCGGTGAATACGACCAGACCCCGGAAGAGATGGCCGAGATCATCGAGGGCTTCGCGCGGGATGGCTTCCTTAACATCATCGGTGGCTGCTGCGGTTCACGCCCGGATCACATTGAAGCCATCGCGCAGGCGGTTGCCAAGTATCCGCCGCGCAAGATTCCCGAACGCAAGAAAGCCCTGAGACTGTCCGGTCTTGAGCCATTTACCGGTGATGAGAACACCCTGTTTATCAACGTTGGTGAGCGCACCAACGTCACCGGTTCCAAGCGCTTCCTGCGACTGATCAAGGAAGAGCAGTACGAGGAGGCGCTGAGCGTCGCTCGTGATCAGGTAGAGAACGGCGCCCAGATCATCGACATCAACATGGACGAAGGGATGCTGGAGTCGAAGGAGGTCATGGTTACCTTCCTGAACCTTGTCGCCTCGGAACCCGACATCTCCCGCGTCCCCATCATGATCGACTCCTCCAAGTGGGAAGTGATCGAGGCCGGTTTGCGCTGCATTCAGGGCAAGGCGGTGGTCAACTCCATCAGCCTGAAGGAAGGCGAAGAGGAGTTCATCAAACGGGCGAAAGATTGCATGCGCTACGGCGCCGCTGTGGTGGTCATGGCCTTCGACGAGCAGGGGCAGGCCGACACCTACGAACGCAAGACCGAGATCTGCAAACGCTCCTACGATGTGCTGACCGGGATTGGCTTCAACTCGGCGGATATCATTTTCGACCCCAACATCTTTGCCATCGCCACCGGCATCGAAGAGCACAACAATTACGCCGTCGATTTCATCAACGCGACCCGCTGGATCAAGGAAAACCTGCCCCACGCCTCCATCTCCGGGGGCGTCAGTAACGTCTCGTTCTCGTTCCGCGGCAATGACGTGGTGCGCGAGGCCATCCACTCGGTCTTCCTGTATCACGCCATCAAAGCGGGCATGAACATGGGCATTGTGAATCCGGGCCAGCTGGTGATCTACGATGAAATTGACCCGGAGCTCAAGGAACTGGTCGAAGACGTCGTCCTGAACCGTCGGGACGATTCCACCGACCGACTGCTGGAAATTGCCGAACGCTTCAAAGGTAAAGGCGGCAAAACCCAGGAGGAGGATCTTGCCTGGCGTGAATGGCCGGTCGAGAAGCGCCTTGAGCATGCGCTGGTCAAGGGCATCACCAACTACATCGTCGACGATACCGAGGCTTGTCGCCAAAACGCCAGCCACCCGATTGAGGTCATCGAAGGCCCGTTGATGGACGGCATGAACGTGGTTGGTGACTTGTTTGGCGACGGCAAGATGTTCCTGCCCCAGGTGGTTAAAAGCGCCCGGGTCATGAAACAGGCGGTCGCTCACCTTATTCCGTACATCGAAGCCGAGAAAACCGAGGATCAGAAGGCCAAGGGCAAGATCCTCATGGCCACGGTGAAGGGCGATGTCCACGATATCGGCAAGAACATCGTGGGCGTGGTGCTTCAGTGCAACAATTACGAAGTGATCGACCTGGGCGTGATGGTGCCCTGCGACAAGATCCTCGAGACCGCGAAGAAAGAAGACGTGGACATCATCGGGCTGAGCGGCCTGATCACCCCTTCCCTGGACGAAATGGTTCACGTCGCCAAGGAGATGCAGCGTCTGGATTTCAACATTCCGCTGATGATTGGTGGCGCCACGACATCAAAGGCCCACACGGCGGTCAAGATTGAACCCCAGTACAAGAACGACATCGCCCTGTACGTATCGGACGCCTCCCGCTGCGTGAACGTCGCCTCCCAGTTGTTGAGCAAGACCGGCAAAGACGGCCTGGTGGAAGCCGCGCGCGTCGAGTACGACGAAATTCGTGAGCGCCGCAAGAACCGGGGTGACCGTACCAAGCTGGTCTCGCTCAAAGAAGCTCGGGCGCGGGCCCCGGAAATCGCCTTTGACGATTACACCCCACCAAAGCCTGCATTCACGGGGATCAAGGTGTTCGAGGAATATGACCTGAATGAACTGGTGGACTACATCGATTGGACGCCGTTCTTCATTTCCTGGGACATGTCGGGCAAGTATCCAGGCATCTTCGACGATCCCAAGCGTGGCGACGCCGCTCGAAGCCTGTTCGACGACGCCCAGAAGATCCTTCACCAGATGATTGATGAGAAGCGGATCACTGCCCGTGCGGTCATCGGGTTCTGGCCCGCCAGTCGTCGAGGCGATGACATCGTCGTCTACAAAGATGAAAGCCGCAGCGAGGAGTTGACCACCCTTCATCACCTGCGCCAGCAGGATGAAAAGGCTCCCGGAAAGCCCATGATGGCGCTATCTGACTTCATTGCCCCGGAGGGGGCCGACGCCTGTGACTACGTTGGCGGTTTTGCGGTCACGACCGGTGTTGGTGCGGAAGAATTCTCCCTGGAATTCAAAGACCGCCACGACGACTACAACGCCATTATGGTCAAAGCACTGGCGGACCGTCTTGCAGAGGCCTTCGCCGAGCGCATGCATGAAAGGGTTCGAAAGGAATTCTGGGGTTACGCCAACGATGAGAACCTCGCCAATGAGGATCTGATCAAGGAACGTTACCGTGGGATCCGCCCCGCCCCGGGCTATCCCGCCTGCCCGGAACATACGGAAAAGGCGACCCTGTTCGAGCTCCTGAATGCCACGCAAACCACTGGCATTGAACTGACGGAACACTTCGCGATGTTTCCTACTGCTGCGGTTTCGGGCTGGTATTTCGCCCATCCGGAATCAAAGTATTTCGCGGTCGGCAAGATTGGCGCAGATCAGGTTGAGGACTATGCTGAACGCAAAGGCATTTCCAGGGCGGAAGCAGAGCGTTGGCTGGCTCCCAGTCTGGCCTACGATCCCGCCGAATAACCTGAACGGAACGCGACGATCATCAGAAATAGGTAACGCTATGACAAACACGTCCGGCACCAAAAACCACAAGGATCGAAAGCCCCAAAGCCCGGGCGTGTTGAAAGTCATGCAGAGCATTCTTGCCGGCGCCTTCGGCGTCCAGTCGGACAAGCGCCGGGAAGAGGATTTCTCAAGCCACAGCCCGTGGCCCTACATTATTGCGGGTGTTCTGTTTACCGCGGGCTTCGTCATCGGGCTGATCGTGATTGTGCAGATGGTGCTGGCCAACCAGTAAGTTACTGACCGGATACCCACACCACAGCGAAGGCAACGGCGAGTAGGACCAGCAAAACGGCGGCAACTGCATCAGCCTGGCTGTCTGAATGCGCGGATTTCTTCATTGAGCTTTCCTCTTTTGGATCTTTTACTCGTGAGTCTTTTTGTTATTCGACAGGGACAAACGAAAACGTTTCTACCCTCTGATCAGTAAAGCCTTTAAAGCGGCATTCGTCCAGTCTGGCCTTGCTCCGCTTATCGCCTGAATCGATAAACATATTTTGAAATAATCATTTTAAGAATAAAAACACGGTGCTATCCTGCCCGGCAGATATAAGGCCCCGACTCTCCGGATTCAAAAAATCCGCGCAAAGAAGGCCGTAACGACGCTTTTAGGCAGGACGTTTCTTATGTACGTATACGACGAACACGATCGGCAAATCGCTGCCGAGCGCGTTGCCCAATTCCGAGACCAGACCGAGCGCGCCCTGGCCGGTGAACTGGCCGAGGAGGAGTTTCTTCCACTTCGCCTCCAGAATGGGCTGTATGTCCAGCGTCTCGCACCCATGCTCCGGATCGCCGTTCCTTACGGCATGCTCCGGTCCGACCAGCTGCGTCGCCTGGCGCGTATTACCCGCGACTACGACAAAGGCTATGCCCACTTTACCACCCGCCAGAATGTCCAGCTGAACTGGCCGGCGCTGGAAGATGTGCCGGACATTCTTGCCGAGCTGGCCGAAGTCGAAATGCACGCCAATCAGACCAGCGGAAACTGCATCCGGAACACGACCACTGATCAGTTTTCCGGCGTACAGTCAGACGAAATCGCTGATCCGCGCCCCTATTGTGAAATCATTCGCCAGTGGTCGACATTTCACCCGGAATTCGCCTTCCTTCCACGCAAATTCAAGGTAGCTGTGAACGCATCCGAGAAAACGGACCGGGCGGCCATCCAGGTTCACGACATCGGGTTGCAGATGGTTCGGAACGATGCCGGCGAACTCGGTTTCCGCGTTCACGTTGGCGGCGGTCTCGGCCGCACCCCCATGGTTGGTCCGGTTATCCGTGAGTTCTTGCCGGAACTGGATCTGTTGACGTACCTCGAAGCCGTTTTGCGGGTGTATAACCGCTATGGTCGCCGCGACAACAAGTTCAAGGCTCGTATCAAGATCCTGGTGAAGGCGCTGACCCCCGAGGGATTTGCCGAGAAGGTGGAGGCCGAATGGGAGCACATCAAGAACTCTCCGACCCGCCTGACCCGGGACGCCATCGACCGGATTCAGTCCTATTTCACCGAGCCGGACTACACAGTCACCGATAACGCAACCGACCTGCTGGCCAGGCAGCGCTTTGAAAACCGGGAATTCGACCAGTGGCTGAGCCACAACGTCGACGCCCACAAAAAGCCGGGTTATGCGATCGTTACCCTGACCATGAAAAAGACCGGTACACCGCCGGGCGATGTCACCGACCGTCAACTGGAGCAAATTGCCGATCTGGCTGAAGACTTCAGTTTCGGAGAGGTCCGGGTAACTCACCAGCAGAACGTGGTGCTGGCGGACGTCCGTCAGGACCGATTGCTGGAACTCTGGCAGGCCATGACCCCCATGGGCTTTGGCACCGCCAATCTGAATACGCTTACCGACGTTATCTGCTGTCCCGGCGGCGATTACTGTGCACTGGCAAACGCCAAGTCAATTCCAGTGGCGGAGGCCATTCAGCGCCGGTTTGATGACCTCGACTACCTCTACGACCTGGGTAACATCGACCTCAATATTTCCGGCTGCATGAACGCCTGTGGCCATCACCACGTCGGCAACATCGGCGTGCTCGGTGTTGATAAGAAAGGCCAAGAGTTCTATCAAATCAGCCTTGGCGGCTCCTCCCATCACGACGCCGCCATCGGCAAGATCCTCGGCCCCTCCTTTGCCCGAGACGACATGCCGGAGGTCGTTGCCAAGATCATTGATGTTTACGTCGACAAGCGTACCGAGGAAGAAACCTTCCTCGATACCTATCGCCGTGTTGGAATTGATCCCTTCAAGGAGCGGGTTTATGCCTGATGTAATTTTCCAGGATGGCAGCATCCGACAGGATGACTGGACCGTCGTTCCCCGGCCCGCCGAGGGCGAGTCCCTCGACATTCCGGAACAGGGAAAAGCCCTGATTCCGGCGGACCTCTGGCTGGCTGGCTACGAGCACTTTACCGGCAACGATGCCATCGGTGTCTGGTTTGATAGCCACGATGAGCCGGAAATCCTTGAAGGCAAGGTGAACGAGCTGCCGGTCATTGCCGTCAACTTTCCAAAGTTCAGCGACGGCCGCGGCTACAGCATCGCCCGTTTGCTGCGCGAACGCTTCGGCTACGAGAATGAACTCAGGGCCATCGGTGATGTGCTGCTCGATCAGCTACAGTTCATGAAGCGCTGCGGCTTCAACACATACGCACTGCGTCCGGACAAGGATATTGAGAAGGCTGCCCGCTGCCTCAACTTCTTCAGCCAGGGCTACCAGGCAGCAACGGATACAGATGTTCCGCTGTTTCGGCGCCGAGCCTCCTGAAGGATCGGTAGAACGGACTGAGACAAAAAAGCCTGCCACGAATGGCAGGCTTTCTTATTTAAAGGCTGTGATCGAGTACGATCTTTCCAGCCGAAGCCCCTTCCAGAAAAGCTTTCAATGCGGAATCGAGGCCAGACCGACCGATATCCCGGGCGGACCCTTCGGTTTTCGGGCAGGCCCACTCACCGGAAAATTTGTCCCACACCGACCGTTTCTCCGTCAGCGGAATTTCCACCGAATCGACACCGAGCAGGTTGACCCCGCGCAGGATAAATGGAAGAACTGTGGTCTGGAGCTGGGGGCCGGCAACCAGTCCGCAACAGGAGACCGATCCACCCGGCTTGATCTGCTTGAGGAGCTCTGCCAGCGGGCCACCACCGACAGTGTCCACAGCGTTCCCGAACGCAGGTTTCACGAGAGGCTTTTTCTCTTCCGCTAACGTATCGCGACCAACCACCTCTGCGGCGCCCAGCGCCTTCAGGTCATCAGCGTGATCGGCCTTCCCGCTGATGGCCACAACTTCGAATCCAAGCTTTGCCAGCAGTTCAACCGCGACACTGCCAACCGCACCGCTTGCACCGGACACCGCAACCGGTCCCTGAGACGGGCTCGCTCCCATGGTGAGCAGCTTCTGAACGCACAAGCCTGCTGTGAGGCCGGCCGTGCCATAAATCATGGCCTTCCGCGCGTCCCACCCCGCCGGCATCGGGACACACCAGCCGGCAGGAACTCGAATGTACTCGCCGAAGCCGCCATCTGTGTTCATGCCCAGATCATACCCGGTGACAATGACCTTGCTGCCGGAAGCAATGTCTGGAGACGAAGACTCAACCACCTCGCCGGCAGCATCAATGCCCGGCGTATGCGGGAAGCTCCGCGTAACTCCCTTGTTCCCCGAGGCGGACAACGCGTCTTTGTAGTTCAGTGAGGAATGGGAAACCCGGATCAGAACCTCGCCCTGCGGGAGATCCCCGATATTCAGAGTCTGTTCGCCGCCCACGTAGCCGCCGTCTTTTTCCTCAACCCGCCAGGCTTTGAATTCAGTGTTCGTTGGCATTGTTATCCCCCACTCTGCAACTGTTATTGCATGTTTTGATTCCGAAAGGCACTGAGTACCCGCCAGACCGTGTGTTCAAGCGCAGCGCTGGTCGCAAGTCCCAGTTTTTCCGGAAGCGACCTTTTGCGCTGATACCTCACCGACACTACGTCCGCCCGGTCACAGGCTTCAATGAGATATTCGTCGGAGGTCTTGATCTCATCGATGAGGTTGACGTCCAGCGCACGCTTGCCAAACCATATGTCACCGTTCGCAACCGCACCGATGTCGATGTCCGGGCGACGCTCACTTACGTATTCCTTGAACAACACATGAGTGTCTTCCAGGTCTTCAAGAAACTTCTGGCGTCCCTTGTCGGAATTTTCCCCAAAGATGGTCATTGTCCGCTTATGCTCACCGGCCGTCAGGACTTCAAAGTCCACGTCATTCTTCTTCAGAAACCGATGGAAATTTGGCAACTGGGCGACCACCCCAATGGATCCAAGAATAGCGAATGGCGATGCAATGATTCGGTCGGCGACGCAGGCCATCATGTACCCGCCACTGGCGGCCACCTTGTCGACGCAAGCCGTCAGGGGAATACCCTTACTGCGAATCCGGTCCAATTGGGCCGCGGCCAGGCCATAGGAGTGAACCAAACCACCGCCACTCTCCAGTCGAATTACCACCTCATCCCGCTCAGCGTCGGCCACGCTCAGGACTGCCGTAATTGAACGTCGCAAAGGGTCCGTATCGCTCGCTTTGATGTCGCCATCGAAGTCCAGAACATAGACCCGCTTGCGCGAGTCCTTCTCCGCAACGCCCTCCTTCTGCTGGGCCTTTTCAGCCTTTTTCTTGGCCTTCTGCTCTTTTTTCTGATTCTTTTCGAAAGCCTTGCGCTCGGAATCCGACATCAATCTGGCCTGAATGGACTCACGGAGTCTGGTGTACTTCTCATTCAGCTTTCGGATTTTCAACTCGCCCTCGCCGCCATGATCGTCACGATCTTTCTGTGCCGCCGAAATGATGACAGCGACCACAACGATCGCCGCCACGGCAAAGGTGACAACCTTGGCTAGAAACAAACCATATTCTGTCAGGAACTCCAAAGTACTTCTCCGTGCGATTATGAAAACGTCAGAGTGTAACTTACCGAATTTATAGTGATAAGAAGAGAAAAATAATTAAAACAAGCGTTCGATCGAGCTTGACACAACTTGCCACTAACCATAAAGTCGGATTGCGAGGTCGGCTCCAGACGGGATCCCGCTCAGGCTCCAGCAGCCAGGGAGATCTAAGCCGTCGCCATGACAAGACAATCATCACAAAGGGTAGAACAATGTCTGTAGCTCAGGTATTTGAACAGCTCGAACAGAACTTCAACGCAGACGCGGCGCAAGGCCTGGACCTGGTATTCCAGTTCGATATCGAAGACGACAAAACTTACCACCTGGTCATCAACGATGGCACCTGCAAACTGCACGAAGGCCCGCATGACGATCCTTCCGTTACCCTGATCATGAACTCCGAGACTCTGCAGGGCATCGTATCCGGCGAGACCGACGGGATGCAGGCATTCATGGCCGGCCAGCTGCGCGCTGAAGGCGACATGATGCTGGCGACCAAGCTGGGCGAACTGTTCAAGATGGGCTGATTGCCCTGACCGCAGTTCACAAAAAAACCTGCGCAACGCGCAGGTTTTTTTTGCTTCAGTATTGCCGTTCTACTGGTCCCACTCCTGAACTGCCTCGCGAGCCTGCTGGTTCACCGGCACCGCAACCAGACCTGACGTCGACAGTCGCACGTCAAACAGGGCGCCATCCCGCATCGGCATAAAGGTGGCATTGCCGTAAATGCCCTCAATGAACGGCATGTTGAATTCCCGGTCCAAGGCCCACAAATCCGGCCAGGTCACATCACCCAGTCCAACAACCGATCTCGGCTGAGAGCGCTCCTGCTCAAGCGAGGTGTATCGTCCCCCCAACCGCTCCAGACGATAGCCTGGTGCGATACCGATCCAACGCAAAGGCCCCGAGAACCGGATAATCCGCGCATCAACCTGCCATTGATCACCTCTCAAGGTCTCCACGAAAGGCGAATCATCGCGTGGTTCGAGGGTAACGCGCCAAAGCTGGTCATCTTCACGCTGGGTCGAAATTGTCGCTACGGTTTGCATCCCTTCCAGCGACTGATACCCGGAAATGTTAACCGCAATCACCAGAACATAGGCACCCAGCAGCATCAAGCCGAAAACAGCCATGCCTTTCAGCCAGCCCAGCAACCAGCGCGGGCGCAGGAAAAACAACAGGCCGACGATAACCAGAAGCGCTCCGGCTGCGGCCAGGACAATAGCTGCCAGCTCGTGAGACATTGCGCTACAAACCTACATCAGTCAGTGAAGTTTGTGCCAGCTTGAGAAGATCCGCATTCCGGTCCTCGCGCTTGCCGATACTCTCGATGTAATATTCAAGCGAGGTCAGTGCATCAGCCAGTGCTTCGAGAACCTGCATGGGAGGTGCTTCTCGGGAGTCAAGCAGACGCTCCTGGATGGAGGCCGCCACACGCTCCAGAACACTCGCCGCGGCGGGATCATTGACCATCTGCAAGCCGCCCCAAATGCTGTGGAGTGTGGCCGGAAGGTTGGCCAGATGGAGCTTATCGTAATCCGATTCCATGAAGGCCGTAATTGCGCGTTTCGCGAGCGTCAAAGCACTGCGCGCTTCATCCGCTACGACAAACAGTGCTTCACGTAGATACACAGATTCGTCCCGGTTCCGCTGGCCGCTGGCAAGGGCATCGGTTTCGGAGGTGATGCCGCGAGTGACGATCTGCATGATCGCGTCTTCAATACCCAGCACCGAATCGGCAAGACGATACAACTCGTCATCGCCCGGCAAACGGGATTCTTCTTCCCAACCACGCAACCTGGCTGCCTCTTCGCGGGAAACCGCGGCAAGCTTGTTCAGATCCAGCATGAGCAAGGTATTGGCAAGGCGTTCAAGAGCGTCGGCGATCGAAGACAGTTCCGCCAGATCCGGCTCGATACCACGCTCAATGATGTCCAGTTTGTCCTTTAACTGGTTCAGCTCGTCCTGCAAGGCATCAGAGAGTGATTTCAGGACATCGCTGCCCGGGCCATATAGTCTCCGGGCATGAGCCTCCAGCATTGAATCCGGAAACTCGGCTGGAGTCAGGCGGTAGGCCGACAACACGCTGGTCACTTCGGGATTGGCCGAACCGCTCCGGTAAAGCAGGTAGATCAGGTCCCGCACCAATGAATCCGGGGCATCCTTGGCGGTCGCCACCTTACCAACGTACACCACTTCGCGGGCGTACTTTTCGATGCGCATGAACATGCGCTTGCGAGCCTTGGTAAAGACCATCGCCCTGTCCAGCATGGTGTCAGCGACAATCGATACCAGACACCACATCTGCCCCATTGGAGCACCCTGACACAATCGAGCCAGGCCGCGAGCTGAGCGACCCACCAGCTTTTTGCTCACCACATCATTGCGGTCCTTCAGGATACTGAGCAAAGCGACCTGGAACGTCAGGCGCATCCGACGCGCAAGAATTTCATATTCGGACTCATCACCCTCAAAAGATGGGACCTGGATACCGGAGCAAAAGTCCGGGCGCTCCTTGACATCAGCATCAAAGAAGCAGGATTCCGGATATGGCTTTTCCCGGCGGGCTTCCCGCAGATCGTTGATGACGGGCAGCAGCAATTCCGGGTGGTCTTCCCTTTGCTGATGGTAGTATTCGACGTATCGACGGAGGATAAACAGTGCACTGTTCAGCGTGGTGAGGAGAATGTTTTTGTCGTCGTTTGCACCAACAGGAACGTCGTTGGCCATACTAACGGCTTCCTGGCAAAGCAGCGTACCGCCACGCAGCTCAACCAGAATAAAAATGCCACGGAGCTGGTTGATGAAGTCCACGCAGTTCTGGAGATCTTCCCCACTCTCACGGTTTTCCTGAAAGCGCTCAAGGCTGGATTCTGCCTGCTTGATGGTCTGTTCTATTTCATTCTTGACCAAATCAAACGACTGCGATTTCGTCGCCAGAGACGATTGAACCATAAACGCTTCCTGTTAGTTTGCGGAGACTACCGCTTCCTCATAGTGACTATGGCCCGTCCGATGAACTGACAGGCTTTTTTGTTATGAGCCGGCTCAACCCTTCCCGGCCAGTACTGCCCTTAAACAGGGATCAGTTCGCAAAAAACTGGCGAACTTATCATTACTTATAACACAAAACTCAAGTACCTCAAGAAAGCGGGAATGTAACATTTGGTACAGGCTGACCCAGTTCTCATTCAACTTATCGGAGTTTTCCCCAGACCGTTTCACCGGCCTGCTTTTCCAGCATTGCCATGAACTCTTCGTGGGCGGCACTCTCCTCATCCGATGCTTTGATGACCGTCAGCGCACTGCGGTCATCCGCTAACCGGCGGATCCCGTTACTGCTACCGCCTTCCTCGGCACCAGCATCCAGCGAGAGCGCTGTCTGGCCGCCGGTAAGAAGCAGGTAGACATCCGCCAGTATCTCGGCATCCAGCAACGCACCGTGCAGGTCACGATTGCTGTTATCAACACCGTAGCGTTTGCACAAAGCATCCAGATTGTTCTTCTGGCCCGGGTGCTTTTTGCGGGCAATCGCCAGAGAATCCACAACACTACAGTGATCGGCGGTTTTCCTGACTGGCTTCAGGCGTGCGAATTCGGCGTCCATAAAGCCCACGTCGAACGCCGCATTATGAATCACCAACTCCGCGCCTTTAATAAACTCGAAGAATTCGTCCGCTACTTCCGCAAATCTGGGCTTGTCGGCCAGGAATTCATTGGTAATGCCATGGACGGTGATGGCTTCCGCCTCAACTTCCCGCTCCGGATTGATATAGACGTGGTAGTTGCGTCCGGTGAGCTGCCGCTCCATCAGCTCGACACAGCCAATTTCGATAATCCGGTGGCCTTCGGAAGGATCGATACCCGTAGTTTCGGTATCCAGTACTATCTGTCTCATAAATCACACTGCTCAATGATGTCGTTCTCAGGCTTTCGCCAGTTCAGCAACGCCACGGTTGGCCAGCTCGTCCGCCAGCTCGTTATCGGGAACGCCTGCGTGGCCTTTGACCCAATGCCAGTTAACCCGGTGCCGAGCAACTTCGGTGTCGAGTTCCCGCCAGAGGTCTTCGTTCTTGACCGGCTTTTTGGCCGAGGTTTTCCAGCCATTGCGCTTCCAGCCAGACATCCACTCGGTTATGCCCTTACGGACATACTGGGAGTCGGTAAAAAGTTCCACCTCACAGGAGCGTTTCAGCGCCTCCAACCCCCGAATAGCGGCCATCAGCTCCATCCGGTTATTGGTTGTCTCTGCCTCACCGCCATGCATCGTTTTCTTGACGTCCCCGTACCGCAGTACAACGCCCCAGCCGCCTGGCCCGGGATTGCCTTTGCAGGCGCCGTCGGTATACAAAATCACCTTACCGGCCATCGTGTCTCCTGTCCGTTACTCAGTCTTTCCTGGCACATACTGCCTACGAGCGCACCCTCTGGATGCTCCGATTGTTCTGGTTCCCGATAGTGAGATGACCTTGGCCTGTCGCCAGACCGGCTTTCTGGGGATACCGGCGTAAACGCGTTTTTTCGCAAGGATACAGTAATACGCGCCGACGGGCAGGATTCTGTTACCGCTAAGCTTCTCATCAATCAGACTTCGGGATTTCCGGCCGCTTCGCTGCAAGGGAAGGCGGAAAAAACGGGTAACCGAGGCTTCGATATTGAAGCCGAGCAGGTGCAACCAGTCTTCCATTCGGCCTCTCAGGAGAAAGCGCCCGCCCCAAGGGCCTTCACGATGCCGCGACACCAGCTTGCGCGCGCCCCAGAGACTTAATGGATTGAACCCTATCAGGGCAATGCTACCCTCGCCCCTCAGAACCCTTGCCGAATCCCGCAGAACCTCATGGGGGTAGCGGCTAAAATCTGCGCTGTGATGAAGAACCACCAGATCCATGGAGTCGCCGGGGAATGGCAATTCGTGGGCATCACAAACCGCAACGCTCTCCGGAATGTTTGGGTCCCAACGGGGCGTTGTCATGATCCGCTGGGCAAAATCCGTCCCAGTCGCCAGCGGCAGGCGATGACTGACACCGACCTGAAGCTGACGGGCCCCGGTCAGATGAGACAGCTCGTGGTCCAGCATCATCCGCTGGTCTGCGAGCAAAGCCCGCCCGAGCGGTGTCCCGAACCACCGCTCAAACGTCTCATGACGCTCCGGATAATCGATCGCTCCAGGCTTGCTCACGCTGTGTTACCCCCGCAACCAGAACCCACTGTTGGGGCCATGTGTGTAATGATCTATCATATCAGGCACATTCGTTTTGCACATGTGGGGCTTTATGTTGACCATCTCCGCCATTCCGGCGTTCAGCGACAATTACATCTGGTGCCTGTCGAATCCGGAGAACCGTAAGGCTCTGGTCGTTGACCCCGGCCAGGCCAGCCCCGTCCTCGAATATCTGGCAGACCAGGGAATGACACTGGATACCATTCTGATCACCCATCACCACCCGGACCATGTTGGCGGTGTCAGTGACCTGATGAAAGCCTTTCCCGGCTGCACTGTGACCGGCCCTGCAGAGTCTCCCTTCAAGGGCTGCACGGACACAGTCCAGCCCGGCGATGAAGTACTTTGGGAAGGCATGATGTTCCAGGTTCTCGGGGTGCCCGGACACACACTGGACCACATTGCCTATTTCTCCGACAGCGAGGTCAATGGCCGCCCGGTTCTGTTCTGTGGTGATACCCTTTTCGTCTGCGGCTGCGGCCGGCTATTTGAGGGCAAGCCGGGACAGATGCGCCAGTCGCTTCAGACCCTGCGGGCACTTCCGGAACGTACCGCAGTTTACTGCGCCCATGAATACACTCTGGCAAACCTGAAATTTGCCCGCAGCTGGCTGCCGGAAGATGAGGGCCTCAAAGAGTTCGAACTCCGATGCAAACAAAGCCGCGAGAAAGGGGACCCGACAGTACCGTCGGTATTGGGTGACGAAAAACGCCTGAACCCCTTCCTTCGCTGGGATGATCCGGCGGTTGTCGATGCAGCTCGGCACTATTGCGCAAAGCATGGACTACCCGCTGATTCCGAGAACGCCATTTTTGCAGCCATTCGCCATGGTAAGGATAACTTCTGACCGGTTAACAATTCCTCTCAAGGACGTAACGAGAGGTTTCTTGACCACCGGAAAACGCCTCCCATAGAATCGTTTCAAATTTGTGACTGTAACCCTTTAAATATGCCGGATTTTCAGACATATCGTCCGGCTTCAACGATGAGCCGGAAGTATTCTATGTCGGTCAAACGATTGTCTATCCTCTTTTTTGCCGGGACGCTTGCCAGCGGCTGCAGCCTGCTGAATCAACCCGGCGACTCTTTGGTCAATCCAACGGCCTGGTTCAGCGACACCGGAGAAAATGAAACCAACCCGCTCGAGACTGATCAGGTTACGGTTGCAACAGGAGACGAAGATCTCAAGCAGTCGGTTGAGTCCGGCTCTGGCGACAACGCCACTGTCCACGGCGCACTGGATGACGCGATCGCTCCGGAATTGAGGGATACCGCCCGGGAGGCCCGGGAAAAACTCGACAACCCCGAACAGCAGCTCGTCGAGAAGGCACCTGAGAAAACCGAGCTTTGGAGCCGCCTGCGGGAGGGCTTCGCTCTTGACCACAATGTGAATAATGAAAGGGTACGTGATCAGCTCAATTGGTATGCCAGCCACCCCGGATACATCAACCGCGTGGTAGACCGTGGCAGCCGGTACCTTCATTACATCCTCAACGAAACCGAAAAGCGTGGACTGCCCGCCGAGTTTGCCCTGCTCCCTGTGGTGGAAAGTGCGTTCGATCCGTTCGCCTATTCCCACGGGCGTGCCGCCGGCCTCTGGCAATTTATTCCATCTACCGGTAAGTATTTCGGACTGACGCAGAGTTGGTGGCACGATGACCGGCGGGACGTTGTGGCCGCCACCGATGCGGCGCTGACCTACCTGGATCGGCTCGCAAACCGCTTTGATGGCGACTACACCCTGGCCCTCGCCGCCTACAACAGCGGTGGTGGTACCGTTTCCAGTGCCATGCGCCGAAACCGGAAGAAAAACCAGCCGCAGGATTTCTGGTCCCTCGAACTGCCGCGCGAAACCCGACACTATGTACCCAAACTGATCGCCCTGGCGAAAATCTTCGACAAACCTGAGGATTACGGGATCACGCTGCCGACGCTGGAAGACGAGCCCTACTTTGAAATCGTGGAAACCGGCTCCCAGCTCGATCTCGCTCAGGCCGCAGAACTGGCCAGCGTCGATGTTGACGAAATCTATCTGCTGAATCCGACCTACAATCGCTGGGCCACCAACCCGGACGGACCGCATCGCCTGCTTGTACCCCGCGAAAACGCAGAGACCTTTCGCTCGGCCCTGGCGAACATTCCTGCCAGCAAACGAGTTTCGTGGCGCAATTACAAGGTTCAGTCAGGCGACAGCCTGATTACCATTGCCCGCAAGTTTTCCACCACACCGTCGGTGATACAGCAGGTCAATAACCTGAATTCCGACCTCATCAGGATCGGCCAGCGACTGATGATCCCGTCAGCCAGCAAGGATTCCGACACCTATGCCTTGAGCGCCGCGCAACGACTGGAGCGCAAGCAGGACCGGAAACGCGATGGCAATAAAGTCCGTTACACCGTCCGACGGGGAGACACCTTCTGGGACATCGCCCGGGAGCACCGGGTCTCGGTACGGGAAGTCGCCGCCTGGAATGGAATGGCGCCGGGTGACCCGCTGATTCCCGGAAAGAACCTGGTGATCTGGTCGAAAACGTCCAAGCCCACGGTGGTTGCCTCCAACAATGCCCGGGGCAACGCCATGGTCAGAAAGGTTGGTTACCGGGTTCGCAAAGGCGACTCGCTGTCCACGATTGCCAACCGCTTCGCCGTGAATGTGCGGGACATCGCAAGCTGGAACGACCTGAACACCTCACGTTATCTGCAACCGGGGCAAAGTCTGGTACTCTACGTTGATATTCGGAACAGTCCCTAAAGCGCGAGCAAGCCGGCGCAGGAACTTTCCCTAACTACAAGAATCATAAGGGTTCGATTAGGAACCAACGGCGTGCCGGACCGGATTCTGGCGCGCCGGCCTGACACTCCGGAACGTGCGAGACCTATGACAAGCAAACGGACAGCCTCATACCTTATAACGATCCTTTCCTCTCTCGCCCTGCTGGCCACCACATCAACCGCGCTCAGCAGCGAACAGGCCTCCGGCCCGGCAGAGCCCCAGCATGGCATCGCAATGCATGGCGAGCCCAAGTACCCCAACGGGTTTCCCCACTTTGACTATGTAAACCCCGAGGCGCCCAAAGGTGGCACCATCAAGATGGCGGTGGTCGCCAACGGCTTCGATTCCTTCAACCCGTTTGATATTCGCGGTGTCGCTGCCGCTGGCATCAGCACCTATCTCTATGACACGTTGCTCGTCTCATCGGATGACGAACCGTTTTCCGCCTACGGCCTGATCGCGGAATCCCTGGAAACGCCGAAAGACCGCAGTTATGTGACCTTCAACCTTCGGGAAAACGCCCGCTTCCATGACGGTGAGCCAATCACCGCCGAAGACGTCAAATTTTCCTTCGAAATCCTGACGACAAAAGGTCACCCCTTTTTCCGTAACTACTACGCTGATGTCGCCAAGGTCACGGTAGAGAGCCCCCAACGAATTCGTTTCGATTTCAGACCCACCATGAACCGGGAGCTTCCCCTCATTCTCGGCCAGATGCCCATCCTGCCGGCTCATTACTGGGAAACCCGGGAATTCGGTGACAACGGTCTGACGCCTCCGATGGGTAGCGGTCCATACCGGATTGGCGACTTCGAGGCAGGTCGGTCCATTACGTATGAACGGGTCGAAGACTACTGGGCGCAAGATCTGGGCGTGCGAAAAGGCCGCTTCAACTTCAACAAGATCCGTTACGATTACTACACCGACGACACCGTAGCTCTTGAGGCATTCAAGGCTGGCAACTTTGACTTCCGGGTAGAAACATCGGCAAAGAACTGGGCGACGGCGTACTCCGGCTCCAAATTCGATAACGGCAAGATCATTGCTGAGGCGATTGAGCATCACCGCCCTACCGGCATGCAGGGCTTTGCGTTCAACACCCGGCGTGAAGTATTCAGTGATCCCCGAGTGCGCGAAGCGCTCGCCTACGGGTTTGATTTCGAATGGGCCAACAAGAACCTCTTCTACGGCCAGTACACTCGAACCGACAGTTACTTCGAGAACAGTGACCTTGCTTCCTCCGGCCTGCCTCAGGGACGGGAACTGGAGATCCTGGAAGCTTACCGGGACCAACTCAGCAAAGACGTCTTCACCGAGAACTACCAGCCGCCGGTAACCGATGGCCAGCAGGGATTACGGAAAAACCTCAAAACAGCCCTCGAGCTACTCCGCTCGGCCGGCTACGCCATAAAGGACGGAAAACTAATCAACGAGAACACCGGAGAGCCGCTGGCGTTCGAAATCCTGTTGTTCCAGAAGAGCTTTGAGCGTGTGGTGCTGCCGTTCAAGAACAACCTTGCCAAGCTGGGCATCAATGTCTCTGTGAGGCTTGTTGATAGCAACCAGTATGTTCAGCGAGTCCGTGAATTTGACTTCGATATGATCACACAGGTTCTGCCGCAGTCCGATTCTCCCGGTAACGAGCAGCGGGAGTACTGGCATTCAGCCAACGTCGAGGCTGTCGGCTCGCGGAACTACATGGGGGTTTCCGATCCTGTGGTTGATGACCTGGTTAACAAGGTCATCCAGGCCCCGGATCGCGAGGAACTTGTGCAGCGGGTCCGGGCTCTGGACCGGGTCCTGCTCCAGGGTCATTACGTCGTTCCCCACTGGCACCTCGCCAAGGATCGGGTGGCCTATTGGAATCACCTGCAACGCCCCGAAATGACGCCCAAGAACGGTATTGATCTCGATAACTGGTGGGTACGGCCCTGAGCAACTGATTCTGACCCTGGCTGTAACGGAAGGAACTCTCCGCTAAATGGGCATATACATACTCCGAAGGCTGGCGCTGATTATCCCGACACTGGTTGGGATAATGCTTTTGAACTTCGTGATCGTCCAGGCCGCACCTGGCGGACCGGTCGAGCAACTGATCGCTGAAATGGAAGGCCACGGCGGCAGCGCCCTGGCCCGAGCCTCGGGTGGGGGATCCGGCGGCGAGGTGTCCAGCGCTTCCGGGGACAGCCGGGGATCCCGGGGTATCCCGGAGGAACTGCTGAAAGAAATCGAAGTTATGTATGGCTTCGACAAGCCGCCCCATGAGCGGTTTATCAAGATGCTCGGTGATTACGCCACGTTCAACTTTGGCGACTCTTTCTTTCGCGAAAAAAGCGTCACCAGCCTGATTGTCGAGAAGATGCCGGTCTCGATTTCACTCGGGCTCTGGTCAACCCTGATTATCTACGTTATCTCCATTCCCCTCGGTATCCGCAAGGCGGTAACCGACGGGTCCCGCTTCGACGTCTGGAGCAGTTCCGCCATTGTCATTGGCTACGCCATTCCGGGCTTCCTGTTCGCAATTCTGCTAATCGTGCTGTTTGCCGGCGGCAGTTACTTCGACTGGTTTCCCCTGCGCGGGCTCACCTCGCCAAACTTTGACGACATGACCTGGTACCAGAAAATTGGTGACTACTTCTGGCATCTGGCCCTCCCCGTAACCGCCAATGTGATTGGCGGCTTCGCCACCCTGACGCTTCTGACCAAGAACTCATTCCTGGACGAAATCAGCAAGCAGTACGTGGTCACAGCCCGGGCGAAGGGCCTGGAGGAAAAGCAGGTCCTTTACGGCCATGTGTTCCGGAACGCCATGCTCATCGTGATTGCGAGCCTCCCCGGCTTGCTGGTGGCGCTGTTCTTCACCGGGTCGTT